>JAJFUI010000293.1 GCA_021372555.1 Planctomycetaceae bacterium | reverse complement strand
CGCCGCCGGCTGCGACAGCCAATTCCGCGGCGTCCATTGCCCCTAGCTCGTGCAGGTCCTGAGCTAGCGTCCGCCGTCCGGCATCCACCGTACGATGCGTCAACTCGTCCTGTTCGCGAATTAGTAGCGCAAGCTCGCGCTGGAACCGGCCGTACCTGTCCCAACGGGCCAACTGCGTTACCCACTGCTCCAACGCCCCAATCACCGCATCTTGCTGGCCACCACCGGCGGTGAGTGCGTCCGCCACACGACGTCCGCTATCGGCCGCGGCTCGATGTTCTTCACGGGCCGTCTGAACAGTCTTCCGCGCTGCGATAAGCTCGCGCCCTATGACGGGCAAGCGACCTTTTTCCAGACGACCAAGCTCCTCCAGCAGGCCACGCATTCGGCGATCGGCGTCGGTGCTCGAAATGCGGTTGTTCTCGAAATCGGCAAGCAACGCGATAATGTGCGCCGGCACGGCATTGCTGCGATCGGTGATCAGCCTACCCACGTCTTGCTGTGCATGTTCCGCGGCCTGAAGCTGGTCGACGTCGCCTTGTTCGAACCTTGTCGCCGCCAACAAGCGGACTCGCAATGACTCGACCTGCCGACGACACTCCCGCTGCATCGCAAGCGCCCGCTCCAACTCCGCGGCAATGAGCTTTTCCCGAGAGGACAACTTCTCCAATAGCTCGTCGGGTGTCACGACAATCAGCCGACGCGGTTCGCTGCATGAACTCTGCGGTCGATAGTCGCCAGCTGCGACACAGAAGGTCACCTCGCTGCCGGGCTTCAGTCGCAGTCCCTCAAGTCCCCAGCGGTAGTTGATCGTTTGACGATCTTCGACGCCTGCTGCCCAGTCCGCAGCCGAAGGACTCCGCGATGCACCGCCCGCAGCCGTCCACAACGTCACCGTCTGTTCCGGCCCGCCATCGGACGTGCGGAATTTCAGCACAACGTTGCGTAGGGCGATGTCATCTTCGGCGAATACGCGAAGAGGCACAACCGCCTGCGGCGTGACCAAGACGTTGGCGGTCGGCTGCTGCATCGCGACGGAGGGTGGCGCGTCTGCAATGGCATTGATCTGGCACCGGTCCTCGTTGCCACCGCGGAATCCGTCGCGATCAATAAGCTCGAACCAGTAGGAGCCTGACTTCTCGATGACAGCATCGGCCTCGCCAACGAAAAACGAGCGGCCATCTTCGCACAACGTCGCCGCAATCTTTCGGCCCCCTTCAAAGCAAAGCTCTGCCGAGCGGAGCGGCTTCGTCGCGCGGCCGGTACTTTGTAGCCGTGCGCCGATCAGCGTGCGGATCTGCCGCGGCGAATCAGCGGCCGGCCAACCAGTGTAAGTGGGCGGGATCGCTCGAATCGATAGAGACTCGATGGCCGGCGGGTCGACTACCTCAACGCCACTCCATGGCATCGAGCGATCATCGCCGCCATCAATGCGATACTCGAATGACTGCTGCACGTTTTCGCGGCGCGCGACCATGACGCCGTCAGCAAACCGCATTCGCTCGTTGTCTTCGGTTATCCCGCCATCGGCTCGCTGTCGATAGTGAATGCGCAGGTCGGCCGGCAAGCGCGCCCCATACCGGTCAACCACCTCGATCTGAAACGCGCTGCCGCGGGCAACGCGCTCCGTGGCTCCGCGGACGGCAAGATTTGTCGCCCGTGGCCACGCCGTATCGCCCAGCGGATTAAGGAATCGCGCCGCGGCAATTCGCGCACTCGTGGGTCCGATCGCCGCTAGACCAGCCAAGAGGACGCACGAAGCCACAAAAATGCCCAAGGCTCGGTTCCGCGGCCGATTATTAAGGACGTCATCGAATTCGATTCCTTCAGCACTGGCGGTGGCCTGCGCAATCGCCAGGCGTCGCAGCGCGGCCGAACCGGCCGCTGGATCGTCTTCGGGTTGACGAAGGAATTCGATCGCGCTCTGCAACTGGTTTTGCAGCGATGGAAAGTGGCGTTCCACACGACCCGCGAGATCGACGTCGCTTGGCCGAGTAAACAACGCTGGGCGGAGAAATCGATAAGCGGCCCAAAGGGAGACGGCCAAGGCCGCCAGCGACGCAACGATACGCAATCCGCGGTCTTCGAATCGCGCCACGTAGTCAGCCACGCCCGCCACAGTGGCCGCAACAACCACGACAGCGCCAGCCAAGCTCAGTCCGTACACCGCTGCGCTGCGCCGCACGCGGCGTTGCAATACAACGATTTTCTGTTCGAGCGGATGGAGCATGATGTCGATTCTAGACCATTCCCCCGCGTTTCCGTAGCAACCATTCGCCAATCAGCAGGACGACAAACGCGGCCAGTACCGGCCAGCGGTTCCAAAGAGGGCGCGGCGGCAGCGTTTCCACCGGCACCAGCCCACCCCGCGGCAGGTCTCGCGCCAGTCGGGCGACCGTGTCGAAGGTGTAAAACCCTCCCCCGGTCTGCCGCGCAGCGCGACGCATCTCGGCGGCGTCCATGCGCACCTGAGCGAACTCCCCGGGCGGCGGCGACACGCTGAACTGCGCCGCGACGGCGTGGCCCGCGATTGCAGGCACAGCGAGCCACGCATGATAGCTGCCTGCCGAAACATGCTCCAGTTGGCCTTCGAATACGCCCCGGCCAGCCGTCGCCCGGCGGAGCGGCACACGTTGCGTCGTATGCCCTGATTGCTCGACGACCACCGTGACGCCGTCGTCCTCAGCCGGGGCCATTCGTTCGTCGGCGAATCGCACCCGGAGCCGCACCGACTCACCCTGCGAATAATTGCGGCGATCGGCGCTAAGAACCGCGGCATGGCCCGCATCGCCGAGCTTCGAACGACACAGCGAGCGAACCGTTTGCACCCAATAGCGGGCAAAATACTTATCGCCAACCTGATAGCGCCACCGCCATGTCTCATCGGTAGCGTGAAACAGGACTTTTCCGGCCCCAACGTATTGGAGGCACAACACCGGCAGCCGGCGGCCATCAGACGCTGTCCGCGTCGGGTGTTCCGCCAGAACGCGCACGCCCGGCTTCAGTTCGGGCAATTCGAGGAACCAGTACAGCGGCGGCAGACTACGCCAGATTCGCTCCGTCTCTTCGGCCGTGTCGCCCAATTGCATGGCCGGGCTGGCAAACCCAAGCTCGGTCGGCTGCATGGTGAAACCACTGGCGAGGCCAGCCGCGTCCGAGTCGGCCGTTGCGGGACCGGGCGTTGGCCATGCAGCGCCCTGAGCAAATGGCAGCAACCGGGCCAACGGCGTGTTACGATACGCCGCCGGCATGTAGTTTGGTCCGGCTACAAACACCAGACTTCCACCCTTCGCCGACTGAGTCACAAACTCGGTCAGGTCCGACAATGCTACGGCCCCCAGCAGATCGGGGTTCGCGTCTCCGAGAATCACGACGTCGTAGGCGAACAGCTCTTCGCGCGTAGGCGGAAACGCTTTCAACGCCGATGCGTCCTGGCGGGCGTACTCCGAATCGGCGTTCTGCAATACGGTGTGCAGCTCGATTGTTTCGTCCCGCCGCAGCATATTGCGAAGGTAACGAAACTCGAAGCTGGGATCGGCCTGGACCAGCAGGACCCGAATTTTCTCCTTGCGAACTTCAATCAATCGCGCCTGGCGGTTGTTCTCGATCTGCAGTTCGCCCTGTTGCGGCGCCGCCTCGACGACGTACTCGAATTGTCCCGTGCGAGTTGGCCGAAAGCGCAGACGCACCTGCTCGGGTCGGCCGTCCGGCCCGGCCGTGACCTCGGTTTTCGCCAAAACGTCTGGCTTTCCTTTCTCGCGCAACACCACCGGCACTTTCCGGCCCTGGAAGCCATGGGACGTTAGTCGGCACTCGAAGTTCACGACGTCATCGACGAACACGGTGTCGTCGACCATCAGATCCGAGAGTATGAGGTCTCGCGACGGCTGATCGTTGCCTAGCCCGACAAAGTAGAGCGGCACGCCGCGGCGACTTGCGTACTCGGCGGCTTCGCCAAGCGACGGCCCTTCGGTGTTGACACCGTCAGTGAACACGACGACCGCCGACAGTGACGAGCTTCTCAACTCGTCGATCACGCCGCGGACGCCGCCACCGAGCCGCGTAGCCTCACTCTTCGGGGCCATCGTGCGAAGTTGTTCGATAATGCGGGCAGTGTCCGTGGCACACATTGGCCCCTTGCCCGTCGCACTGCTGCCGCCTGATGAGTCGTCCGCGCCGACGGGTCGGAGGTCGTTGAGATACCAAGCGCGAAGCTTATGGCCGTCGCCGATAGCCTGCAAGAGCGAGCCGCTATCTTCAGTCAAGAGCGTCCGCAGCAGTTTCCACCGGCTCAACTCGCCTTTCGCCATTCCCGCCGCCTTCATTCGCTCATTCATCGCCATCCGAGTTTTGTCGGCATACTGGTCAACCGTTGTCATGCTCAGCGAGTCGTCAATCAGCACGGCCATGGAGGGCAAGCCTGTGCGTTTCAAAACGAGCGTGATCTGGGCAATCATCAGGACCAGGAGCGCAACCAGCGTCAGGCGAATCGCCGCCAGCGCAAGTCGAAATCTGCGACCGGCGTGCCGACTCTCTCGCAAGTAGATCGCCACGACGAAGGCCGCCGCTGCCGCAAGCAACAACAGCGTCACCCACGGCGGCCAGGGCCACGCGTGCTCAATACTCCATACCGTGCCCGCGCCGGGTGCCGTCGGCAGGTCGAGTAAACGCTCAAGCCATTTTGGAACAGCGTGGTTCATAGCGAGGAATTATTGATGCCGACATTCCCATGGATCCGCGTTCGACCGCAAACACGGCTGTCCCAGCCGAGTTTGCTGGCTGACTGGCCACGACACGGCCCATTGGCAATACAGGAACCGATAGAAGGTCCGGACATCATCTGCAATCATCAAATCGCCAAATTCAATCACCGACAGTATCCCATCTTCCATCCAAGCCATGTCTCGCCGAGCAACAGCACCAAGGCGGCATACAACAGCCCAATATGAAATCTGGCGTCCTCCCGCAGCACGGCGCAGGCCGCGTCCAGACTGGCGCCGCGTGACGAGGTCCGATACGTGAAAGGAACGCCCGGCCACAAGCGGCTTCGCAGCTCCTGCACATCCGTCTGCGTCAGGTCGCTTTCCGCAGTGTCCACGTTCACCGCAAACAGCGACTTCCGCTCCGGGCGCGTACCATTTTCCACAACATAGATGCCGCTTTGGCTCGTGTCCGAAAAGCTCACAGCCGGGCACTCGCCGACCGTTCGTGCGGGCGCCGCCTGCCTGCGGCCGTCGGGTGACTGTACGACAAGCGATCCGGCAACCGTGGGCAGCGTCGGCAACGCATCAAGCGGTTCGCCGACGGTGAGATTTTGCCGGCGAAGCTCGCCGGACATGCAATAAGCAACGATCTCGTGGACTAGCGGCACAAAGCTCGGCCAGAGCGGCAATGCCGTCCACGCTGGTTCGGCCGAGGTGCCGATCAGCACGACTCGCCCGCGATGGACCGGCTGTTCGACGACGAGCGGCTCGCCATCGGCGAGCGCAAGCACCACCGCGGCCGCCGCCCCGGCCCGCACTTCCAGCCTGTAATGCTTGAAGACCGGCGTCGTCAGCAAACTAGTCTGTCCACGCCCCCGAAACGCTTGGACGATTGGATGCCGATAGCCCAACGGATCGAGGCGGTGCTGAGGCCGGTCGACGAGCGTTCCGATGCGGGCGGGCAACAGATGCAGCCCCCCTGCCCTGCCCTGCTCTGCCTCGACCTTCGCCCCGTCCCGTGGCGGCTGATCGGCAGCCTGCCCCGCGGCAAGGCCCAGTTCGCGATTGTAATTGTCGGCCAGCACCCGGTCGCCGAGCAGAACGATTACGCTGCCGCCGCCTTGAAGATATCTGTCAATTACGCGGGCTTCGCTGGCAGTCAGTTGTGCGACATTGCAGAGAAAGACGCAGTCATAACTCGCCAGCGCGCGTTCCATCAGCGCGCTCTCGGGAGCAACGTCGACCTTGATCTCCGCACGGCTGCCCTTCTGCCCCGCCTGTAGCGCCACGGCGAGGTAATCAGCGGCGCCGCGGAGACTACCGCCGCTCGGACGGCCATCAATGCACAGCGTTTGCACCGTCTGCCGCACCGGCACGGCTAGAAACCGTCGGTTGTCGACTTCCAGCACATCGCCGACTGCTCGGGCCTCAACCGCATGGTCGCCGGGCGTCTCGAAGCGATAAGAAAATCCGACCGAGGCGGAACCGCCAGCCAACACCTGAACGTCCTTCCGCTCGATCCGCCGACCATCGACGAAGAACTCGACGGGCTGCCTGTCCAGGCTGCGGGGGCCGAAGTTCTGCAAGCGAACGGTAAACGACGCAGCGCGGCCAACTGTCACCGGCGACTCGGTCGCCTCGACCGACGTGATCGCCAGATTTTCGGTCACCGGTTGTCCGACATCAACCACGACCAGCGAGGCCGCCTTGGCCAACTCGCGCGTCTGTTGCAAGAACTCCGCCCGGACGGGCTCAAGCAGTTTTTGCCCCCAAGTGGCGCGATGCAGGTCGGTAAGGAAATACACCTCGTGCCGCGTCAGCCGTGGGTTGTCTCGCCCAACCTCAGCCACGAGCCGCCGCACCGCGGACACGGTGGCCGGCAGGTTGCCGCCGGCATGCGGGCATTGCATGCTGTCGATTTCCTGCAAGATTGTCGCCGGCTTGACGCCACCACTGCCAACAATCGTCCGCGGCAATGCTGACATCAGCACCAGCGTGAACGCATCGCCATCAGAGCCCTCGTCGACAAGTCGCCGGGCCAGCTCCTTCGCTCGATCAAACCGCGACTTGTCACCTGGCTTGCAGGCCATCGAGTACGAACCGTCAAACACCAGCACGCGGTGCACGCGACCGCCGGGCGCAAAGGCCAAGCCGGCCGATTCCAAGTATGGCTCAGCAACGCCCAGCACCACGAGCATAATTAGCAACGTGCGAACCAGCAACAGCAGCCACTGCTCGAAACGAATCCGGCGCGATCGCTGCCGCATCGCCGCCAGCAGATACTCCATGGCCGCCCACGACGTTTCTCGATATCGCCGCCGGCTCCACAGGTGGATGAGTATGGGCGCAGCCGCCGCCGCCAACCAGCCGAGCATCGGCAGGCCAATCCATCCAAAGGCAAACAGTGGCGGCAGCATGTGGTAGTGGATAGTGGATAGTGGATGGATGTCCGCGAGTCGGTTTCTTCTTTAACATTCGTCACTGACCATGGACCACTGGCCACTGACCACTATTGTCTCGATGCCAAATAACTCGACAGCGTGACTTCCAGCGACCGATCGGTCCGCATCGGCACATAGTCAACTGCCAACCCACGGCAGCCGGACTGCAATCGATGGCGGTAGCTGCCGAACTCGGCCAGATACGCGCGCCGCAGCGCCGGCGGATCGGCCAGGACATCCGACATACCCTCCATCCCGCGGAACAGTGTCACGGAGTCGAAAGGGAAATCCAACTCGGCCGGATCGAGCACGTGCATCAACACGACCTCGTGCCGGTGGTGCCGCAAGTGTTTCAAGCCGGCGATAATCGAGTCCACGTCGTCAAACAGATCGCTCAGCACGATGACAATGCCTCGCCTCTTGAGCCGCTTGGCTACATCGTGGAATATTGGCGCAAGCGCTGTCTTCCGCTCCGCCGGCGCATCGGCCATCACGTGCAAGATGTCGTTCAGCCGGGACGGGTTGCTGCCGGCGCGAATGAGCTTGCGAACCTCGCTGTCGAACGTGATGAGTCCCACGCTATCCTGCTGATGGAGCACAAGATAGGCCAGCGCGGCGGCCGCCCGCCGGGCGTAGTCAAGCTTTGACTCCGTCGCGACGTTGCTCCGGTAACGCATGCTCTCACTGGTGTCCAAAAGGAGGTGACATACCAGATTCGTCTCCTCCTCGAACTGCTTCAAATAGTATTTGTCCGTCCGCCCAAGGACTTTCCAGTCGAGATAGCGAAGATCGTCGCCGGGCGCGTACTCGCGGTGCTCGGCGAATTCGACGGAGAACCCATGGAACGGGCTCCGGTGAACACCGGCCGCGTACCCCTCGACCATTAACCGCGCACGCAACGGCAGTCCCTGCAGCCGGGCAAGCATCTCCGGGTCGAGCAATCGTTCGGGCGTCTCGTGCATGAGTAGTGGGGATGCAGACTCGCAACGCCGTTATGCGGTTCCCGCTTCCCCCTTCCCCCTTCCGACCTTTGTCTTGAACACCGGCGGCAGCTTCTCATCGGCTGCGGCGTCCTGGTCGCCAACGGTATCGATTAGCCGCCGGATCAAGTCATCGGACTTGATTCCTTCGGCCTCCGCGTTGAAATTGGTGACGATGCGGTGGCGAAGCACCGGCAAGGCCACGGCACGAACGTCGTCCACGTCGGCGTGGAAACGCCCGTGCAGCACCGCCCTGGCCTTGGCGCCGAGCACCAGATACTGGCTCGCGCGGGGTCCCGCGCCCCAACTCACGTAATCGCGAATGAACTGCGGGACATGATTTCGCGATTTGTCGGTTTCCGCTGCCCTCGCCCCCAGATCCAGTCCCGCCAACGGTCGATGGGAGACGGGTCGGCTTAGCCGCACTAGCCGCATCGCGTAGCGGACCACATGATCGGCCACAGGCACGCGGCGAACGATTTTCTGCAGGGTCAGTATTTTTTCGCCCGAGAGCGTCGGCGCGACGGTGGCTGTCACCTCGGCCGTCGTGCGTCGCACAATGTCAAACTCCTCGTCTTCCTCCGGGTAGTCGACATAGGTGTTGAACATGAAGCGATCGAGCTGCGCCTCCGGAAGCGGATAGGTCCCCTCATGTTCGATCGGGTTTTGGGTAGCCAACACGAAAAACGGCTGCGCAAGCTGGTGGCGCTGCCCGCCGGCCGTGATTTGATATTCCTGCATCGCCTCCAACAGGGCCGCTTGCGTCTTCGGCGGCGTCCGGTTGATCTCGTCCGCCAGAATGACATTGCCAAAGATCGGCCCCTTCAAGAAACGCAGCTCGCGCGTGCCCAAGCTGCGGTCTTCTTGGATCACCTCAGTGCCGGTGATGTCCGAGGGCATTAGATCCGGCGTGAACTGGATGCGGCGAAACTCCAACGCCAGCGTGTCTGCCAAGGTGCGAATCAAAAGCGTCTTGGCAAGGCCCGGCACGCCGACCAGCAGGCAGTGTCCTCGAGCGAACATCGCCATCAGCAACTCCTCGATCACGTGTTGCTGACCGACGATCACCCGGCCCAACTGCGTGGTAATCGCCTGATAGGCTTCGCTCAGCTCTTGCACGGCGCGGACGTCTTCGTGTTCGGATGTCATGGCGTTGGTCTACTGGGCTCGATCATTGTCAAGTCGTTATCGGTCGCGATCAGCAGTCGGCCTTTGGCAACCAACAGATTGCCGCCGGTGACGCCGAGATCGCCCAAGTTGAAAACATCGCGTTGCTGGGCGGTTTTTGAGTCGATCGCGTACAGTTTATCACGCGTAGGCCAGAGAACGCAGTCCCCAGCCAACAGCCCGCGACCGTCGCAGGGCTCGGGTCGGCTCGGCCAGACGTGCTTCACCCGGCCGCGATTGTCGCCCCGCAAGCCGATCCAGTAGAGCCGCGAGCCGCCGGCGATAAGCCAATCGTCGGTCGCGCCCAACAGGTGCAAGGCATCCTCCACCTCGGTCCCTGTTTTCCAAAGCATTTGGCCGGTAGCCGCGTCGAAGCCGAAGACGCCGGGACTATCGCTGGGCGCGACAAATAGCTCCTCTCCTCGCAAAACACATGGGTTCGGTGCGCGATGCCAGTGCGTAGCAAGCTTGGCCAAATCGCCGCGGAGCGCACGCGGGTAAAGGCTCACCCACAGGATTCGACCGTCCTCGGCACGCAAAGCAGCTACCGCCCCAAGATTCGTGTTCAAGTAGAGCGTGCCGCCCGCCAACGCGAGCAAATTGTGCGCAAAACTGGGCAGCAGCCCCTGGCCAGGCATTTCCGCCGCAACGACGAAGCGTCGCCAGCGCAATCGGCCCGTGCCGGCATCGAAGCAGGCCACCGCCGCTCGCGGCCGCGCATCTCGACGACGCATGGCAATGTACACGTTCTGCGCGTCGGCCAGCGGAGAACCCTCCAGGGTCCAGCCCTCTTCCGACGTCACTTTCCACAGCAGTCGCCCCTGCGACGCCAGATCGAGACAAACGAGGCAACCAGGTGCAATTGCCGCCGTTCCGTCCTCTGGCTGGCCCACCAGCGCCGAGCCCATACGTGCGTATAGGCGATTTGCCCGCACGGTCATTGTGTATTGCGGCGTTCCGAGCGCGTGTGCTGCTTGGTGCGAAGCAGTGTTCGCACCGGCAGGCCCCGATCGGTACAGCACCGTCGACCCGCCCCAAGCTGGCTTACCCGTCCGCCACTGGATCGCGACAATTTGCTCCGCATCGTTGACCAACAACAGATCGCCAACCAAAACCGGATGCAAGGCGGATCGGTGCAGGGAGTCTCCGAAGGCCGGCGTTTCTCTTGCAAAGGACGCGAGTTGCATTCGCCAAGCCACGGCGCCGATCCCAGCCATTGGCGGCGCGACCTTGCTCCGTTCTGGATTGCCTGCAAACGTAAGCCAGTCCGAGGCCGCCGTCGCCGCTGACCACGCTGCGCTCTCGTCCAGCACCGTTTGAAGCAGCTCGACGTACTTCCCGTTGCGCCCACCCAGACGGCCTTTGGCGTCCGGATACGACCGACGCAAGTTGGCCAGTTCGGTTTGGGCGCGCGGGCGTTCGCCGTTTAAGATCGATACCAACACCAACCGTGCTTGGAGGGCGGGTTGCAGATTGGGGTCCGACGACGCGGCGATCCGCTTCCAATACGATCGCGCGGCGGCGAAGTCGCCCGACTCCAGCGCGATGTCGCCCAGCGTTAGGAGCGCCCGATCACCGTAGCTGCTCGCCGCGGCCCGATCGACGACGTTCTGCAGGAGCGAGCGATCGCGCGCGGCGATCCCGCGTTCGTACCACTGCGCGACCACCGGATCGACGCGCGCGCGATAGAATCGAAGACCCTCGGGCGGAAGGGTCCTTAGCTGCTGCTGGCACCAGTCTTGCAGGTTGATGAAACGCTGCGGAGTCACATGGACAAGCTTGCCGCTGGGCGTTTCCGCCAGTTGCCGCAGAATCTCAATCGCCTCGTCCCATTGCCGGTCGGCGAGAAGGGCTTTTGCCTTCTCCAACCGAACGCGGGTGGCGTTGTCAACCAGATCGACTTCGACCGCCTCGGCCAGTTCAAAACGGCTGCTGCCCAACGCGTCAATCGCTTGCGCTGGGGCCAAGCCGCAGCGGCCCGCCGATAGTATCGCGACGGCCAGCAGCGAGCGCACAACCCAAGCTATCGGACGGTCGGAAGCCATCCGCTAAGTATAAGCCAGAGCCGGGTTTGGCGAAAGTCACGGTAGCGTGGGCCGGCGCGCTTCAACCTACGCCGCCGGCGTTCCAATCGCGAGGCTCCCTACTGCGCGTCCAGCCCCATCAGGTACTCGTCCAGCGACTTCCGCAGTGCAATCTCTTTCTCGGCCAACTCGCTGCTCTGCCCGCGGAGTTTCTCGACCTCCGTCTCCTGGTCGCTGAACTTCTTGACGTACCTCTTGTAGACATCGCTTTGATGGTCGAGATAGGCCATGTTCTGCCGGATGCGGTTCTGATCGTTGGCGATTTGTTCGGTCCGCACCTCGAGTTGCTGACGCTGACCGGCCACCTGCTCGATTTCGTGCTTGCGCTGGGCAATCTTCGCCAACGCGGCCTTTACCGGCTCGCTGACCACCTTCGCGCTCAGATAGAAGCGGATGGTCCCGTCATCAAGGTTTGTGATGGCCACATGCTGCTGCTCACTCCTCGCTTGGGCGACCGTGAGCTTGGCCGGCTCGCCCAGTTTCGCCACGACCGCGAAGCGGTACATGTTGCGGCTCCGCTCCGTCGGCTTCTTCGGTTCAACAAGCGTCCAGCTCGGGTCGATCGGCATTTCGATCAATACGTTCTTCACGTGCTTCGCCGAGTTCTTCACGGTGTATTCGACCGACCGGGTGAACTTGCGGGCCGTAATCATTGTTCCTTTCAACAGCCGAACGCTGAGCAATTCCTCCGGCTGGGCCTTGCCCTGCTGCGCCACTTCGGTATCGAGGTCCAAACCGTAGCTGATCAGTCGCTCGCTGCCCGGCGGAAGGTCTTCGATCTTCGCATCGCCGGCATAGACGCTGCCATCAAACACGGTGACCGGCCCTTGCATCAGATACAAGTCCGTCGTGTTCGTGAACCGCAGTCCATAGAGAGGGTGCTCCGCCTGGACCGCCGGATTGTAAATCGAGACCTTTTCGCCTTTCACCTCCGCGTTGACGATCGGCAGCATCGCCGACTGCTGCCGCGGCAAGCTAACGGGCAAGGCAATCGCATATTGGAACAAGTTGCCAACATTGCCACCCTGGGCCGCGGATTGGACACCGCGCCCAACCTCCCACCTGCCCCCAGTCGCGTATAAACTCTCCGTCGAATCGGCTGCTGGCACTGCTTGGGCAGGCTGCATCTGCGCGCGTTTGCCAT
This sequence comes from Planctomycetaceae bacterium, assembly GCA_021372555.1. Taxonomy (GTDB): domain Bacteria; phylum Planctomycetota; class Planctomycetia; order Pirellulales; family Thermoguttaceae; genus JAJFUI01. The sequence goes on along the minus strand of JAJFUI010000293.1, from coordinate 15,418 downwards.
CACCCTCGTAAGCCTTCCTCATCGCGTCGCTCGGCGAAGCCGGTTCCCTTGAAGCTTTTGCCTTTTCGCAAAACATTGCTTCCTTCTTATCAAGGTCCTGATTGTACGTTTCCGGTCGCAAGGACGCATAAAGCTCCAAGTTCTCTTGCGGCCGCTCCAAGTAAAGCGGCTCGTAGAGGTCCATCGTAAACGAAATCGGGCGGCCGCTCACGAGCGTCAGCCGGACGTTGCGCCAATCTTCCTCCGACGTGTTTTCGACGATCGCCCAACCCTGCAAGAACGGTTTGCGGTCGTCAGCCAACACCAGACGATAGGTGGTTTTCCAAATTGGCGATGCTTGGATATAGCCGACGCGAACGCGTCGGGCGCCTTTACCAAGGAAGTTCAGCTCAACCAACTTCTTGTCCGTGGCGTGCGCCGAAGCCAGCAGCGACAGCGCTTTGCGCAGCTCGGCGTCCAGCTTTTGGTTGGCAAGCTTGATCCGGCTGACCGAATCAAGCGGGATGGCTCGCAGGCCGCCCTCGGTGAGCACATTCAGGACATCGGCGTCGATGGTTTCATGTTCGCTGAGTCGGCGTTTTCGCGTCTCAACACCAAGAATGATTCCGCTGACTTCGCTGGGTGCCTCGACAACGACCCGCTCGCCACGGACCTGCTGCAGGAGTTGCGCCAGCGTCGGGTTGCCCCGGAGGTCGATCGAAAAGCCTTCGAGCGTTTTGCTGATCGGGTCCTTCGACGCGTAGGTGATCGTCGAGACGTGTCCGCCGTCCAGATCCTGCACGACCATGCTTTTCAGAAGGTCGTTGATCTGGTCGGTCTTGAACTTCATCTCGATCTTGGCGTCATCCTTCACTTGGCCCGCGTGCTCGAAGAAGCCGACGCCGGAGCTGAAGAGGATGACCCGATTGAGCGGAAGGTTGCCCGGCTGCGGCCCTTCGGCCCGGACGACGGCCGCGAAAGCGACGATTGACAACACGGCACACCAACCGAGACGGCGCGACATGGCTAGAACTCCTCGAAAGCGTGTTACTGCGGCCAGCGGGCATGCCACCCCACCCGCATTGCTCGCCAATTCTACAACTCTGGGACGGCGGCGGGAACAGAAAAGTTCCAGAAAGCGGTTTTTCCGCTGAGTCACAGCGATTCGAGCAGCGACAAAAATCCTCGGGCGAGAGCTCATTCTCGCTCAGGATCGCGCGGGCAAGCCGCTGCCGTTACGCCACCTGCCGCACCACGCCGACAACAACGCCCAAGACCCGGGCGTCTTTGACGTAAATCGGCTTCATGGACGAGTTGGCCGGTTCGAGCCGAATACGATTCTTTTCGGGGAACCAGCGTTTCAGCGTCGCCTCGCCCTCGCCGGTTAAGGCGACGACAATCTGGCCCTTCCGCGCCGTCCGCTGTTTTTGGACCACAACGTAGTCGCCATCGGCAATTTGGTCCTCGATCATCGACTCGCCGTTGACCCGGAGCACAAAGAGGCTCTTCTTGGCGGGATCAAACATCTCCTGGAAGTCGATGCGTTCGTCTTGCTCGATGGCCTCGTGCAAGACGCCCGCGGCAATGCTGCCAGCCAGCGGGAGGCCGCGAATCTCGATCGGCTCGGCGGCCAGTTGAATCGCCCGCGACATGTTGGGCTCGCGCGTGATCAATCCCTTCTTGACCAGGGCTTTCAAGTGGCAAACCACGCCGTTGGGCGAGTTGATGTTGAACTCGGCCGCGATCTCGCGGACTGTCGGCCCGTAGCCCCGGCCGCGAATCTTGTCGCGGATGAACTTGTAGACTTCCGACTGTCGCTCCGTAAGAGTATCGAATAGGCCCATCGTGTGACTCGGCGTAGGTTCTTTACTGAATGACACCGCGGACTATCGTACAATATACGGCCGTACATTGTCAATGGCTCGCATTGCGCCACGCTGGCATGGCACCCCGCCGTCTTGCCCTTCGCTATAACTCCGCGGTCGCCCTTTCGTCGACGTAGCGGCCTTGCGTTCCGGCGCAACGACTTCCGGAAAAAGCTTGCATCCGGCAGATTCTGAATGATCCGCGAAAGCGGCCCACTCCTTGACCACGTTGTAATAGCGCCATAGATTTTAGCGGGCGAAGAGGCATTTTCGGAACAGACAGGGAATTCTCAATGCGTCGTCTATTGTGTTCTCCCGCAAGCTATGCGTGGCGACGCAAGCCCGGCCAGCACGCGCGATCCGCCCGGCGCGGATCGTTCCGCAGGCTCAACATTGAATCGCTCGAGGTCCGAGCGCTGCTGTCAGTCTCTCCGCTGGGCGAAGCGGTTCCCTGCACGGTTGCGACGTCGGCCGCCGATGAAGTCGCGATGTTGTCGACCAAGTCGCCGACCGGCCTGACGCCCACGCAGGTTCTTCACGCATACGGCTTCGACAAGATCGCCTTCAACAATGGCACGGTCGTGGGCGATGGCACGGGCACGACGATCGCCATCGTCGACGCCTACGACGACCCACGCATCGCCTACGATCTCCACCAATTCAACGTCGCATACGGGCTGCCGGACACCGTTTTCACGAAGGTCAATCAGTACGGCGGGACCGCCTATCCCACCGCGAACGCCGGCTGGGCCGCGGAAATAGCGCTGGACGTCGAGTGGGCGCACGCAATCGCTCCGGGAGCGAACATTCTGTTGGTCGAAGCCAATTCCGCTTCCTATAGCGACATGCTCACCGCGGTCAACTACGCCCGCAACTACGCGGGAGTCGTCGCAGTCTCGATGAGCTGGACCGGCGGCGATTTCGCGAGCGAAACGACCCTCGATGGCTATTTCACGACACCAAGCAATCATTGTGGCGTGACGTTCCTCGCCGCCAGCGGTGACACCGGAGCCCCGGTCGGATATCCGGCGATATCGCCCAACGTCGTCGCCGTCGGCGGCACCACGCTCTCCATCGACTCGCAAGGCAATTACATCGGCGAATCCGGCTGGAGTGGAAGCGGCGGAGGCTTAAGCCGCTACGAGCGCCTGCCGACGTACCAACGCACGATCGTCACTCAAAGCGGCACCTACCGAGCAAACCCCGATGTGGCCTATGACTCCGACCCGTACTCGGGTTTCTCGGTCTACGACACTTACAACAATTCCGCATCTTCGCCGTGGGCGCAATGGGGCGGGACCAGCGCGGCAGCGCCCCAGTGGGCCGCCCTGATCGCTATCGCGGACCAGGGACGCATGCTCGCCGGCAAGGACTCGCTGGACGGCGCGAGCCAAACGCTGCCGCTGCTCTATTCGCTTTCGACTGCCGACTTCCACGACATCACCACCGGCATGAGCACCGGCAACCCGCGATACTCGGCCGCCGTCGGCTTCGATCTGGTAACTGGCCGTGGGAGCCCTGTGGCGAACTTGATCGTCGCCGATCTGGTTGGCTCGACGGTCAGCCCGCCGCCCGATGCAACGCCACCAGTGCTATCCAGCGTTGCGACGGGCGAGGCCTCGCTCCAAAATGGCATCCTCGAATCGAGCGAACAGGGCGTCATCACCTGGGCCGTCAACTACACCACGCCCATCGCGAGCAAGCTCATCACCATCGACGGCGCCGTGGTGACGGCCGTCTACGGGCCGTTCGGGCCGTATGATGGCGGCGTGTATTACTGCGCGGGTGTTTTTGGCCCGCTGGCCGCCGGCACGCATAGCTACAAAATCGTCATGACCGACACGAACGGCCTGTCGGCCACGGCAACCGGCTCGTTCGTCGTCAGCGCCGCCGCTGCGCCTAGCGTGTTCAGCGTCGCCGTCGGCGAACTGAGCCCGCAGAATGGCACGCTGGAGGCCAACGAGCAGGGAGTCCTCACCTGGGCGCTGACGACCTCCGCGCAAATCACCAGCAAGTCGCTCACGCTCGATGGCAAGGCATGCACCGCGTGTGGCCCCTATGGGCCTTATTCCGGCGGCGTCTACTACTCCTTCGGTATCTTTAACGGACTGTCGGCCGGGACTCATACGTATTCCATCCAGATGACCGACGCCAACGGTCTGACCGGCAGCGCCACCGGGTCCTTCGTCGTCGTACCGGCGGCAGCGCCGATCATCTCCAGCGTTGCCATCGGTGAGGCCGTCAGCCAGAATGGCGTCCTCGAATCCGGCGAGTTGGGAGTCGTCACGTTTGCCGTCACAGGCACGAACGCGATTCGATCTCGCTTGCTGGTGGTCGACGGAATGCAACTGGCAGCCAGCTACGGGCCGTATGGCCCCTATGCCGGCGGCGCCTATTACTATGCCGGTGTCTTCCCTTCGATGTCCGCGGGAAGCCACAACTTCTCGATCTATGTTACCGACAGCGCCGGCCGCAGCAGCAGTTACAACGGAACGTTCTCCCTCGCGGCCCGCGCACATGCGCTCGCTAGCGTGGCGGCAAACAGCGCCGGCCCGGCAATCGTCGCAGAGCTGCTGGCAACAGCCGACCAATCGGTCGAGCGCGCCGCCATCGCAATGCCCGATAGGCAGATCGCTTCGAGCACCGATTCGCCGCCCAGCGTCGCCGACGTAAATCTTGCATCGAAAGCGACCGATGCGGATGACGAACAAGTCGTCTGCCGTTCGACGGCGACCATCGAAGTCGACACGCACACGATTGCTCGCAGTCGTGTCCTCGTCGCGACGAGCGACACGCCAACCGCCGAACGCGTGGAACTGCTCGACGCTCTTCTGCAAGACCTTCAGTTCGTTGACGGCCTGCTTGGCTAGCTGTCTTCCAAATTGTGAGACCGGACGAGCCGCAGGCTAGGCCTCTTCCTTACGCGGCGGACCGCCGGTCATTCGCACGAACTGGACTGGCGCTACCGCAATGTGATCGAGCGTGCCGTCCGACCGCTTCACGATGAGAAGCAACTCCTGGTAATGCCGACCGACCGGAATAACCAACCGCCCTCGGGGCGCAAGCTGCTCGATCAAAGCCCGCGGCACCTCGACCGCAGCAGCAGCCACGAGAATAACGTCGAACGGCGCATGCTCGGGCCACCCTTGGTAACCATCACCGCACCGAACAGTGACGTTGCGGTATCCTAACGCTGCGAGTCGCTCCGCGGCCGAGTCAGCCAACTCCTTGTGAATCTCAAGACCGTAAACCTGATCGGATAACTCAGCCAGAATGGCCGCCTGATAGCCCGAGCCGGTGCCCACATCGAGGGCCCGGCAGTTGGGCGAGGGCGATGCCAACTGCGTCATCAGCGCCACGATATAGGGCTGCGAAATCGTCTGGCCCAGCCCGATCGAAAGCGGATGATCTTCGTACGCCTGGTCTTGCACATCCAGAGGGACAAAGCGGTGGCGTTCAACTCGTCCCATCGCCTCCAACACCCGACGGTCAGTGATGTCTCGGCCGCGAAGCTGGTCCTCGACCATCCTCTGCCGAGCCGCACCATAGTCGGACAGAGTAGCGACAGGTTCGTTTCTTGCAACGTCATCCATCACGCGAGGAAGCATAGCGCCACGATGGGCTGAGGTCAACTCCCGCGATTTGAGGGTTCGCGCGCATCGGCACACAGCTTTGCGACTCACTGCCGACCGCCACCAAACGTCTATCAGTAACTGCTGTTACGATCCTTTTCCGCGAATCTAGCAGACAAAGCGGCAAAGGCCGATCGTCCCGCCAGTAGCGATTATCGCCCTGGACAACCCCGATGCCGGGAATTCCGTGAGCTACGATTTCAAGAGGGCAGTCGCTCGTCTCTGTCCAGAGAATCGGACCGCCGCGTCTCACGCGGGCACATACCGCGTTGTGGCTGCACTTGCGTACGCGGTCGACACATGTCTTGAAACAGGATCTATGACTCTCAGAACCGCGGACAACGACGCCGAACGAGCCGAATCGATCTCCAACGCGGACGCCGCCGCCTCGCCAGCCAGCATCCAACCGCAACGCCGCTGGCGGCGCTGCTTACCGGTAATTGCGATTGTCGCCGCGGCATCAGGCGTCTGGGTCGCGGTCACGGCACACACCGGCGGCCACCCGTGGGCGATCACAGCGTTCGCCCTGGGGTTCACCACGATCCTCGCGGCCTACCTTCTCTCAATCGCCGATCGCGTCGTCGCGGTCCGTCGACTTGTTGGCGAACAAACCCGTCAACTTCGCGAGAGCCACCGTCAGCTTCAAGAGGCGCAGCACTTGGCGCATCTCGGCAGTTGGGAATGGGACCTTCGCACCGGCGCCGTCGTCTGGTCCGACGAAGGATACCGCCTTTTTGGCGTGCCAAAAAAAAGCGATCCTTCGGTCAACTCGTTTCTCGACCGAGTGCACCCCGACGACCGGGACGGCATCTATCGTCCTATCCGCCGAGCACTAGTGCAGGGACCTTGCGACTTCACCCATCGGGTCGTGCTGCCCAGTGGCGAGATTAGATTCCTTCACGAGCTAGGGCACGTTACGTTCGACGACTGGGGCAGGCCGATCCGCATGGTCGGCACTACCCAGGACATCACGGCGATGTGGCACGCCGAACGCACCGCCCGTGAAAGCGAGGAAAAGCTCCGATTGATGACCGCGAACCTGCCCGGCGTCATCTATCAGCTCTATGCCCGCCCCAACGGCGACATTGGCCTCTACCAGGTCGACGGCCGCCTCCAAGAGCTTTCCGGACTTTCGGGCACGCCAAACCAACTGTTCTCACAGCTCATCGAACACCTCGATCCGCAGGATCGGCAGAGATTTATCGATTCCACCAAGGAAGCGATTCGTGATTTTAAAGCGTTCGACTTCGAAGGGCGATTTGTCGGGTCGTCTGGCGAGCCAACCTGGTTCCGCGCCGTGTCGTCGCCAACAAAGCACCAAGGTGAAATCGTCTTCAACGGCCTGCTCTTGGACATCGATGAACGCAAACGAGCGGAAAAGGCGACAAGGGAGAGCGAGGAGCGATACCGCAGTCTGTTCCACCGCTCACCGATCCCGCTGCGGGAGGAAGATTACAGTGAGGTGAAGGCCCACATCGACGCTCTTCGCGCGTCCGGCGTCACCGACTTCGACAACTACCTCCGCGAGCACCCGGATGTCGTGCGCCAGTGCGCCGCCAAGATAAAGGTCCTGGACGTTAACCAAGCCGTTCTGGACCTGCATGGGGCCACCTCCCGAGAACAGCTTCTTGCCGGTCTAGATCCGATCTTCAACGACGATACCTACGAATCTTTCCGCACGATGCTGCTGTCGATCGCCGAAGGCAAGACCACGTTCGACTTGGAGGCGTCCACCCGCACATTTCACGGCGGCGAGAAGCAAATCCTGCTTCGCTGGGCAGCGGCGCCTGGCTGCAACCAGAGCCTCGCCCGCGTGTACATCTCCCAGATCGACATTACCGGACGTCGCCACGCCGAAAAGGAACTTCGCAGTTATGCCGAGGCCCTGCGGGCGACGAATATCGCTCTGGAAAAGAGCCGTTTGCTGGCTGAAGCGGCGAGTCGGGCCAAGAGCGAATTCCTGGCCAACATGAGCCACGAGATTCGTACTCCAATGACCGCGATTCTCGGCTACGCCGATCTTGTGGCTGAAGGCAGCCAGGACCCCGCTGTAGTAGCCGACGCGGCTGAAACCATTCGCCGCAACGGCGTTTACCTGCTCGACATCATCAACAATATCCTCGACCTCTCCAAGATCGAGGCGCAAAAGCTTCAGGCCGAGCCAGTCGCCTGTTCGCCCGCGGGCATCGTGGCTGACGTCGCGTCGCTCATGCGGCTTCGTGCCGACGCCAAGCACCTCTCCCTCTCCGTTGAATTCGACGGTTCCATCCCGGCCACCATTCGCACGGATCCGGTGCGGCTGCGGCAGATTCTGATCAATCTCATCGGCAATGCAATCAAATTCACCGACGCCGGCGGCGTCCGCATCGTCACGCGCGTTCAAACTGCCGACGATCGACGGCCGCTGCTGCAATTTGACGTCATCGACACCGGTATCGGAATGACGGAGCGGCAACTGGCTCAACTATTTCGGCCATTCAGCCAAGGCGATACATCGACAAGCCGTCGCTTCGGCGGCAGTGGGCTCGGACTGTCGATCAGCAAACGCCTCGCTCAGCTTCTGGGCGGCGACATCCAAGTCCGCAGCGCCCCTGGCCGCGGCACAACATTTTCCGCCACAATCGAACCCGGCCCGATCGACGGAACACTCGTAACCATCGCTGGCGACAGGCGCTCGCAGGAAAACGGTTCGGACAAGTGCGCGCCGCCGCCGATGCCGCGACTGAGCGGCCCCGTGCTGCTGGTGGAAGATGGCCCCGACAATCGTCGTCTGGTCGCATTCCTGTTGCGCAAGGCCGGCGCTGAAGTCACGCTGGCCGAGAACGGCGAAGAGGCAATTGCGGCGATCTCGAATGCGGCGATGGTCGGCAACCCGTCGCCTCAGCCACCGTTTGATGTCATCCTCATGGACATGCAGATGCCGGTGCTCGATGGCTATGCTGCCACGCGACAGCTCCGCTCGATGGGCTACCAAGGTCCGATCATTGCACTAACCGCACACGCCATGACGCAGGACAGGCAAAAATGCCTGGACGCCGGCTGCAATGATTATCTGCCCAAGCCTATCGATCGGCGAAAGCTGCTGGAGATCGTCGCTCAGTACATGGGAGCACAGATCGACCCAGAGATCGCCGTTCCGGCGCCGGCCGACGCCGGGCAGGCCTGCGCTCGGTAACGCAGATTGCCGCCAGCCGCCGTCGCGCGCCGCTAGGCCGCCATGCGTTGCGGCTCGAACTCTTCGAGCAAGTTCACCGTGCGGAGCATGTTCCCTTCCGCATCGTAGAACTGCACGATTCCGATCTCGACCAGCCACATCGCCATGTGGCCGTCGACCTTGTAGGTGCGTGCCGTGCAACGCCCCTCGTCGACGAGAATCGTCTCGTCCAGGTCCCACGGATTTTCCAGCACCACGTCGAAATACTCGAATGTGCGGATAACCAACTCGCGCACATCATACGGCCGAGGATCCATCCTCATCTTAGCAACCTCCCTGTTGCGGAACGCACGGGCGGGAAGTCTACCACCGAGCCCACAATCGGATCAAGAGCAAGACGATGCTAGCAGCGCCATCGTTCGTCGATGGCTGGCCTGCCCCGCCACTGAGCGCCTTGCCACACTGCGTCCGCCCGCCTATCATGCTCTCTTATGTGTGGCATTGCCGGCGCAACGTGGAGCGATCCTCGCAAAGCCCTGGACCGCGAAACGCTCCAGCGGATGATCGACGTCCTGCGCCATCGCGGCCCCGACGGCCAAGGCCTCTATATGGCCGACATCGCCTCGCAAGGGCCAGGCACTTCAGTGCCTTACGGCGTCGCTCTTGCCCACCGTCGCCTCGCGATCATCGACCTCTCCACCGGCCAGCAACCGATCGCCAACGAGGATGGCTCCGTCCAGGTCGTCTTCAACGGCGAAATCTACAACTTCCGCGAGCTTCGCCGCCGCCTGGAAGGCGCTGGCCACCGGTTCCGCACGCAAAGCGACACGGAAGTGCTCGTCCATCTCTACGAGGACGAAGGGCCGAAGATGCTCGACCATCTGAACGGCATGTTCGCCTTCGCAATTTGGGACGCCCGCCGGGCGCAGTTGCTGCTCGCGCGCGACCGGCTCGGCAAGAAGCCGCTCGTCTATCGCCACGAACCGGGCCGCCTGCTGTTCGCCAGCGAGTTGAAAAGCGTTCTGGAAGTGCCCGACGTCCCGCGCGAGATTGACCCGCAAGCGCTCGACGACTACCTCACGTACCAGTACGTTCCCCATCCGCGCACAATCTTCCGCGGAATCGCCAAGCTGCCGCCCGGCCATTACGCTGTGTATCGTGAAGATCGACTCGATGTTCGCCCCTACTGGCAACCCGACTTCAACGCCGAGCAGCTGCTGCCTGCGGAGGAATACGCCCGCCAACTGCGCGAGTTGCTCACCTCCGCCGTAGAAATTCGCCTACAGAGCGAAGTGCCCTTGGGGGCGTTCCTCTCCGGCGGAATCGACTCGACCATCATCGTTGGCCTGATGTCGCAATTGGCGAAGGAGCCCGTGCGGACGTTTTCCATCGGCTTCCCGGTGAAGGAGTTCGATGAGACGAGCTACGCCCGAACAGCGGCGAACCGATTCGGCACGCTTCACGAGGAGTTCCAGGTCCGCCCGGACGCCATGGAAATCCTGCCTCGGCTGGTCTGGCAGTACGACGAGCCGTTTGCCGACAGCTCGGCCGTGCCGACGTGGTACGTCTCGAAATTGACCCGCCAGCAGGTGACCGTCGCCCTTACCGGCGACGGCGGCGATGAGCTATTTGCCGGCTACCCACGGTACCTGGCCGTATGGCTCGCCGAGGGCTTCGATCGACTGCCCGGTGTGCTCCAACGATTGCTCGCAGGCGGTTATTGGAATCGGTTGCCTTCCGGGAGCCGGCAGAAGTCACGCGTTCGGCAGTTGAAACGCTTCGTCGAGATGCTCCGCCTACCGGCCGCGCGGCGTTACCTTGAGTGGATCGCGATTTTCGGCGAGGCCCGACGGGGCGCGCTCTACAGCGACGAACTGTTCGCATCGCTTCCCGAGGCCGATCCTCTCGACTTCCTCGCCTCCGCGCTCCGTCGCTCTGACCACCGAGACGCGGTGACCGCCTTCAGCCTCGCCGATCTGGTCACCTATCTGCCCTGTGACCTGATGACGAAGGTCGACATCGCTTCGATGGCTCACGGTCTGGAGTGCCGCGCGCCGTTCCTCGACTATCGCGTCGTCGAGCTGGCGGCGCGAATGCCGCGACGGCTGAAGTTTCGCCGCGGGCTGGGCAAACGCATCCTCCGCGAGACGTTCGCCGACCTCCTTCCCAAGCCAATCCTTCGCCGGCCGAAGATGGGCTTCGGCGTCCCGCTCGACCACTGGTTCCGGCACGAACTGCTGGGTTTCGCCCACGATGTCTTGTTCGACAAGAACACGCTCGAACGCGGCTTTTTCCGCCCAGAAGCGGTGACGCGCCTTTGGGAGGAACACCAACAAGCCCGCTTCAACCACGGCTACCGCCTGTGGGCCCTGCTGATCCTCGAGCTCTGGCAGCGCGAATGGCTTGCCTGAGGATCCCCTCTGCTTTCCCAGCTTTACTGCCGCCTCTTTCGCTGAATCGACAAGCGATTCCGGTCGAATCACTTAATGGGACTGTAGCTACAGAAGCGAAAATGCGGGTTTTAGCGAGTTTGCGGGCTCGCCATGGGCCGTTCCCGCCATCTTCGCCAGCCAGGAGTTGCGCCCATGCCAACCGCGCACCGCCACCGCACCCGGCCACTGGTCGCTTCGCTGCTGATCGTCGCAGCGTGTCTGGCCTCGGCCGGCTGCTGCACCGGCCCGCTCGAATGGGTTCGCAACGGATTCAAGGTAGGCCCCAACTACTGCCCCCCCGCGGCCCCAACGTCGGAGATGTGGATCGACGCCAACAACCCACGGCTCAAGTGCCTGTCCGGAAATGGCGCGTGCTGGTGGACCGTCTTCAACGACCCCACTCTCGACACGCTCATCGCCGCGACCGCCAACGAGAACCTGACGTTGAAGATGGCCGGTTGCCGCATCCTGGAAGCCCGCGCCGAACGCGGCGTCGCCGTCGGCAATCTCTTTCCGCAACAGCAACAACTCGAAGGCAGCTACACTCGCAACGCGCTGGGCAACGGGTATCCGCTTAACCTCTTCCCCATCGGACATTACTACGACAACACCCTGCTAGCAGCCAACGCCGCCTGGGAACTCGATTTCTGGGGACGTTTCCGCCGCGCCATCGAGGCCGCCGACGCCAATCTCGAAGCCCAATGCGCCGGCTACAACAACGTCCTCGTGCTTCTCCAGGCCGAAGTCGCCTCGAACTACATCCAGATGCGGTCGTTCGAGGAACGACTGCAACTGGCCCAACGAAACGTCAACCTTCAAAGGGAAACGCTGAGGATCATCAGCCTCCGAGAGAAGGCCGGCCTGGTCACGGAGTTGGACGTCCAACAGGCAACCTATAACCTCGGCCAGACCGAATCGCTAATTCCTGTCCTCGACGCCGCTCGCCGCAGGACGCAGAACCGCTTGTGCATTCTCATGGCGAAACCGCCGCAGGAGCTTAGCGGCATGATCCCAACGCCGGGCGCAATCCCGGCGGCGCCGCCAGACGTTGTGGTTGGCATCCCCGCGGAACTGCTCCGCCGACGCCCCGACGTGCAGCAGGCCGAGCGAGTCGCCGCTCTGCAATCCGCGCGGATCGGCGTCGCCGAAGCCGAGTTCTATCCCCACATCGCCATCACCGGCACCATCGGCGTCCAGGCCCAGAACTTCAGCAACCTCTTCAACTCGAACAGCGTGGTCGGCCAGATTGGGCCAGGCTTCAACTGGAACGTCCTGAACTACGGCCGCATCAAGAATAACTTCCTCGCGCAAGACGCCCGCTTCCAGCAGGCGGTGCTCAATTATCGTGATACTGTGCTCCGGGCGAACGAGGAGGTCGAGAACGGCATCGTCGACTTCCTCCGCGAGCAGGAGCGCGTGGCGGCCCTCACGCTGAGCACCAACGCCGCTGCCCGATCGGCTGCAATCGCGACACAGCAATACGAGAAAGGCGTCATCTATTACCAGCCGCTGCTCGACTCCGAGCGTGTGCTGACAAGCCAGCAGGACACCCTGGCCGAAAGCCGCGGGCTGGTCGCGCTCGATCTGGTCGCCGTCTACAAGGCCCTCGGTGGCGGCTGGCAAGCGACGTCAGAGGCCCATCCGCCGCAACGCGATGTGGCCGCTTCCCCGCAACTCGCTCCGCCGCCCGACCCCATCCCCGTTCCACCCCGCAAGCCGCAGCCCCAACTCTGACCGGTTAGGCGCGGATCACGGCTTCAGCCCCAGCGACCGCGCGACCACCGCGTCGACCACCGGCTTGCCATCGACCATCTTTCGGTCGAGCCCGAAGCATTCGTCCCAGCCCCACACGGCCCAGCCGATCCGGTTCTCGGCCAGCACCTCGCCGAAGTCGCGGAACCACCGGGCGCGGTCTGCCGGCTTGCTGCGCGCCGCGTACACGCCAAACTCGCCGCAGTACAACGGCACGTGGTTCTTCGCGCCCCACTCGATCCCCTCGCGAAACCGAGCGGCAAGCGACCCCTTGTTCCACCGCTCGTTGCCATACGACTCGACCATCTGTTTCGCGTCCGGCTTGGATTGCAATTCCGCCAGCAGCGGCTTCACCGCTTCGGGACTCGACGGATAGGGCACGTCGTGCAATGGCCTGACGGCCGGAATCGTCCAACTCGCGCTCTGATGCGTGAAGGGGAACGGATCGTAACAGTGGAACGAATAGATGACGTTGCGGTCCGGCAACAGTTTGAGCTTCTTGAGCCCGTCGACGCTGCCGCCGTCCGGTCCGGACGTGATGATCGTGTGCCGGGGCGCGCCGTGCCGAATGGCGGCGACCAGCCGTGCGTCGAGCCTGTTCCACTCGTCCGTGCGGCCGCAGAAGTTCGGCTCGTTGATCGTCTCCAGGATGGTCCATTCCGGATCGAAGCGAGACAGCCTGGCGGCCAGCAGGCCCCAGCAGCGGACCAGCGAGTCCTGCCACTTCGGATCAATCTCGTCGTCGTAGTTCGTGTTGTGGATGTCGACGACCACCATCAGCCCCGCCCGATGGAACCGCTCGATGGCCGCTTCCAGTTGTTCGCCGCGCCCCGGGACGATGTCGCCCGAGGCCCGGGCCATGATCACCGACGGTTCCACGCACAGCCGCACGTGCTTGAGCCCCATCCGCGCCATGTACTCCGCCTCGGCCGCGGAAATGTAGTTGGCGAAATGTTTCGGCGAATCCTTGGGTGGCGAACGGAACCAGAGACAAACATTCGTGCCAGTGGCCAAGCGCGCAAGGCGGCTCGGCGGCACGTCGCTCGTACCTTGGGCGAAAGCGGAACTGACCGCGACACAAAGGCCGACGGCAGCAATGCCTGCCACTCGCAGTAAGTCACGGCGCGGAATCGAGCGTGAAGGAGTCATGGGCGGGCTGGAAATTTGTCCCCTCTCCCTCCGGGAATTTCTGCACTTGGTCCCCTCTCCCTCCGGGAGAGGGCTAGGGTGAGGGCCGTTTCGCAACGTGGTTTTCGTTAGGATGGCACGCCCCGAAAGGGACGTGACTCTCTGTCAGTACGGCGAAACAAGACCGCCGGGAAAGAAGCGGCCGTTGCCCACCGGGCGGGAACATCGCCATTATCAGAAACGTCCGCGAATCAAAAGTCAAGTCGTGGGGCAGGTTGTCAACCTGCCGCCTGTCTCCCCGCCCGACAAGCGGGACAGCGGCTGGGGGTGAAAACGGCTGCCATTCTTAATGCCGGTGGCATCGTCGAAGCCCTCGACGCAGAGCGTCGGCACGAATGTGTTCCCGCGCAGGAGCGTGGGAACAAGGATGTTTTGTTGCGCACCGCGATGCTCCGTCGCCGTTGGCTCCGGATGGAACGCGCTAACCAACCTTATACACAGCCAGCTTGCGGATCAGCGGCTCGGCGATGTGCTTCGTACTCCGCACCCGGACCTTGCTCACTTCCACAGGCGCAAATCGCTCGATCCGCTTGTGGCCGATCGATTGGCCGTGGCACAGCTCGGTCCAGTGGTCGCCGACCAACCCCTCGACAACATATTCCCGCACGCGCTGCCCTTCGCTGATTTGCTCCATCAGAATGACGTGATCGATCGATGTGGGCCGATCGAGCGAAAGCTCGACGACGGCGCCCTGGCCGCTGGTCTCGGCGATGCTGTGGCCGAAACGGCGGCGGATTTCGTCGCCTAGCTCCTTGAGGCGTTTCAAATCAGCCTCAGGCACTAGCCCATCGCGATCAATGTTGGCGTTGAGGATCAGATTCGAGCCGCGGCCGACCGAGCGATAGTACATCTCGACCAACTCGGCCAGCGAATAGAGCTTCGCTTCGCGACCGGGACGCCAGAACCAGTCGTGGTTACGCAAGGGAGCGTCGCACTCGGCAGGCTGCCACACCTTGCCGGTGGGATCGCCCGAGCCGAAGTCGTTCCACGCCGCCACGGTGCTCCACGCCGGATAGGCGATCTGGCCGTCTTCATTGCCGGCCCAGCGACTGTTGCCAGCCGGGCTGTCGGGCGGACCTCCAAACGTAACGGCGTGCGGCTGGAGCCGGCGCAGGATCGGCACGATGTCCGGCCCGCCCTTGCTCCGTGACAGCACGCCGCCATCGAACCAGATGTAAGTGAACGGCCCGTAGTTGCCCCATAGCTCCGTGACCATCTTTTCGGCGATCCGGCTGTACTCGACCTGTCGCGGATCCTTCGGGCCGGTCGAGCGGGCGACCAAACCGCCCTCGAAGACCTTGTAGCGGGCGTTGACCGACACAGTGCAATAGACGCCCGGCCGAATGTCAGACTTGCGGCACGAGGCCATGTAGTCGGCCACGATGTCGCCGCGACCGTCGCGCCACCGCGACTGCC
>JAJFUI010000282.1 GCA_021372555.1 Planctomycetaceae bacterium | reverse complement strand
CCCCTCCGCCAGATACTGGTCCAGGTTGGCCGGCGTGCCTTTCTTACCCAGTTCCTGAATGCGACAGTAAGGGTCGGGGATCTCGACGAGCATCTTCAGAAAGTCGGTGAAGGAAGGCGCCAGCGGCGCCATCGTCACGGCCGCAGGAACCCTGTCGCCCCTGAATACGATCTTGTACACATACTCCGTAATGAATATGGCACCGATGTTTTCGCGACAGGAAATACACACCTCCAAGCCGCTCAAGCTGCTGGCAATCGGCAGGAAACCATCCATACCCAATTCGCGCAGATCCTTAAGGCCTCGCCGTATACCGCGGTCAAATGTGGGTAACAACGGACGGAAGATATCTACTGTTTCTATCTCATCTTTCCAAGCAAGACAGAACCAGAGGTCAGCACGTCCGCCATTTTGTGTCAGCAAGAACTCTACATATTCCTTGGCTAGGCGGCCTCCGATCTCCGCCGCAAAGCCGTGGATTTCTTCGAGAGTTAACACAGGCCCGAGTCTTTGAGATGGACTTTCATTTTCTCTTCCTCTTCTGCATTTGTATTGCGAGTCAACGATCACAGGGCATGGCCAGCAAGGCTATGTTGAGCCCAATCGCGCCGTGTCAGATGCGGAACGGACATGCGTCGCCGCGCGTCGAAATGGTCCCGTCGGCGCCGTGTAGCTCGCCATGTTCCTCCCTGCTCGATCCGAATCAGAAAACTCCTGCTTCGACATTCAGTCAATCCCTAATGCCGTGCCCAGTTGGCGCGCGCGTTCATCCGGCAGTGCATCCGACAATCGCCCCGGACTAAAGCTTCCCAAAAGTCCTCCTGATAAATCCAAGGCTTTCGGCTCCGTTAGAACTGCGCCAGTCAGCCGATTGTCACGAATCGCTTGGGCCACGCGATCTGTCACGAAGATGAATCTAGGCAAAGGCCAGACAATGAAAAAATCGCTCCCGTCCCATTGGGAAATGTCGATGAGAGTGCCGGAATTGTTGCTTCCAGAATAGACGGTGTGTCCGCAACCTTCGCACCGTTCAATAAGTGTGATACCAGACTCGGGAGATGCCATGCCTGCCCAGCCGCTTACGAGTAGCTCCCACAATCGTGGAATCTGGCAATCCGAGACTCGCTTGAACTTGGCCTTCACGGGCTTTACATCGAAGCCAGTGAACCCATGTTTCTTGAACAACTCCAAAACACGATCCTGTAGAACGCACTCGCTATGCCAAGTCCAGACGAAATCTCGTATTGTTCGACGCGGCAATGCAATGCTTAGGTCCGTGAGACGCTTGCCCCCGGCACGATGCCCTTCGTGAATTGGGCACACGATGCCCTCCAAGTCCATCTCGCCGCTTGCCCACTCGGCCAATCTGATGGTAGATGGCGGCGAACGGAGATTCCAGAACTTGATCTGTGCCATACCCTACTCCAAATCAAACAGTTTCTTCATCTTGGCGAGTTGATCTAAGACTTCTTGTCGAGTGTAGTTTGGATGCTGCGCGAAGAACTCTGCCCACATCTTGTTCCAACTTGCTGTGCCGGTGTGCAAGCCGTCCGGCTTCAGTCTGTGGGCGCCCTTTCCTATTTCAATGACGTATTTCTCGATGTCCAGTCCAACTTTTGCGAACTTCTCGGCAAACTGCACGGGCAGCAGGTGGTGCTTTTCTACGAACGCCGCCGCTTTCGCCGCACGTGCTGCCCATACTCCGCGTGCCGCGGAGATTGGCGCCTTCGCCATCCCGATTGGAGCGATGAGATCAGACGGATCCAAGGGACAGTCAGGATCATACCACGGCAGCCACCACGGATACCACGATGGGCGCGGGGGCGGATCCCATTTCACAACGATTTGCAGGCCCGTTGGATCAACTGTGCTGGTTACCTCATTTCGCACGTACCGATACAAATTCGCGTCGGCCGCGGCGAAGCCCTTCGGATCCTCGCTGAGCCACGTTCCCGTCTCTGCATCGTACCAGCGATTGAGGTTGTTTTGGAGCCCCGAGTCGCGGTCGAATGGCCGGCCGGTGAAACCGAACAAGGTGGTGACTGCCGGATCGGTCTGGCTCGTCACGCGTCCAAAGGCGTCGTATACCAGGTGGTTGGCGATGGTTGTAGCGCCGGTTTCAGCGTCCCGGACCGCCAGGTCACGGACGGTGTTGAGGTGGTCGGTCAAGGTCCAGAGAATCGCGATTGAGCCGTCGAACTGCACCTGTTCGTCGGCAAGAATCTGGTCGACGGCGGGACCCCAGAGGTAGCGGTTGGTGACCTGACCCGCGGCGTCGATCTGGAGAATGATCTGATTGCCGTTGTAGACGAAGTAGGCGCTAATCGCGTCGTCCGGCCCCTCAACATTGGCGTCGATTGACTTGACGATCCAGCGGTTTTGAGAATCGTAAACGTACTCGACCGACTGGAGGATCGGGCCGCCGTCACTCGTGCGGTCGATCACGCTGACGAGGCGGTTGCGATGGTCCCAGACGTACTCGGTGACCGCGCCGGTGGCGATGTCCGTGCGTTTTGTCCGGTTGCCCTCGGCGTCGTATTCGTAGTTGTACGTGCCGTCGGAGAGG
>JAJFUI010000273.1 GCA_021372555.1 Planctomycetaceae bacterium | reverse complement strand
GAACATTCGGGGTTCACTTACCAGAATTGCCGTGTTCGCTAGCTATTCGTCCGGGGCAGCGTCTACAAGTCTGTGGAAGCTGAGTAGCGAAGAACTGGCCGCGTCGTGCGGCTTACCAATGGAAGCCCAAACGGAAAACTTCGCCGGGCACGTGTAACTAAAGACAGTGGCGGGACTCCGCTGGGGGGCAGACTGGGGCTGGCAATTCCGCCGCGACCGATTCGCCCCGGACTTTTGCATTGCGATGGGCACGCGCACCTGCGCCCAAATACCGGCACTTCGTGGGTCGCTGTCGCGGGGTGAAGTCGCGGGCTACCGACGAGTTCTCGACTAACTCAGTGTTTCGGCGCTCTTGTCCCTAAGCCGTCAGGTCGGCGGCGCTAGTGGAAGGACCCGCCGGGCGCTCCGACCGTCGCCACGATGCCGGCGGCGAACCCGGTAGTCTACCGGATTTCCATTTGCCGACTGTCGAGAATACCGCGTTTCCTCGAAAGAAACGACTACCGTTTAAGACGACTTGCAAAAAGTGCCGAGAGGTGTAAAATCGCAAAAAGACTCGGGAAAACAGGGCTTTTTGGCGGGTCTTTCCAGTTGCATCATAATCCGCGTGTCGTAGGTTCGGCTCCTACCGCCGCTACTGAAAAGCCCCTTCAAAGCAAGGGGTTTTTTATGCGCCGGATGCAGGCTGGCGACATCTTGCCTCAGATGCTGCTCAGCCGCAGTTCTTCCCGGGAACACAGCACGCCCATTGACCGCTCGCCACGGCGTGTCATGTCCGTCGAATTGGCCCGTCTGACGCCTTACGGCTCAGTTCATTCGTAGTCACGACTGAGCCGCTTTGCCGGCTTCGAGCGAGATCGTGAATGTGGACCCGATGTCCGGCTCGCTCTCGACGTTTACAACGCCGTTATAGAGTTGAGCGATCTTCTTGACGAGCGAAAGCCCCAGTCCGCTACCTGCAATGCCTTGCGTGCGCTCGTTCTTGATGCGGATGAATTCGTCGAAAATGCGCCCGGTTTCTTCGGAGGTCATTCCAATGCCGGTGTCGGCAGTCGTAATGAGCACTTGCGCGTCACGGCGCTCGATCGTCACATCAACGCTTCCTCCCTCGCGATTGTACTTCACGGCGTTGGAGAGCACGTTGTTCAGGAGCATCTCGATTTCACGGGCGTCGGCCTGCATGCAGACTGGGCCTTCAGCGTGAATGCGAACGGCGATCTTTCGCGCATCGGCTTCGGCCTGCACGGTTTCGATGGCAGTGCCGGCTAAGGCCGTAACATCGACCTCGGCAAGGCATCTGTTCGCCCTACCTGACTCGATTTGCGTGAGATCCAACAAGTCGCGGATCAATTTGTGCATGCCGTCGATGCGATCGAGGCTGCGATCGAGCATTTCATCGTAGGCAGACAATTCGCCGCCCAACTGCCGTTTCTTCATCAATTCGAGATAACCGCCGATGGCGTTCAGGGGCGATTTCAGCTCGTGCCCGAGCACGCGAATGAACTCGAAGCGGACTTGCTGCTTCTCCTCGGCCAGCTTGCGAGCCTGCCTGGCGAGGACCAGACGCGTGGCGGCCTTGCGAATCGTGCTCTTCAGCTCATCGGGCGTAAACGGTTTGGGCAGGAAATCGTAAGCGCCCTGCTTGGTGGCGGCGACAGCCGTTTCGATCGAGGCGTACGCCGTGATCATAACGGTCAGCATGTCGGTCTTCATGTCCGCAAGCCGTTCGAGCACCTCCAGGCCGCTGATGCCTGGCATCTTGTGGTCCAGCAATAGGATGTCCGGCGGCTGCTGACGAATTTTGTCGAGCGATTCTTCTCCAGATTCCGCGTAATCGATGACAAACCCGACGGTCTCATTGACGTCCGGCACGTACACCGTGAAGTCTCGCAACGACCGAAGCACGCCGAGCCGCATGCCCATCTCGTCGTCGGTCACCAGAACACGGAGCTTTCCCACAAGAACACCCTTTGCCTAACCGTTGGCTCGCGGCGGGACAATGCCTCACAAAACGCACAGCTACTTCTTCACCGCCAGCAGTCGGTCGATCTCGCCGCGAAGCTGCTCGAAGCGAATCGGCTTCGACAGCAATACGTCCGCCTTAATCCAGTCACGGTTCTCCTCGGACGCCATATCGAAGTCCATGCCGGTCTCGCTGTTGACCGCCGTGACCAAGATGACGGGCATCGCGGGAATGTTCTTGCGGATGTGGTGGCAGAGGACGAAACCAGCGTCCGGGTTCTCCATCATCACATCGACCACCGCCACATCGGGCCGTTTGTCGGCAAGGATCTTTTCCGCCTCACCTCGTCCTTGCGCGGTAATGACCTCAAAGCCGGCGTCTTGAAGCTGCAGACGTTGCTGGAAAAGGAAATCCTCGTCGTCGTCCACCAGCAGCACCAGGGGTTTTTCTGTCGCCATTGTGTCTCTCCTCGGTTATTCTCCCGTTCTCGGGAGCGATACTGTAAACGTCGTGCCGGTCGGACCGGCAGTTGGATCGGCCTGCGACTGCACGCGGATGTCGCCCGAGTGCATTTTCACAATGCCGTAGCTCACGGCCAACCCCAACCCGGTGCCTTTGCCCATTTGTTTCGTCGTGAAAAACGGGTCGAAAATCTTCTTCATGTTCTCCGCTGAAATGCCAACCCCCGTGTCGCTGACGGCGATGGTGATGCGATGCTCGTTCCCCGTCGTGCGGATAGTCAGCTTGCCGCCTCCTTCCATCGCCGCCAGGGCGTTGCTAATGAGATTCGTCAAGACTTGAACGATCTGGTCGCGGTCCACTGCCGCAATGGGGTCGTCTGCCTCATTTTGAATCTCGAGCGAGACGGAATCGGGGATTGTCATGGCGCGCAACGTGCGATCGACCACTTCGCGGATGTCGATCGGCACGCGGCTGACTTTGTTTTGCCGGGCGAAATGGAGCAGGCCGGCCACAATCTTTTTGCAGCGGTCCGCTTGCTCCGCGATCATCGCCACATCTTCCCGGATTCTCGATTGCGGGTCGCATTCGTCCAGCAAGAGGTGAGCGTACATCAAAACGACGCCCAACGGGTTATTCACTTCGTGGGCAATGCCCGCGGCAAGTTGGCCCATGCCCGCAAGTTTTTCGGAATGCAGGAGGGCCTCTTGGGTGGTCGCAAGCTCCGCGTGGGAGACTTTCAATTCCGTCAAGGCGACGCGGAGTTGGTCGATGGTGTTCGGCAAACACATCTCGCTTTCGGCCAACTTCTTGTAGATGGCGACGGCGTGTTCCATGCACGTGTCATAGCCACAGGCGCCGCAATTCAGCTCGTCGCTCGGGTCGAACTTGCCCATCCGATGCATGATGGCCGCCAGTTCGACCCTATCGGGCGTGGGAATGCGCTGGTCGTCGGCGTGATATGTGCGGCGCAGATCAAGATCGGTCAAAAGGTCCATGTGCCGCCCCCACTCAGCGCGATCCATCGTTTCAACGCGATGGCAGACATAGGTGCGCACGCTGCGCCGTCGATTGAACAGGGGTGCATTGCCGTTAATGCCGGGGCCCATGATGCAACCTTCGCAGCACAAGACCTCGAGAAGTCGGGCGCCCAAGTCGCCCTCGCCAAATTCCTTGACCGCTTCGAGCATGTGACTGCGGCCCTGGGTGGCGATAACGTCGCCGGTCATCAAGTCTTCTTTAAGGTTTGCCGCCTGCAACATGCCGCGACCGACAGGAAACAGACCGCCAAGTCCGCCGTGTGGAGGATCGAAGTCGGAGGCGGCGATCCCTTCCGGGAAAATGCCGTTGTCCGCGAACATCCGCCGGAGCTCCGCAAACATCAACACCGCGTTGACCTCGCCAGGAAGCGACTGCGCCTCTGCCTTTTTGGCGATGCAGGGGCCGATGAAGACAACCTTCAGATCGTCGCCATGCAAGCGGCGAAGCGCCCTCGCCATCGCGATCATCGGCGAAACAACCGGCGCCAACGAATCCACGATGTCGGGGCAATACCGCTCGACATAGCCGACCACTGCCGGACACGTGGTGGAAATATAGCGCTGACTGCCGCGCTCACCGACCAACTTGTGGTACTCACGGGCGACCAGATCGGCGCCGAATGAGACCTCGACCACAAATTGAAACCCCAACGCTCGAATCATCCCCACAAGTTGCGTGTAGGCGATCTCCGCGAATTCGGCCGGAAAACTCGGCGCCAAACAAGCCGCCACGGGACCGCCCGACCGCAGCAACGCTCGTACCTCGTCGATGCTGCTACGGAGAATCTTGGCGTGCTGCGAGCATATTCGCGCGCAGTTCCCGCAAGCAATGCAGCGCTCGCCGACAACCTGAGCTTGGCCGTCGGTAATGCGAATCGCCTTGACCGGGCACTCCCGCACGCACGTATAGCACATGCGGCAGCGCTCCTTGACGGTGGTGATGAAGGCCGAACTCACGAAACGCCTTTCGCGGGAAAGGATCAGGGAGGCACTGACGATTGGTGCGAGACCGCAAGCCAAATCTCCATTTTAACTCACCACCCCGCGCTCTGCATAATGCGTGTGCAGGAGATGATGGCTCTTCTCCCCTAAAGGGGCCCCCAAGAATTCCGCGTACAGCCGCTGCACGGCCTCGTTGTGGTGCGATACCCGCACGGATTCGTCCGCGTCGATAGCGTACAGTTTCTGCATTCTCGCCCGGACAGCATCGGCATTGGCGCCGATCGGCTGTCCGCCGCCACCAATGCAACCTCCCGGACACGTCATTACTTCGATGAAATGCAGATCGCTTCGACCGGCACGGATTTGATCCAACAGCCGGCTGGCGTTTCCCAATCCACTGGCCACGGCGACGCCGAGGTTGAGGTCGCCGACCTGGACGCGGGCTTCCTTCACGCCGTCGAAACCGCGAACCGATTCCACCTTGAGATCGCCGAGTTCGCGGCCCGTCACCAGATAGTGGGCCGTGCGAATGGCAGCCTCCATGACGCCGCCGCTGGCGCCGAACAGCTTGCCCGCGGTGGTGCGCTCACCGAACGGCGTGTCGGCCGTGTCGGGGGGCAGGTCGCGGAGATTTAGGCCGGCCATGCGGATCAACGAAGCCAACTCGCGAGTCGTCAACACGGCATCCACATCGGCCAGCCCATCGCGTCCCATCTCGGGACGACCGGCCTCAAACTTCTTCGCCGTGCAGGGCATGATGCTGACGCTGTAAATCCGCGTCGGATTCAAGCCCTCGCGCTCGGCGAAGTACGTCTTGGTGATCGCCCCCATCATCTGCTGGGGGCTCTTGCACGTCGAGAGATTGTCGATGAAGTCGGGATACTGCGTCTCGACGAACTTGATCCAGCCGGGAGAGCAGCTCGTCAGCATCGGAAGACGGCCGCCGTTCGTCAGCCGATGGACCAGCTCGGAGCCTTCTTCCATGATCGTCAGGTCGGCCGTGAAACCGGTGTCAAACACGCGGTCGAAGCCTAGCCGGCGCAAGGCGGCGGTCATCACGCCGATCACGTCGGCGCCCGGCGCCATCCCAAATTCCTCGCCGAGAGTGACCGAAACGGCCGGTGCGTGCTGCACGACGACAATCTTGTTCGGGTCGTTCAATGCGTCGAGGACTTCCTTGACCTGGCTCTGTTCGCTGAGCGCCCCGGTAGGACACACGGCGATGCACTGGCCGCAGTTGACGCAGCTCGACACGTTCAGGCCTTCGTCGAAGGCAGTTCCAATTTTGGTTTTCGAGCCGCGTCCGATGAAATCGATGGCCGCGACCCGCTGCACCTCCTCGCACACGCGAACGCACTTGCCGCAGAGGATGCACTTGCCCGGATCGCGGACGATCGACGGACTGGAGGCGTCGATGTGGTGTCGGGTACGGTCACCGGCGAACCGCCGCTGTCGGACACCCAATTCTTCCGCCAGATACTGGAGCCGGCAGTTGCCGTTCCGATTGCAGTAGAGGCAATCGTCGGGATGGTTGGCCAGCAGCAGTTCGACGATCGTCTTCCTTGCCGTGACGGCCCTGGGCGAATGGGTGTGCACTTTCATGCCGTCGGCGACCGGAAAGGCACAACTGGGCGTCAGCCCGCGCTGCCCCTCGACCTCAACGACGCACATGCGACACGCCCCGGTCGCATTCAAACCGTCAATGTGGCACAGCGTCGGGACCTTGATTCCGGCCCGGCGCAGCGCGGTCAAAAGCATTTCGCCCTTCTCGGCGGGAATCGGCCGTCCGTTGACTTCGATCGTGATCATGGATGATTCTCTGGATTACTCTTTGACGACGGCGTCGAAGCGGCAAGCGTCAATGCACGCACCGCAACCGATGCACTTCTCGACGACGATGTGATGGGGCGACTTCGCCGCACCGACAATGGCCCCGGCCGGACACTTTTTCGCACAAACCGTGCAGCCGCGACACTTGTCTGCATCGATTGAATACGTAACCAACTCGGCGCAGACCGCGGCCGGACACTTTCGCTCGTAAATGTGCGATTCGTACTCGTCGCGGAACCACCGAAGCGTGCTCAGGACCGGATTCGGAGCGGTTTGCCCCAGTCCGCAGAGACTGGTGTCGCGGATCGTCTCGGCCAGGCTTTGCAGATGCAGAACGCTCTTGAATCGTTCCAGGGCATCGGTGCCCCGCTCTTTCTTCCGACCTTGCGTGATGCGTTGCAGGATTTCCAACATCCGCCGGGTGCCTTCACGGCAGGGAATGCACTTCCCGCAGCTTTCGCGTTGGATGAAGTCCATGAAGAACTTGGCCACATCGACCATGCAGGTGTCTTCGTCCATGACGACCAAGCCGCCGGACCCCATGATGGCGCCGACGGTCTTTAGCGACTCATAGTCAACGTCGATGTCAAGATGTTGCGAGGGGATGCAGCCGCCCGACGGACCGCCGATCTGCACGGCCTTGTACGCCTTGCCGTTGGGGATTCCGCCACCGATATCGAAGACGATCTTGCGGACGGGCGTGCCCATCGCCACTTCGACCAGACCGGTGCGCGAGACTTTGCCGGACAGCGCGAACACCTTGGTGCCCTTGCTCGTTTTCGTCCCCAAAGCGGCGAACCGATCGGCTCCAAACGCCAGCACCGTGGGCAAATTCGCCAGCGTCTCAACATTGTTGATGATCGTCGGCTTGCCAAACAATCCGCTGACGGCCGGAAACGGCGGGCGGGGACGCGGCATGCCGCGACGGCCTTCGATGCTGTGAATCAGTGCGGTTTCCTCGCCGCACACGAACGCCCCCGCCCCCATTTTGATGACGACGTGCAAGCCGAAATCCGAACCGAGGATGTTGTCGCCCAACAGCCCATAGGCTTCTGCCTGAGCGATGGCCGCCTTCAAGCGCTTAATGGCCAGCGGATACTCGGCCCGGATGTAGACGTAGGCCTTCGTTGCGCCCATGCCATAGGCGGCAATGACCATCCCCTCGACCAGTCGGTGGGGATCGCTTTCGATGACGGCCCGGTCCATGAACGCGCCAGGGTCGCCCTCGTCGGCGTTGCAGATGAGATACTTCTGATCGCCGGCGGACGCACGGGCGAATTTCCATTTTTTCCCGGTCGGAAACCCGCCGCCGCCTCGGCCGCGCAGACCGCTTTTTTCAACAATGTCGCAAACGGTCTCTGGCGTCGTTTTCCGCAACATTTCCACGGCCGCTTTATAGCCGCCGCGGGCGATATATTCGTCGATCTGTGACGGGTCGATAATGCCGCAGTTCGCCAACACCCAACGGGTCTGCGGGGCGAAAAACGGGTGTTCATCCAAGAAGGGAACGTCCGCCCAAGGCTCAATCGCATCGTTGCGATGCTGACCGAGAACCAACTCGTCCGGGCACTGGCCCGCAAGCGCTCGATCCAGCAACCCGGCAACTTTATCGCCGGTGACTTGCTTGTAGCAGACGCGGGCATGGCCGGGAAGCTGCACTTCGACGATCGGCTCGAGCGAACACAGGCCGATGCAGCCAACCATAATCACGTCGGCCTTGATTTCGTGCTCATCAAGGTGCTTGTGGATGGCCGCCAATGTCTCCTTGGCCCCTGCTCCGAGACCGCACGTTCCGGCGCCCACGAAGATCGTCGGGCGAAGGACTTGTTCACGCCGCAGTTCGGCCAAACGCTGCTGGCGTTGTCGCGCGACGGCCGGCTCGACAGGTTCGTCGTTTACGACCCAGGAAAGCAGTTCAGGTAGTTTCATGATCGCTGCCGTCATTCGGCGAACCCTTTCGTCGATAAGAGTCGATGATTTTTCCGACGGTTTTCGTCGTGACGCCCGCGTGGAATTCGCCGTTGACGCAGATAACCGGAGCCAAGCCGCAGGCCCCAATGCAGGCAACGACTTCGAGGCTGAACTGGCCGTCGCGAGTGGTTTGGCCGGGCTCGATCCTCAGTTCCCGCTTCACGGCGTCGAGAATCGCCGCCGAGCCTTTCACATGGCACGCCGTACCGCGACACACCTGGATGTGGTTGCGGCCTTGCGGCTGAAAACGGAATTGGTTGTAGAACGTGGCGACGCCGTAGATCTTGCTGGCCGGAAGATTCAGATGCTCGCCAATGCGCACCACGGAATCTCGTGACAGATAACCCAGCTCCTGTTGCACATCTTGCAGAATAGGTATCAACGCGTCGCGCGAGGCATTCGGATACCGTTCGAGCACCGCGTCCAAGTCATTCTTTGCCATTCAGCCGCTCCTCGTTTCGGCAGACCGTGTTCAGAGTCTCAGCCTGGACAAGCAAAAAACGTGCCATTTGCTGGCCAGTATTGACCGACGTGACGCAACTCGCTGCAACCCGCGAAACGTGCGAGCCCTCCATCGTTGCTGGCATCGCCCAAGCTTGCCGTACCTTGCTTGTGGGAGCCGGGTGGTGTACGATCTGTGTATACACTGTATGGTGCCGAGAAGGGAATTGAAATGCCGCGTGATGCAGTCACAAACGAGAAACCCGATGCCTCCACCACTCAGAAGGCCCAGCAAGGAGGACCTGCGGATTCTAGCTTGCGAGTCCTCGTCATCGACGATGAAGTCGCGATGGGCCAAGCCTGCCGACGCGTACTGCAGACCGAAGGGCACGACGTCCAGTGTTTTTCGATGCCCGAAGCCGGTTTGCAGGCTGCTCTCTCCGGCGAGTTCGACATTATTTTGCTCGACCTTATGATGTCCGGCCTCGGCGGTTTGGATATCTTGCGGCAAATCAAGCTCTCCGCGATCCCCTCCGAGGTCATCATCATCACCGGCAACGCGACCGTGGAATCGGCCGTCGACGCCATGAAGCACGGTGCGCACGACTACCTCAGCAAGCCGTTCACGCCCGATCAACTGAGAATGGCCGTCCGTCGCGCCGCCGAACACTCACGGCTGATCCGCGAAAACGTCGTCCTTCGGCACGAACTGGAAATTCATCAGGGTTTCGAGGGCATCATCGGCGAAAGCCGGTCAATGGAACGGGTCTTCGCGCTGGCCCGACGGGTTGCGCCCACCGATGGCACCGTGCTATTGATCGGCGAAAGCGGCACGGGCAAGGAGATGTTCGTCAGGGCCATACACCGCCTGAGTCGCCGCAGCGACCACCTCCTTTTGGCATGTGATTGCAGCGCATTGGCGCCAACTCTGCTGGAGAGCGAACTGTTTGGCCACGTCAAGGGATCGTTCAGCGGAGCGATCGTCACCAAGCAAGGGCTTTTCGAGGCCGCTCACTGCGGCACCCTCTTTCTCGACGAAATCGGCAACCTGAGCATGGAAACCCAGGGGAAACTGCTCCGGGCGCTCGAAACGAAACACGTCAAGAAGGTTGGCGACACCACGGAACGCGAGGTCGATATTCGGCTGATATCCGCCACGAACCGCGATCTGATGGAAATGGTTCGGACGGGCGAATTCCGCGAGGATTTGTACTACCGGCTCAATGTTGTGCCCATCTACTTGCCGCCCTTGCGCGATCGGGCAGGCGATATTCCTTTGTTGGCTACGGCGTTTCTCGAACGCTTTTGCAGGAAGAACCAGGTGGCGGTCAAAGGCTTCTCTTCCGAGGCAATGACGCTAATGGAGAGTTACGCCTGGCCGGGCAACGTTCGCGAACTACGGAACATCGTCGAACGGTTGGCAATTCTCTGCGATCACGATCGGATCGAGCCCCGACACTTGCCCGAAGAAATCCGTGAGGTTCGCGTTCGTGCGACGTCTAACGCCGCTCCGCTCCCGCGGTCTTGGGAAGAATTCAAACGCCTTAAGCAACAGGTCCGCGATTCCGCCGTGCAGCAACTTGAACGGCGATTCTTGCTCGACGTTCTGGAACGCTGCGGGGGCAACGTCAGTCGCGCCGCCGAAGAAATCGGCATCCAAAGGACGAACCTGCATGCGCTGCTGCGGAAGCATGGGCTGACTTCCTGAATAGAGTCGCTCCCAATCCGCGCGCCGCCATACAGTGTATATCCGCCGCATACGGCAAACCCGGTCTTGCATTAGCGGACACGACCACCGAGTATCCTTTTCTCTTATATCGCGTCGGTTTTCGTTGCTTTTTTTGAGAAGTCCCGGTTTGGCACGCGCATTGCATCTGGCCCCACTCGAAGTCAGATCAGGTCGTGCATCCTGCTGAAAAAGGGAAGAAACTCATGTCAAACGAACCGATGCTCTTGGTCGTGGACGACGAGGAGGCGATTTGCGAAGGCTGCCGCCGTATTTTCTCCCATCAAGGATTCGCAGTGCAGAAGTGCAGCGACGCCAACGAGGGCCTGAGCTTGGCAACACGCGGCGAGTACGCCGCGATCCTGTTGGATGTCAAAATGCCGGGAATGGACGGCCTCCAGTTCCTCGAATCGCTGCGCAAGGCAAAGCCGAACGTACCGGTTGTTCTGATGACCGGCTATCCGAGCATTCCCAACGCTGCTTCCGCCGTTCGGCTCGGAGCCTCCGACTACGTCACCAAGCCCTTTACGCCGGAAGAAATTTCGCAGGCGGTCCACCGCCTGTTGCACGCTGCGTCGAGCCCGGTCGCGGCCAACGCGATCGAGGCTCCCATGTCGGATGCGACATTCCGCTTCTATCGCGAGGCGTGGTACCAGACCAATAACGAGGGCGTTGCCAGAGTCGGCGCTCTGGTCGCGCGGCCCGGCGTCGTCAAGGTAGAGTCGATTCGCCTACCGCGAATCGGTGAAGTCGTTCAGCAAGGGCTGCCGCTGGCGGCCGTAACCGTCGCCGGCCAGTCTCCACGATTTTTGCCATCGCCGGTGTCCGGCGTGGTGGTCGCGGTCAATGACGCCCTTTCTGGCAATCCGGGCTTGTTGCTGTCGGATCCTTGCGACCAGGGTTGGATTGCCTGTGTGTCTCCGACGCGACTGGAAGAAGAGTCCCAAAAATGCCCTCCGCACCGCCTGCTGCTCTTGAGCGAAAACGTTGAAGGAGCCACGGAACAGGCCGAACGGCTTCGGCGGCTTGGTTGCGATGTTCGCACGCTGGCCAATCCCAACAATTTGGAGGCCGCGCAGAAAGATTTTGACTCGAAGGTGCTTCTGTTCGACGCGAAGACATTTGGCACCGAAGGGCCAAGCATTGTTGGAGCCATCAACGCCGAGAATCCGTCGCTGAGAATTGTCGTCATGGCCTCGGCTGATTGCATTTTGGAGCCGGCCTACCGTATTCGCCGGATATTCTACTATGCCGTCGAACCGTTTGCCGACAACGAAATCACGGACATTTTGGCCGGCGTATTCGCGCCGCCGGCGACTCCCCCATTGGGCCCGCACCACTCCGAGCTCGCGCAACCGCTGGGCGGTATTTTTATCACCAACCGCAACCGGACCCGCGTCCGACTAATTCCCGCGCCCGGCCTGTTGCGACGGGAGTCGGGCTTGGGGCTTTTGCTGCGGCACAAGCTCATGGAAGATCGGTTTCCGTTGGAAAGCTCGCCCAGCGAAACGCCCATCACCCCCATGAACCTGCTCAGTGCGGCCACGCATTGCGATCGGGTGATCGTCCTCTTGGCAAAGCAGCACGGCCGCCTGCCCGGCTCTGTGACTCGCGATACTAAGGCTGAATATGTCGCCATGGTCGGCGCTGGCGCGGACAAAGTGACGACGGTATTGGTCGAGCCGAGCGATTTGGCCGAATATCCCTTGGCATTTGAGCCGCAGGTCGTCGACGCCCTGGCTGACTACTTGGTCCGCGAGTTGGCTTCATGTTGAAACCACGCAGGACTCGCTGCAATTGAACCACCTGCTACGTAAGACGTACCTGCCCGCCTCAGAATCGAGCCTGCCTATGTCCAAGCAAATCGTCTCCGCCGAAGCCGGCGTTTTCGGCCGGCTTCACGTCGCCGACTGTTATCAATGCGGCAAGTGTTCGGCCGGCTGCCCGGTTGCTGAGCAGATGGACATGCTGCCAAACCAGTTGGTTCGGCTCGTGCAGATGGGGCGTTTCGATCGCGCGCTGAAATCCGAGGCCATCTGGAAATGCGTCTCCTGCATGACCTGCTCGACGCGATGTCCGAAATCGGTCGATTGCGCCGGCGTCATGGACGCCTTGCGAGAATTGGCCGTCAAGCAAGGCAAAGCATCGAAGAAGCGGCTGCGAACCCTCCTCTTTCAACAGGCGTTCCTAGACAACATCCGCCGCAACGGACGCCTCCGCGAGGTCGAGTTGATCGGCGAATTCAAGACCAGAGCGTTCTTGAAGGACAGCAACATATCTTTAATGCTTAGCGGAGCGATGCTGGCGCCGGCGCTTCTGAAACGCAAGAAGTTTCATCTCGTTGGGGAGCGAGCGAAGGACCGCGCCGTCGTCGCACGAATCTTTGAAAAATGCAACCGACTGGCTGGAGCGTCGTCCGCAAACGGAAGACCGCCTGCCGCTTCGCCTGAAAACGGCCAGCATCGTTAAAATCGGCAACTCGGAGGAGACAATCGACGGTGGATTTCGGATACTATCCAGGATGTGCCTTGCACGGGTCGTCGAACGACTACGGCCAATCGGTCCACAGCTGCTTGGATGCGTTGGGCGTCGAGCTGCGCGAATTGAACGATTGGATCTGTTGCGGGGCCACGGCGGCCCATTCGCTGAATCATGCGCTGGCCCTGGCCCTGCCGGCACGCAATCTAGCCATCGCGGAGCGGGACGGGCTGCCGAACCTTCTGGCCCCATGTCCCATGTGTTCGATGGAGCTGTTGAAAGCCCAAAGCGCCCTGGCCGCATCGGACGACGCCCGTCGCACGTTCTCGGACGTCGTCGAATTGCCGATTCGCGGCGACACCCAGGTGCTGAACCTGATTCAGGTCCTGCAGCAGATCGGACTGGAAACGATCAAGGGCAAGGCGGTCAGGCCTCTGTCGGACTTTCATCCGGCCTGCTATTATGGCTGCCTTTTGACCCGCCCGCCCGAGACGCTCCGCTTCGACGATTGCGAACACCCCAGTTCCATGGAGACAATTCTCCGCGAGCTTGGGGCCCAGCCGGTCGAGTGGAACTGCAAGACGGAATGTTGCGGGGCCGGCATGACGATGGCCGACGAGGACATCGTGCTAAAGCTTTCGCACAAGATCCTGAGCAATGCGAAGGAACACGACGCCAATTGCATTGTGGTTGCCTGTCCGATGTGTCATGTGAACCTCGACATGAAACAGCCCGACATCGACCGCCGCTACGACTGCCACCACGATTTGCCCGTGTATTACCTCTCGGATTTGGTGGGGCTGGCGCTCGGGTTGGATGAACGTTCGCTCGGCATTGATCGGCACTTTGTAGTCAAACGATAGAGCATCATGGCACGGATCGGCGTCTTTATCTGTTGGTGCGGCGAAAACATCGCCCGCAACGTGGACGTGGAGCAGGCAGCCACGCAAGTTGCTGAATTGCCCGGCGTCGCGTGTGCGCTCGCCTATAAGTACATGTGCTCCGATCCGGGCCAATCGCTCATTCGCCAGAAAATCGCGTCTGAGCATCTGACCGGCATCGTTGTGGCCTCGTGTTCGCCGCACATGCACTTGCGAACTTTCCGCAAAGCAGCGGCCGCCGAGGGCTTGAACCCCTATCTGGTCGAGATGGCCAATATCCGCGAGCATTGCTCGTGGGTTCACCACGATCGGGCCGAGGCCACGGCAAAGGCCGTCGAACTAATCCGCATGGCCGTCGCTAAAGTGCGATGCGATCATGCCTTGCAGCCGATCGCTATTCCCGTCACGCGGCGGGCGTTGGTGATCGGCGGCGGCGTGGCCGGCATCCAGGCCGCACTCGACATCGCCGACGCCGGCTATCAAGTTGTCGTCGTCGAACGTGAGCCGTCGATCGGTGGCAAAATGGCCGGCCTTTCCGAAACCTTCCCGACGTTGGACTGCTCTCAGTGCATTCTCACGCCGCGCATGGTGGATGTCGGCCAGCATCCCAACATTACCCTGCACACCTACAGCGAAGTTGAATCGGTCGAGGGCTACCTCGGCAACTTTAAGGTGACGATTCGCAAGAAGGCCCGCTACGTCGACGTGGCGAAATGCACCGGCTGCGGCCAGTGCTGGAATGCCTGCCCGTCCAAGAAAACGCCGAGTGCATTCGACTACAACATGGGCACTCGGACCGCCATTTACGTGCCGTTTCCACAGGCCGTGCCTGCCCGGCCGGTCATCGACCGCAACGCCTGCCTGCATTTTCTTAAAGGCAAGTGCGGCGTCTGCGCGAAAAAATGCCAGGCTGGCGCAATCAACTACGAAGACCAAGACACGTCGGTCGTCGAAGAGGTCGGCGCAGTCGTCGTCGCCACCGGGTTCCAGCTCTATCAGATTGGCAAAGAGCGAAATGGCGACGGCACCGTCGGCTACGGCGAGTATGGCTACGGTGAATATCCCGACGTGATCGACTCGCTCCAATTCGAGCGTTTGGTTTCGGCCTCCGGCCCGACTGGCGGCGAGATCCGCCGACCGTCCGACGGACAAGTGCCCAAGACCGTCGTGTTCATCAGTTGCGTCGGCTCGCGCGACAACGCGAAGGGCCTCTCCTATTGCTCGAAAATCTGCTGCATGTACACGGCCAAGCACACAATGCTCTATAAGCATAAGGTGCATGACGGTACGGCCCATGTGTTCTACATGGACATCCGCGCGGGCGGCAAGAACTACGACGAGTTCGTCCGCCGGGCGATCGAACAGGATGGCGCCCAGTATCACCGCGGCCGGGTGTCGAAAATAACGCAAGAAAACGGCCGCCTCATCGTCCGCGGCGTCGATACCTTGGTCGGCGAGCCGCTCACCGTCGAGGCCGATTTGGTCGTCCTTGCTTCCGCCATGCGACCGGCCGACGGTGTTGAGCCGTTGGCCCAGAAGCTCAATGTCGGCTACGACGAAAACGGCTTCCTTTCCGAATCACATCCAAAACTCCGACCGGTCGAAACCAACGCAGCCGGCGTTTTCGTTTGCGGGGCGTGCCAAGGCCCCAAAGACATCCCCGAGTCGGTGGCCCAGGCCACGGCCGCCGCCGGCAAGGTCCTGGTCATGTTCGGCCACGAGAAACTCGCCCGCGAACCGGAAATCGCCAAAGTCAACGAAACGAACTGCGCGGCCTGCTTCACCTGCGTCCGTGCGTGCCCCTACACCGCCATCGAAAAGGCTGAAATCCGCGACCGCAAGGGCAACCTCGTCAAACGCACCGCCCGAGTCAACCAAGGGCTTTGCATGGGTTGCGGTACGTGCGTGGCCCTCTGCCCCTCGAAAAGCGTCGACATCGAAGGCTTCACCGAGCAGCAGGTCTACGCAATGTTGGAGAGCCTCGAATGAACGAAGCAAACGTGTTTCAGCCAAAAATCATCGCGTACGTCTGCAATTGGTGCACCTACTTGGGCGCCGATCTGGCCGGCACCAATCGGCTCGAATACCCGGCCAACGTCCGGATCATCCGCTTGCCATGCACCGGGCGGATCGACTTCAACTTAATCGTTAAGGCGTTCGAGCGGGGAGCCGACGCCGTGTTGGTTTCCGGCTGCCATCCTGGCGACTGCCACTACACGGCCGGCAACTACCACGCCAGACGCCGTTGGATCCTCTTCCGGCAGTTGTTGGAAACCCTGGGAATCGACGCCAACCGCGTGCATTTCTCCTGGATTTCAGCTGCCGAAGGCAAAAAGTGGCAGCAGGTGATTACAGAAATTACGGAAAAGACCAAAGCGCTCGGGCCCTATACGGCCTACCGTGAAATTTGCCAAGAATGTTAGACGAACTTCGCCAAACCTGTCGGCGACTCCTCCAAGACGGCGCCGTCCAAGCCGTAATCGGCTACGGACGGGCGTCGCCCGACGATCCCGCCGTTCCGGTCTTTATCTCCAAGCCGGAAGACGTTGATCAGCTCGTGTGGGACGATCGCTGTTTCGCCAACCTGACGAAATACCTCTCGCGAAAGGAAGTCCTCTCGCTCGGCAAGCTCGCCATTTGCGTCAAAGGCTGCGACGAGCGCGCCCTGTTGGTGCTCGAAAAGGAATCGCAGATCGACCGTTCGCAAATCACGGTGATCGGACTTGCTTGCGACGGCGTCGGGCAACCGCGCCTCGCAAAATGCGAGTCCTGCGACGTTCATATGCCACGCCGGGCCGACATCGTGGTCGGTAAAGCGACTGTGCCCGACGCCGATGCAGGCGCTAAACGCTATGCCGAGATCGAGGAGTTCCTCAAAAGAACGCCCCAGGATCGCATGGCCTATTGGAAGAAAGAACTGAGCCGGTGCGTTAAGTGCTACGCTTGCCGGCAAGTCTGTCCGATGTGCTATTGCCGGCAGTGTATCGTCGATAAGAACCGCCCAGTGTCGATCAGCACGTCTGCCACGCTCAAGGGCAACCTCGCGTGGCAGATCACTCGTGCGTTCCATCTCGCCGGGCGTTGCGTCGGTTGCGACGAATGCACTCGGGCTTGCCCGGCCGGTATCGACCTGCGTCTTTTGAACCTGTCGTTGGCCAAAGCCGCCGAGGAGAACTTCGGCTATCGGCCGGGCATGGACCCGGATGCCGAACCGATCATTGGCGCGTATTCCCAGCAAGACCATGAGGAGTTCATCCGATGAGCGAACTTCTCGCCAAAAAAGACATCGTCCGATTGGTTGACCAATGGCTTGCCGCCGGCCGTCGCGTCGCCGGGCCACAATGCGTCAACGCTGGCGACCCGCATCGCCAAACCGATCTAATCAACTACACATGGTTGACGAAGGTCGAGGAGTTGCAGTTGGACGGCTTCGTTCGTCCGACCAATACGATCAAGGAAGTCGTCTTCCCCAGACACGAAAAGCTCTACGGCTACGAGTTCAAGGGCAAACGCATCGAATTGGTGCCAGCCGAACTGCCGACCGCCGAGCAAATCGTCGTCGGTGCCAGGCCGTGCGACGCCGCCGCTTTGCATATCCTCGACGCCGTGTTCAACTGGGACTTCAAAGACGAGTTCTACAACCGTCGCCGCGAGTTGACGACAATTGTCACGCTCGCATGCTCGAAGCACGATGATTTCTGCTTCTGCACGTCCGTTGGCGCCGGCCCATGTGACAAACGAGGCTCCGATGTCCTGCTGATTCCGTTGGACGGCGACCGCTACGAAGTCCGCTGTCTGACTGAGAAGGGCCAAAAACTGATGGCTGGCGCGACGACGACATCGTCCGAAACGGCCAAAGAGCCCGAAGGCCCGCCCACGCGGTTTACGCTCGACGCGCTCGGCGAGTTCTTGGCCGCCGGCTACGACCGTCCCGAGTGGCCCGCCGTCACGCGGCGCTGTCTCGGATGTGGTGCGTGTGCCTACACGTGCCCGACATGCCATTGCTTCGACATCGTCGATGAAGGCGGCGCGTCTGGCGGCGCCCGCGTGCGAAACTGGGACGCCTGCCAGTTCACGATGTTCACGGCGCACGCCTCGGGCCATAACCCGCGCAGCGATCAATCGCAGCGGCAACGGCAGCGCATCCACCACAAATTCCAAATCTATCCGGACAAATTCGGCGAACTCCTCTGCACCGGTTGCGGCAATTGCTCGCGCAACTGCCCGGTGGATATGGGAGTGCTCCCCGTGTTGAAGACGATCGCCGCAAAATCATGAGCGAGAACATTTACCAACCCGACTTGATGGAAGTCGTTCAAGTGCGGCAGCAAACGGCCGACGTGAAGTCGGTCCGCATTCGCTTCCGCGACGAAGAGCGAGCCAAGAAGTTTTCCTTCCGCGTCGGACAGTTCGGCATCTTCTCCGTCTTCGGCTCCGGCGAATCGACGTTCAACATTTGCTCCAGTTCCGACTGGACCGACTTTGTGGAGTTCTGCTTCCGCAAAACCGGACGGGTGACCGAAGCGATGTGGAACATCGACGAAGGCGACACGATCGGCTTTCGCGGCCCCTACGGCAACGGCTATCCGTGGGAAAAGTGGAAAGGGAAGAACCTCATCTTCATCGGCGGCGGGATTGCCATGCCGCCGATCCGCTGCGCCATCTGGTACGCCTTGGAAAACCGTGAGCAGTTCGGCGACGTAACGATCGTTTACGGCGCGCGAACTGTCGGCGACATGGTCTTCGCCAACGAATTGGACCGCTGGGCCGAGTTCGACCGCGTGCGCGTCGTCAAGTGCGTCGACCCCGGCGGAGAAACGCCAGACTTCAAGGGCGAAATCGGTTTCGTGCCGACCGTTGTC
>JAJFUI010000241.1 GCA_021372555.1 Planctomycetaceae bacterium | reverse complement strand
TGCCGCGGCCGCTCCACTGGCCAGCTTGTCAACGGCGGCACGCTTCGGCGGCTCGCGCTGCCGCCGTTCGCGGCATCGGCTGAATCCACCAACACCGCTCCATCTTGTCAATAAGTGGACGTATCCCGCCTGGCATCCACTTCTTCCCTTCTCTGCGTCCTCTGCGGTGAATCTTGCGAATGCACTTGTCCGGGCGTAGCGCATCTGCATGATGTGGCGACAAGACGGAGACTTCACCGCAGAGGACGCGGAGGACGCAAAGGTGCAATCTCCGTCGTACGCATTTGCAGTGTAGGGAGCAATGATCGAGCCGAGCGGGATCGGGTCAGTCCCCGCCGGCTTGTTTCATTTCGGCGCCTCTTTCCATCGCAGGCGAGGAGTCTGGCCCTGGCGAATCGCGTCCCAGAACTGATTCTGCACATCAGGTACGGGGGTACCTGACCTACAGAACTTATCAGCCTTCGCATGTGCTGCACCCTCGACGCAGCGGCCGGTTGTCGCTATTCTAACAGGGGGTGCTCAAATCGCCGCTGTTTCGCGGCAGGCCGGTGCTTTTTAGCCGCGGACGTCAAACGGGGTGGGCATGAGGTACGGACGTTTCTATCTCGTGTTGATGGTGACGCATCGCTGCAACCTGCGGTGCAGCTATTGCTACATGGGCCGGCAGTCGGCCCGCTCCATGCCCCTGGAAACCGGACGTGCCGCAATCCGGCGAGCCATTCGCTCAATCCGGCCTGGCGGCGTCTTCGAGTTGGGCTTCTTCGGTGGCGAGCCCCTGTTAGAGGCGGGCCTTGTTGAAGAGTTGGCTGATTACGCTCGCCGGGCGGCCGATGCTGCCAACGTCGAGTTGCGGCTCGGCCTGACGACCAATGGCACGCAGGCGACCGGCGAAGCGTGGCGAGTGATGCTTCGCCAAGACCTGGACTTGTGCGTTAGTCATGATGGTCTGCCGAAAGTCCACAACCGCTCAAGGCGGCTGCCCGATGGCAGCGGCGACGCCAAGCAAGTGCTCGACATGATCCGTCGACTCCAGGACGCCGGTCGGGCCGTGCGCGTCGCGATGGTCGTTGGACCGGCGAGCGTGGAGCTGCTGCCGGATGGAATTCGGTGGTTTGGGGAGCATGGCGTTCGGCGAATCGATCTGACACTGAACGTTTGGGCCCGCTGGCGGCAGCCGGACGTCGTTCAGCTGGAACAATCGCTGAGTCGCACAGCCGATCTCTGGCGTGCCAGCCTGCCCGAATCGAGCGTCAACTGGTTCGACGAGAAAGCCGCCCGGTTAGCCGGTATCCCAGTCGAGCCCACGGCCCGATGTGCCTTTGGCGACGGCGCTGTGGCCGTGGCGCCGTCGGGCAACCTCTATCCGTGCGAGCGACTGATCGGCGAGGACCGCGGCGACCATCCGCTGCGACTGCCCGGCAACGCGCTCGATGGCGAGAACTATTGCGGCCAAGCCGTCGTCAAAGAACCGGCGGCAGCCTGTGCCGCCTGCGCCGTGGCGGGACAATGCAACACCGTATGCCGATGCAACAACTATGTGCGAACCGGTGACATCCGTCGGCCGGACGCCCTTTTGTGTTTGCTCGACCGGGTGTGCTATCGAGAGACGGCCCGCGTGCTTCGGCCGTTGACGACAACTCCAATCAAGAACTGAGGGGACACGCCATGCAAGAAGAGACGCCAATGATCGAGCCGGGCGACGAGAAACTGTCATCGCAAATGCGTGATCCGTCGGGACCGCCCCAGGCGGTCGACGCCAACGATCCGGTGCTTCGCTTGATCGGTTCGGCGGGCATCGTTGTTGTGGTTGTTGGCGGCATGATGCTGGCGCTGTCTGCCACCACTAGCCACACCAGCGGCGCCCAGCGATCGACCAAGCTGCAATGGGAGCAGCGGCAGGTGGAACTCAAACAGGCGCAGGCGGCCCAGGTCGACTTGGTGCGGCCGTCCGCGCCGCCCGCAGGCGAAGGTCACGCACATGACTGACGCGGCGGCGAAGCCGCAAGTTCGGCGGCGTTGGGGGCGCTGGCTCTTTCGCCAGACTGAGCACGGTTTGGCGGCCCTGGGGTTGGCGATGTTGGTCTATTACGCCTTCTTCGACGTCTCACGCGTCGTCTCAGGCTCGATGGCCCCAACGCTGCGCGGCGAGAATTGGCAAACCGGCGATCTGGTGCTTTCCGAGCGGGTCTCCTATTGGCTCCGCCGTCCGCGGCGTTGGGAGATCATCACGTTCCGAACGGCCGAGGGTATGCAGGTGATGAAGCGGGTTATCGGCGTGCCCGGCGAACGCGTCGAAGTGCGGCGCGACGGGCAGATCATCATCAATGGCCAGCCGCTCGAGCGGCCGGCGGACCTCGACTTCCTCCACTACTTCCCGGCCGGGAACCTGTTGCGCAAGGAGCCGGTCGAGTGCGGCGATGGCTATTACCTTCTTGGCGACAACGCGCTCGACTCCGACGACAGTCGGTTCAATCCGCCGGTGCGGCCGGACCAGTTGATTGGCCGGGCGTGGTTGATCCTCGCGCCAGCCGGACGACGTGGTTTCGTCAACCCTTGAGAGCCGCCTTGATCGAGGAATGCACATGGAGAACCCCGAGCGAACAATTCCGCCGCGTTCAACGCTCCCATCCGCCCCGCGGCGGCAGTACACCCTGGCCGGCTTGCTCTCGTACATGCTTGCCGCCAGCGTCTACCTGTCGATGTTCGTCTCGGTCCGCCCGCTGCTCGACTGGGAGTCTCGCTACGGACGATCGTGGTGGCCGGGCGCGACGTCAGCGGCGGTCGCGTGGCTGACGCTCTGGTTCCTCTACCGGCGTTGGCGGTTACCGCATGCCCAGCGAGTGCATTACGCCGGGCCGCAAATCATCCTCTGCTTGCTGCTCTTGTTCTGGCTTGCCACGATAGGCCATTGGTTAGTCCAACTCTCGCTCCGCAATCCGCCGCCATTCGAATGCGTCATGGGGACAATCGCGGCACTGCTGTTCGGCTGCGGGGTTAGTGCGGCAGTCAGCCTTCCCACCGCGACGATCATGCTCCTCTACCTGGGCACTCGGTCCGCCAGCGGCCACGCAAGCACGGAAAGTGATGTGAGCGGCCAATGAACGGCGCCCGACCCCTTGTTGTCCCCAACGGCGGCACGTCTTCGGTGACTTCGGGATGCGGATAAGTCCAATTAATGGCGTGTTCTTGCTCTGCCACGAGACGGAAACGTTGATTGGAGGCGAGCTTCTTTAGCGGGCGTTGCCTGCCAGACGGCACTGCCGAAGGGGCGGCGGCGTCACGTATCCCGCCTGGCATCCACTTCTTCCCTTCTCAGCGTCCTCTGCGTCATCTGCGGTGAATCCTGCGAATGCACTTGTCCGGGCGTAGCGATGGCGTCTGGATGATGCGGTGACAAAAAGGGGGCTTCACCGCAGAGGACGCGGAGGACGCAAAGGTGCAATCTCCGTCGTACGCATTTGCAGTGTAGG
>JAJFUI010000233.1 GCA_021372555.1 Planctomycetaceae bacterium | reverse complement strand
TTTTTTGAGTTCCGTCTCGAGCGCGGCGGCGTCGGTACGCCGAGCGGCGTTCGCCCGATCGTCATGTCGAAGCCTCTCGAATCTTTTTTGTTCGCCAACTGCGCGCAGTGTCGTTAGATCCGGCATGGCTGGCTCCCCTTGTATGTGCCTTGGCCCTAGATCGCTGCAAACGACGCGCCCGGCGAGATGGGCGACGAGCGACGTCATTGACGCAACGACAACTGGCGGGCGTTTGGCCGCCGTGACGCCGGAATGACCAACGTTAGGAAATGGCCGCTGGCCAAGGGGGTCGCGACGATATACGTCGCCAAGCCAGACCGTACCTGGGAGCGAGGCTGCTTTACTCGTTATACTGGTGGAGCTATCGCCTATTGGAGTGACTGAACGACCCAACGCGGGCTACCACTGAGTGCAGGGAACGAGCCTATGACCCTAATTCTCGCCGACGCCGGAATTCCAATGATTGTTTTGCAATGGCCGGGGATGATCTGCGCGCTGATCCCGGTCGTTCTCATTGAGGCTCTGCTCGTCCGGCGGTGGCTTCCCCTCTCGTACAAGGAAGCATTTTCCGGCAGTTCCGTCGCCAATCTCGTTTCTACGATTGTCGGCGTTCCGTTGGCGTGGCTGTCAATGTTCGTCATGGAATTGGGCATTCTGTTTCCCGCGGCAACGGCTGCGGACCGTTGGCATTGGAACATGGATTCCCCGGTTTGGCAGGTGCTCGGCTTCATTGCAGGCGTTGCCTGGCTCGGTCCCGCCGACGATGCGAACATGTCCTGGATGATTCCGGCCGCTTTGGCATTGCTGCTGATTCCATCGTTCGTCGTGTCGGTATGGATCGAGCGCAGTGTTTGCAGGAGGCTTTGGCCACACCTGGAGGTTGTGTCGGTACGGCGGGCGGTGTTCAAGGCCAACTTGGTATCCTATGGCGTCCTGTTTTTGCTGGCTTGTGGCTGGCTTGCCTACGGACTGGTCGGCGTCGGGCCTGGTGGGCAACAATTCAATTTAAGGCCCCGGGCCGCCGAGCGAATCTACGAGGGCAAGACTCTTTCCGCGTGGACGACCTTGGCGAAGGGCAAGGACTCTCAGGCCATCGCGGCTCTGGGGAGGATTGGTCCCGCAGCGATCCCCGCGCTCACGGATTTGCTAAGAGGCAATGACGATTCGTCGGTTCGCTTCGCCGCTGATGCCTTGGAGAACATCGGTTCTCCTGCCGTCCCGGCCCTCATCGAGTTGCTCAAGGATAAGGACCGCGACGTTCGGCAGAACGCTTGCCACGCGTTGGGGACCGTAGGTGTTAAGGCGAAGGCCGCTGTCCCCGCGTTGATACACTCGCTCAAAGACGAGGATAGGTTCGTTCGGGAGTGGGCTGCTCGCGCCTTGGGAAACATGGGGGGCGACGCCCTGGCAGCCGTCCCCGTCCTCACCGAAACGCTGAGCGATGAAAGCTGGGATGTTCGCTGCGCGGCTGCGGAAGCCCTGGGAAATGTCGGCGCCAAGGCGAAGGCCGCGATTCCGGCTTTGGTACACACGCTCAAGGACAAAAATCGGCACGTTCGATTTCGCGCCGCTGTGGCGTTGGGAAAAATCGGTTCCGAGGCAGCCCCGGCCGTGCCTGACCTCATTGACATGCTCATGGACGAGGATTCGCTGGTCCAAATGGCGGCAGCCGAGGCGTTGGGGCGAATTGGCCCCAAGGCGATGACGGCCGCACCAGCCCTCGCCAAAGCGCTCACGGATGAGGACTGGTGCGTTAGGGCGGACGCTGCCTCGGCGTTGGAAGGCATTGGCCCGGCGGCGAAGATGGCGGTCCCGGCCCTCACTCAGGCCCTCAAGGACCAGAATGAACACGTTCGGTTGGCGGCTGCTGCGGCCTTGGGAAAGATGCAAGTCGAAGCGGCAACGGCCGTCGTTCCGCTCGCAGAATTGCTCAAAGACAGAAATCCAGCGGTTCGGCAAACTGTCGCCGAAGCATTGGGTCAAGTCGGTCCTGACGCTAGCAGGGCCGTTACCGCCCTCGCTGAATTGCTCAAGGACCAAGACCCCGCAATTCGACTGACGGCTGCTTCTGCCCTGGGCCACATCGGCGCTGGCGCAAAGGGTGCAGTCGGCGATCTAATCGGGGCGCTCGACGATGAGGATTGGCTCGTTCGGGGGCGAATCGCTCAGTCGCTGGGAAAAATCGGCCCTGACGCAAGGGCCGCTACTCCGGCCCTTACGGGTCTCCTCAAGGACGAGGCCGAATTTGTTCGCAAGGCAGCAGCCGAAGCAATAGAAAAGATCGGAGGAAAGAGGGGCGAATAGACCCAAGGCAAGCTGCGCGGTTGCCCAGCTAGGTTAGGGTGGGAAAAAAGTGCCAGGAACGTTCTTCCCGTTCGGGCTTCCGGTTCGACGACGTACGTCTTTGCTCTATATGGAGAAAGCCCTTCGACGTTCGCGCCGAAGGGCTTTCTGTCCAGTTGAGTCGGGGCGAGAGGATTTGA
Organism: Planctomycetaceae bacterium; assembly: GCA_021372555.1. Lineage (GTDB taxonomy): Bacteria > Planctomycetota > Planctomycetia > Pirellulales > Thermoguttaceae > JAJFUI01. The sequence goes on along the minus strand of JAJFUI010000233.1, from coordinate 16,027 downwards.
ACCTCCGGCCTCTTGGTCCCGAACCAAGCGCTCTGGCCAGGCTGAGCTACGCCCCGAAAACGTAAGTCTTTGTTTAACAAGCAGCTCAGCCAGCCGGTATCGACCAAGGCGAACGCCCGCCTGCGACGCGCCACGGGATGGCGTCCGCATAGTCCCTCTAAGATACCTGCCTGAGCAATTCCGGGGACACCATTTGACGCCGAGACACGACGCGGGGACGCAGCTAGTTTCGACAGGGCGGGATAGCAGGACGCGATGCCTGAGCCACCGAAGCGGCGATGGTCTACCCCACTCTTGAATCGTAGGCGATTCCCGTTCCCGCTCCGCGCTCGGCATATTCCCCTTCTCGCCTCCGCCTTATCCCTCCAAACAGTGGAGCGTACTCACTTACGGGTTGCTCAATTGCAGGCAAGAATGGCTCTCTCCAACTCCTTGCCCGCGAGTCACTTAGTCCCTGTGCTCTCATGTCGTACGCAAATGGGCCTCAGCACCAAGGGCGGGCGCATAAACATAATGAAGGCCTTGTTGACCGTCCCCGACGAGTTGCGCGCCTAGGCTAGCCCGACCGACGAATCGCTCCCGGCGGCGATTTGTTATCTCAGCATATGTCCCGCCACTAACGCCGGCGCCGCGAAGTGAACCGGTCGGGTTGCGATCGTCTTTCGACATTCCTGCCTGAAGCCCGGGTTCGAAGCAAGCCTCCGCGAACGCCCCCCCCTCTAGGGAAACCGCCCCGCCGTAATCTTGTTGACTTTCTTAGGGGGGGTGTGTAAAACTAGGGGCCAACTATGCGCAACCCGCTGCAAGGCGGAGTAATGCGCCAGCGCGTCGCCAGGACAACGGAGGCTTGTCAGCCATGATGTCACGCCACGATCGCCATCTGTCTCTTTCTGGAAGCAAGCAGATGTTCCAAGCCAAGCCTGCGCGGCCGGGCAACAAGCCACATGGCCGCCGCTTGCGATTCGAGTCGATGGAGGAGCGGGCGTTGCTGAGCATATCGGCCAGCATGCTGCCCGTGTTGCCGCATCAATACAACTTGGAGAATCTGGCGGGCTACCTGTCGGAACCCTCGTCGCAAGCGCCGATCGACATTGCGAAACAATACATGGCGTCCCACGCCAGCCAACTGGGTCTGACGACGGCCGACGTGGCGAACTCCGCTGTCACCGACTGCTATCAGGATTCCGATTCGGGAATCACGCACATCTATCTGCGGCAGCAGTACAACGACCTTGAAGTAAGCGACGCGAATTTCGTTGTCAATGTCATGGCTGACGGGCGCGTGATTAACGCCGCGGGCGGCTTCGTTTCCGGGCTGAGCAGCACGACCAAAATGATGGGCGCCACACTGGCGGTTAGCCCCACGTTGAGTGCGAGCCAGGCGCTAGCTTCCCTGGCGGACCCACTGGGCTTGCCCTCCTCCACGGTTTCGACGCTCGCGATGGGCCCGCGGGCCATGGTCAGCGCCGATCAGGCGGCGGTACTGGCGGCGAACAGCTATTCGCTGGATCCCATTCCCGCCAGATTGCACTACGTTCCGACGGCCGAGGGCGGCGTCGCGCTGGCTTGGGACTACATCCTGCGGACACCGGATGGCGAACATTGGTACGACGTCAGCGCCGATGCGGCAAGCGGCCAGTTGGTCAAGGCAAGCGATTGGGTGGATCACGCGTCCTACGACGTGTTTGCACGGCCGGTGGAATCGCCTTCCGATGGTTCCCGGTCCGTCGTGACCGATCCGCAGGATCCCGCCGCATCGCCTTACGGCTGGCACGACACGAACGGGGTTGCCGGGGCGGAATACACCGATACGCGGGGCAACAATGTGTTCGCGCAGGAAGACACGGACGCCAACAACTCGGGTGGATTTCGGCCCGACGGCGGCGCGTCCCTTAATTTCGATTACACGCTCGATCTGGCTCAAGCCCCAAGCACCTACCAGAGCGCCGCAATCACGAATCTGTTCTACTGGAACAACCTATGCCACGACATTCACTACAAGTACGGCTTCACAGAGGCAGCCGGAAACTTCCAGGTCATCAACTATAGCGGCCAGGGAGTAGGGAACGATCCCGTTCAGGCCGACGCGCAGGACGGCAGCGGCACGAACAACGCCAACTTTTACACGCCGCCCGATGGGACATCTCCGCGCATGCAGATGTTCCGCTTTAACTACACGTCGCCAGGCCGCGACGGCGACATCGACAATCTGATCATCACGCACGAGTTCGGGCATGGCGTGTCGAATCGGTTGGTGGGCGGGCCGTCGAACGTCGACGCCCTCGACGCAACCCAGAGCGGCGGCGTGGGCGAAGGATTGGGCGATTGGTGGGGGTTAATGTTCACGCAGAAGAGCACCGACACCAAGACCGCACGCTACCCTGTGGGCACCTACGTCCTCGGCCAAACGCCAACCGGGGCGGGCATCCGCCGCTATCCTTACAGCTTCGACATGAGCGTCAACCCGCTGACCTACGGGAATATCCGCTCCAATCCCGAGGTGCATGACGAGGGAGAAGTCTGGTGCTCGGTGTTGTGGGACATGAACTGGCTGCTGATCGACAAGCACGGGTTCGACCCTAACGTCTCGGTTGGCTACTCGCCGGGCTGCGCGGGGAACATCCTAGCGCTCAAGTTGGTCGAGGATTCGCTGAAGCTCATGCCGGCCAATCCCACCTTCCTTCAATCCCGCGACGCCATTCTGTTGGCGGACATGAACTTGACCGGTGGGCTCAACCAGGGAGCCATCTGGACCGCTTTCGCGCGGCGCGGCATGGGCCCTAGCGCCTACGATGGCGGCAGCGCCAACTCGACCAGCGTCACCGAGGCGTTCGACCTGCCGTCGTTGCCGCGTGGATCCGTGCAGTTCTCGGCCAGAATGTATGAGGTGGGCGCCTCGGCGACGATTATGCTCACCGACAGCGACCTCAGCAGCAACCCGTCCTGCACGGTGACCATCGTGTCCAGCGCCGGCGACAGCGAAACGGTCTCCCTGGCGGCGCAGGGTGCGGGGATGTTCCAAGGCTCCATTGCGACATCGGCCGGCGCTGTCGCTCCCGGCGACCACACGCTGGAAGTTGTTGCCGGCGGCACGATCACGGTCACCTACAACGATGCCAATGACGGCACCGGCCATCCTGCCACCGTTACCGATCAGGCAACGATGTTTCGGGTGGACCACTACGGCTTCAGCACGATTAGCGGTTCGAAGACGGCAGGCGTGGGATTTTCTGTGACGATGAGCGCCTATGACGCCTCGAATACAGTGATCTCCGGCTACAACGGCACGGCCACGTTGACCGCCGCCGGTCAAGGTGGCGCGCTGTCGGTCGCTCCCAGCTCAGTCGTCTTTGCCTCCGGCGTATGGACGGGGGATGTCACGGTCAACGCGGTCGATCCGCTGGTGACGCTGCACGTGGCCAATGCCTCGGGAGCGACAGGGACAAGCGGCACGTTCGCCACGCAGGCCGGCCCACTGGCAAGCTTCCAGTGGAACACGGTCGCGGGGGCGAAGTATCAGAATATCGCTTTCCCCGTGACGCTCACCGGGAAGGACGCCAATGGTTACACAACAACAAGCTTCAACGGTACGGCGAACCTCAGCGGCCGGGTGGGCGGTAGCACCGGCAAGACGGAAATCCTCTCGTTCATCGCGTACGCCGATACATCCGCCACGGGCGAGTACCAACACACGCTACAAGCGATCTCCACGTACTACACCGCCTACCACGAGACCAGCACCACGGTGACAGATCCAACGGCTCTGGCGGCCGCCCTGGTCGGCAAGAACGTTTTCCTTGTCCCGGAACAAGAGAACGTTGGGACGGGAGTCATGGGATCGCTGGGCACCTCTTGGGCCACCGTGTTGAACAATTTCGTTTCTAACGGAGGAACGGTCATTATCTGTTCCTACGTGACCGACGAGCACCTGCTCCTGCAAAACAGCGGCCTGATGGCCATTAGTTCCTACAGCACTTCGTCGTCGTTGAATCTCACAAAAAGCGGAGACACGGTGCTCAACGCGGGAGTGGCCGTGCCCTTCTCCGGTTCGTACATCCACGAGTACACCACGACGACGAATGGGACTGTCTCGCTCCAAGCTGTAAACGGCAGCTATCCAGCGTTACTTAGCCGCAATGTAGGTGCCGGGCATGTCGTTATGATCGGTACCGACTACTATACCTTGGGCACTGGGATGGACCGTGTGGTGGCTAATGCCGTCCAATGGGCGGCGCCCCTCGGCGTGGCCGTCTCCATTAGCCCCTCGACAACTGGCACTTTCGTCAACGGCGTGTGGACCGGCAACGTCACGGTCACACAGGTGGTTGCCGGAATGCACCTGCACGCGGACGACGGCAGCGGGCATGGCGGCGACAGCAACGCTTTTGACGTGCTCGGCGGGATCCCGCTGACTGTTACCCTCCCCGCCAACGCCGCCGAAGGCGATGGCGTTGTAACGGGCTTGATCAGTGTTCCCACCGCGCCGGCCGTCGATTTGGTCGTGAATTTCACCTCTACCGATACGGCCAGACTGACAGTGCCTGCGAGCGTAACCATCGCCGCAGGATCGACCTCCGCTGCCTTGCCAGTCAAGATCATCGACGACGCGCTGCTCAACGGCCCGGAGGCCATTGTCATCAGCGCCACAACTACGGCCCCAAATTATGCCCCAGGCAGCGCCAGCGTCACGGTCCACGATGACGAGGCGACCGTGTTGACGGTCAGCCTGCCGGCCACCGCGCACGAAAAAGATGGTTCGCTCGCCGGAACGATTACTTCGGACCAGGCGCCCACCAGGGATATTACCGTCCAACTAACATCCAGCGATAGCAGCCGGCTGACCGTGCCGACGACGGTGACGCTGCTGGCCGGCCAGACCAGCGCGACCTTTACCGCCACCTTGCTGGACGATCACGTCATCGAATCGGGCGCGATGCCGGTAGTGGTGACAGCCGAAACGGAGAACTGGTCGAGCGGCACGGGGATGGTAAGCCTGCTGGACGACGATCGGACGATGACGCTGACGCTGCCAAGCTCGGCTTGGGAAGGGCAAACGCTCGCTGGGGCAGGAACGATAACGATCGGCGGAACGCTGCCAACGGACCTGGTGGTGACGCTGTTGTCGGCGGACGCCGCCGAGTTGACGGTGCCGGCCACAGTAACGATCCCTCATGGAAAGACGTCGGCCACGTTTGACGTCACGCTGCACTCCAACGGCCAGCGCCAAGGGCCGCAGACGGTGCAGGTCACTGCTACAGCAACGGAGCTGCCCACCGCCAACGCGAGCATGGTCGTCAAGGACGCGGACGTCGACCATTTTGGCTTCAATACGATCGGCGCGACAAAGACGGCCGGCGTGGCGTTCTCGGTCACTGCCCGGGCGTACGACGCCCTCAACAATCCGATTCTCGTGTACGGCGGGACGGTTCCGTTGGCAGCTTCGGGCACGAGCGGCTCGCTGCCGATCACGCCGAGTTCGGTGACGTTTGCTTCGGGCGTGTGGACCGGCAATGTTGCGGTAAACGCGGTGGACGCCGCGACGACGCTGCACTTGGACAACGGAGTCGGCATCGCCGGCACGAGCAACACGTTTGCCATGCAGCCCGGCCCGTTGGCGAGCTTCCAGTGGAGCACCGTAGTTTCGCCGGAGTATAAGAATGTCCCGTTTTCGGCGACACTGACTGCCAAGGACGCCAATGGGTTTACGGCAACGGATTTCAATGGCACGGTAGGCATTACCGGACAAACGGGACGCGGCACGGTTACCATCGGCACTGGCACGTCGACATGGAGCTGCCCACTTCGTACTAGCTATCACGATTGCCGCACCCAGGTAATCTACTTGGCGTCCGACATCGGCGGCCCGGGCGTAATCAGCTCCCTTGCTCTGAATGTCGCGTCGGTGCCGGGACAAGTAATGAACAACTGGACCATTCGCATCAAGCCCACCACACTGAGCTCTTACAGCACGTATGCCTGGGAGGGAAGCGACTGGACCACGGTGTACCAGGCGAACCAAACGATTTCCGCCACCGGCTGGACGACGTTCGCGTTCAGCACGCCGTTCGTCTACGACGGCACAAGCAATCTCATGGTGGACTTTAGCATCAACAATTCTTCGTCCACCTCAAGCGGCTCGGTGACGTATACGGCAGCCACGCAGACCCGTTCGTTGTACTACTACACGAACAGCGGCTATGGCGACCCCTTGACATGGTCGGGCACTTCGCCTACCCCGTACACCAGCACGTGTGTTCCCAACATGCGCCTTGCGATCGGCGCGGTGGTGCCCGTCACGCCGACGACGGCGACGTTTCAGAACGGCGTGTGGGCCGGCAACGTAACGGCATTGGAGACGGCCAGCGGCATGTACCTGCGCGTGGATGACGGGTCCGGCCATGTCGCCAACAGCGGTAACTTCGACGTTCTCGCGCTGCCGCCGGTAACGCCCACGGTGCCCGCCGACTTGACGGAAGGCGAGGGCACGGTCAACGAGTTGCTCAATATTCCGATGGCCTTGGGGGGCGACTTGGTGGTCACAGTGACGTCGAGTGACCCCAGCCGGGTGACGGTGCCCACCACGGTGACCATTCCCGCGGGCCAGACGTCGGCGACGCTGCCGATCACGATCATCGACGACGCCCTGCTGAACGGTCCGGAGACGGTTACGATCAGCACGACGGCGATTGGGTTCGCTCCCGGCAGCAGCAAAATCAATGTGCACGACAACGAGACGGCCGTGCTCACGGTCGCCATACCGGCAACGGCCCTAGAGGGAGCCGGCGTGCTTCACGACGCCGGCACGATTACGGCCAGTGCCGCGCCTAGCTGTGACATTGTCATCCGTCTGACGTCCACCAATACGACCGAGGTCGCGGTGCCGGCGACGGTGACGCTGCCCGCCGGGCAGACAACCGTCCATTTCGACATGACTATCGGCGACGACTGGCTCGTCGACGGAACGCAAACGGCGGTGGTGAACGCCCGGGTCGACAATTGGACGGACGGCTCAGCAACCATCGACGTCTACAATACGGACGTGATGTCGCTTAACGGCGACTGGTCCACTCTGGGCAACGGTCCCAGCCATACCAGCTACTTCCCCGGCATCTTGGGCGATGCGCCGTTGACGTCATTGCTCTGGAGCGTCAGCATCGCCGCGAACCAGGTCGCCGTCGCTGACGGCCGGGTGTACGTGACGCCCGACAGCAGTGGGCTTGTCGCGCTGAATGAAACCACTGGCGTGCAACTGTGGAAGTACACCTTTGCGGCAGCCAATTCCATCAACCCGCCCACCTTCGACAGTGGTCATGTTTACGTGCAGCGAGAGGACCACAGTTCTGTCGGCGGAAACCAACTGTTCTCGATCGATGCCACCACCGGTGTTATGACGTGGTCTGCCCCCTTTGACGCTCAGTGGGAAAGCTACTTCGCCCCGACCGTCGCCGACGGAAAGATCTTCGTGGACGGCGGTTATTACGGCGGAATGTACGGCTTTGACCAGGCAACTGGAGCCCAATTGTTCTTCTCGGGTCAGGCGCAATATGACGAGTGGACGCCCACCTACTACAACGGCAAGGCGTACTCCTGGGTGGCCGGCTCGTTCCAGGAACATAACCCGACGACAGGCGCCGTGAATTGGTCCGTGACTCTACCTTGGAACTGGAACGGCTGGTCCATGAACACCGTGTCGGCCGTCGACAACAACAGAGCATTCGTCATCGGGACCGCCGGCTTGTATGCGATTGACTTGACGACCCACGCACAGCTTTGGGGCCTCGCCGACACGGGCTTCAGTGGCAGCCCGGCCGTGCAGGGCACCACGGTCTATGCCATCCATGGGACGCAGGTCCGCGCCTACGACGTCGCCACCGGCGCGCTAAAGGGAACGTACGACTCCGGCCAAGGACTGACTGGTCAGCCCATTCTGACGAACGACGGCCTGATCGTCGCCTCGGCCAGTAAGACGTTCCTACTACGGCGTAGCGACCTGCAATTGCTAAACTCGATCGCTGTCGGAGGAAAGATCAGCCTTGCGAACAACACCCTGTATGTGGCGGCCTCGAGCGGCACGCTTTATGCCTATCATCTGTGGAGTCTGCACAGCGTGGCAGTAGGCGCGCCAGCCAGCGTGACCGAAGGGGACGGCACGCAGACAGTCACGGTGAGCATTCCCAGCCCCTACGTTTCCGACTTGACGGTCAGTCTCACCTCCGGCGACCCCAGCCGCATTTCGGTGCCGGCCACCGTCGTGATTCCCGCCGGACAGGTCGCGGCAACCGTGCCCCTGACGATCGTTGACGATTCACTGCTGAACGGGCCGGAAGCGGTGCCCATCAGTGCCGCCTTGGCAGGATACAACAGCGGGGTGACCACGATCACGATTCATGACAACGAGGCGGCCGCACTGACAGTCAGCCTGCCCGCCAGCGCCTTGGAAACGGCGGGCGTGTTGACCGGGGCGGGCACGATCACTTCCAGTCAGGCGCCCGACGCCGACATTACCGTCCAGTTGTCGTCCAGCGACACAACGGGCTTGAAGGTTCCGGCGACTGTCGTTCTTCACGCCGGGCAAACGACCGCCAGTTTCGACGTCACTTTGGTTGACGATCACGTGATCCAGGGCGATCGGCCGATCACGGTTTCGGCGCAAATGGACAACTGGACCGGCGGCTCGGCGACCTTGAGCGACTTGGAGGACGACAAAAGGCTGAGCGTGACGCTGCCGGCGTCGGGCTGGGAAGGCCAGACGCTTTCTGCAGCGGGCACCGTGCAGTTGGCCGGTACGCTCACAACGCCCTTAACGGTGTCGCTGGCCTCCAGCGATTCCACCGAACTTTCGGTTCCCGACACGGTCACGATTCCCGCGGGCCAGCGTTCGGCAACGTTTACCGTCACGCTGCTGAAAAATGGGCTGCACACGGGACCGCTGTCGGAGCAGGTGACTGCGACGGCGTCCGATATGGCGAGCGGAACGTCCACGATGATCGTCAAGGACAGCGACGTGGACCACTATACCTTCACCACGATCAGCAGTCCGAAGGTGACGGCCACGGCTTTTTCGGTGACCGCCCAAGCCTGCGACTACCTGAACAACGTCATCACCGTTTACAGCGGATCGGCGGGGCTCAGCGGCTCCGGCTCCGGCGGCGCCCTGTCGATCAGCCCGACCTCGGTGACGTTCGCGTCGGGCGTATGGACGGGGAAGGTGACGGTCAACGCGGTCGATCCCGCGGTGACGCTGCAAGTCAACAATGGCGCGGGAGCGGTGGGCACGAGCAACGAGTTCGCTGTCAAGAGCCGCGTTCAGATCGCGACAACCAGTCCTGCCCCCAATGCCGTGTTCACCCTGCCAGGCCCGTTCACCTACGACGTCACCTTCAGCGAGCCGGTTACCCCATCCTCGGTTTCGACCAGCGACTTGGTGTTGTCGGGCATCACCGGCGCCAAGGTGACCGGCGTCACGGTGCTAACCGGCAACACGACGGCACGTTTCACGCTTAACCTTCCCGCCGAGGGAACCCTCGTCGCGAGCATCGCGGCCGGGGCCGTGACCGACCAGTACGGCTTTCCCAACGCGGCCTTTTCGGCCAGCTACCTCGCCGACGTCGTCACGGTTGCGTTTCCCGTCCCGCTCACTTCCGTGGCGCCCGTCGGCTCGCTGGTCTACAGCGGAACCACTCCAGGCGTCATCGGTCAAAGCGCTGATACGGACAGTTTCACGATCAACCTCGATGCGGGTCAAACGTTGGCGGCGTTGGTGCATCCGGCCAGCCCGCTCCAGGCAAGCATTCAGGTGCTCGATCCGAGCGGTTCGCCGATTATGACGGCTACGTCGAGCGCCGGGGGCGCCGACGCGCTGGCCCAACTCGCGGCGGTATCCACTGCCGGCAAGTATACGATCGTCGTCGGCTCCGTTGGTTCCACTACTGGCGCCTACACGGTCTCCGTGTACGTGAATGCGGCGTTGGAGTCGGAAAGCCACAACGGCCTGACGAACGATACCATCGCCATGGCCCAAGATATGACGGGCTCGTTCATATCGCTTGGGACTTCCGCGTTCTGGGTCCAGCGTGGTGCGGTCGTTGGACAGACGGATGCCGGAAGCACGCCCGACTACTACGCGTTCACCGTAGCGGCGAATGAGATTGACAGTCTGGGCCTGACGGGCCTTGCGACCGGAACCTTGAACCTGGATCTATACAGCGCCAGTGGGACGCTGCTAGCGACGGGGATCGCCGGCCCGACCAACCTCACCAAGGTCATTGGCAATTTCAAGATCGCGAACCCAGGGGTCTACTATGCCCGTGTTACTGGCGGCAGCAACGTCCCGTACAGCCTTGTGGTAACGCATAACGTCGCGCTGGACGCCGAGGCCAACGACACGTCGGCCACGGCTCAGAACGTCGACGGCGCACTGGGCGTGTTGGGCGCCATCAGTGGCACGGGCAGCGGCCCGGTGACGCTCAGTGCGGTTGATTCCGGTTGGTGGGACATCACGGGCAGTCACACGGCGTCCAACAAGAACTACATTGCCGGTCTGAGTGGGAACGAACATAACGACTACTTCGTGTTCGACCTAACATCGGTGACCCAGGTGATCGGAGACGCGCATCTCAACATTTTGAATCCGTCTTACGCCAGCACCGATCCCACGGAAACCTATACGATGTTCGACGTCTCCACGTCGATCGCTAACCTCGAGGCCAGCGGCTCCGGCCAGACCGCGATTTTTGCGGACCTCGGCAGCGGAACGAGTCTTGCTGCTCAGACGGTCTCTTCGGCCGACAACGGGAAGATTGTCACGGTCCCGGTGAACTCCGCCGGCCTCATTTATTTGAACTCCGCTCGTGGCGGCCAGGTTGCCCTGGGCGGCGCCATCACGACGATCGTCGGAACTTCCAAGCAGTGCATCTTTAGCGGTTCCAGCACGGGAACCCGTCAATTAGTGTTCACCCCGCTCGAAACGGGCGACTGGTACTCGCTTACCGTCTCCACCGCGGGTTCCCCCATAATTCTAGCCACGAGCACGCCGGCCGACGGCCCCGGCGAATTCGTCAACAACCTGGCCCCAGTCTTGGAACTTTACGACTCATCGGGCGTCAAGGTCGCGGACGGCGTGGTCGGCCCCGACGGACGCAACCAAGCCATCAATTACGTTGCGACAGCTGCGGGCGTCTACTACATCCGCGTTCAAGCTGCCAGCGGCACGCGAGGCGAGTATTATCTTAGCGTGCGCAATCCCTTGTCGCTCACCGTGCCCACCAACGCCACCGAGGGCGACAACACCATAGCCGCGACGATAAGCATCCCGAGCCCTCTCGCCTCGGACCTGATCGTCAACATGAGTTCCGCCGATCCTATGCGGGTTTTGGCCCCGGCGAGCGTAACCATTCCCGCGGGACAAACCTCCGCGTCGCTGTCGTTGACGATCATCGACGATACGCTCTTGAACGGCCCGGAGGCGGTGCCGATCACCGCCACGGCGGCAGGATTCAATAACGCCATCGGCACGATTGCCATTCACGACAATGAGACGGCCACGCTTACCGTAAACCTGCCGGCCACGGAAATGGAACGCGACGGCACAGTCACCGGCTCTATTGCCTCCAGCGCGGCGCCGACCAGGGACATTACCGTGCAACTGGTCTCCAGCGACACCAGCCGGATTATTGTGCCGGCGACTGTAACCCTTCCGGCAGGCCAGACCAGCGTGAACTTCACCGCCACGCTGCTGGACGAACACCTCGTCGAGTCAGGCCCGACTCCGGTCACGGTCACCGCCCAAACGGAGAACTGGACAAGCGGCTCGGCGACGGTAAGCCTGCTGGACAACGATGGGACCATGACGCTGGCTCTGCCGACCTCGGGCTGGGAAGGACAGACGTTGGCTGCCGCAGGAACCATTATGATCGGCGGAACGCTGCCGACGGATCTCGTCGTGACGCTTGTATCGGCGGATACGGCCGAGTTGACGGTGCCGAAAACAGTGACGATCCCGCAGGGAAAAACGTCGGCCACCTTTGACGTCGTGCTGCATCGCAACGGCTTGCGGCAGGGGACGCAGACAGTGCAAGTCACGGGTATAGCAGCCGGCCTACCCACGGCCAATACGAGCATGGTGGTCAGGGACGGCGACGTCGACCACTACAAGTTCGACGCGATCAGCGGCTCAAAGACGGCAGGCGTGGCGTTTTCGGTGACGGCCCGCGCGTACGACATCCTGGACAATTTCATTACGGTCTACGGCGGCACGCCATCGCTGACCGCCTCCGGTAGTGTCGGCTCGCTGCCGATCACTCCCGCGTCGGTGAGCTTCGCCTCCGGCGTGTGGACCGGCAATGTCGCCGTAAACGCGTTGGATCCCACAGTGACGTTACACCTGGACGACGGGACCGGCGCCATGGGCTTGAGCAACACGTTTGCCACTGTGAGTGGCCCATTGGCAAGCTTCCAGTGGAGCACGATCGCTTCGCCCCAGTATCAGAACGTACCCTTCTCGGCGACGCTGACTGCGAAAGACGCCAATGGTTACACGGTGACCGGATTCAATGGGTCAGCAAGCTTGGGGGGCTTGGTGGGCGCCGGCACAACGGCGATGCTTTTGGGCGAGCCAACTCCTGATTGGAGCGGCAATAAGGGCACCTTCACACTAGGCTATTCGTTTACTCCGAGTTCCACGATCTACGTCACCGATTTTCTCCATTATTTCGGAAGCAAAATATCGATTTGGACAGACACCGGGAAATTGGTTGCCAGCCAGTCCTATACGACCAGTGGGGCGGGATGGGAGGATACGCCGCTATCGACGCCTGTTCAACTCACGCGAGGAACCACGTACCGAATTGGTTGTTATTCCGCGGGACTAACGTATTACCGCTGGACTAGCACATCGCACGTGTCTGCGCTAGGCACACTCGGACAAGAATACGAAGTGAGTGGAGACGATTTCCCAACAGGCAGCTATGGCTACCCTTGGTGGGCCGTGGATTTGAAAGCAGCGGTGACCGCGGTTCCTCCAGTGCGCGTTTCGCCCACCACCGCAACGTTTGCTAATGGCCTGTGGACGGGTAGCGTGGCAGTCACGCAAGCGGCTATCGGGATGCACCTGCAGGTGGTTGACGGCAGCGGGCATAGCGCTGACAGCGGCACCTTCAATGTCCGCGACGAAACGGCCCCGACGGCAACTGTAACGCTCAACAAACATCTTCCGCAATCGAATGACGTGCTGACCGCCACCGCGACAAAGTCCGATGCCGACGGCGACCCAATCAGCCTGACCTTTGTCTGGAAGGTCAACGGCGCAGTGAGACGCACATTTGCCTCCGCGACGGCTCTGATCGATACTTTCGACCTGGGCATTTCGGGCAACGGGGACGAAGGCGACGTCGTAACTGTGGCAGTAACGCCGAGCGACGGCATCGTTACCGGTACGGCGGTCAATGATTCTGCCACCATTAGCGCCATCGTCGTCGGCCGGGAGGTGTTCTACAACAACAGCAAGTGGGACGCCCACACCGGCTTTCCCAGCGGCGACCCGGCGGCCAACCAGTACGACGACAACGCCATTGCCGCGGATAAGACGGCGCTGTTGCCAAATCATACGGCCAATTGGGCAAGCTACACTGCCTACAGCCGTGGCATCAACGGGATCATGGTCGATATTGCCGGGTTGGGCGGCCGGACGCTTACGGCCAACGACTTCGAGTTCCGCTTTGGCAACACGGCTGATCCCACCGCTTGGTCGCTGGTCTCCGCGCCGGCGACGGTCGCTGCTCCTCGCGACATTGCCGGCCAGCCGGGGACGAAGCGAATCGAAATCACCTGGGCCGACGGCGTTCTGAAAAACGGCTGGCTTCAGGTGACGGTCAAGGCGAATGCCAACACCGGACTGGTCAATCCCGACGTCTTCTACTTCGGCAACGCTGTCGGCGAAACGGACAACGATTCGGCGAAGGCGGAGGTAAACAGCGCGGATGTGGGGCGCATTCGGCAAAGTTCGGGGACTTCAAACGCGGCAATCACCGATGTGTTTGACATCAATCGCGACGGCAACATCAACAGCGCCGACGTCGGGCTGTGTCAGCAAAACAGCGGATTCAAATTGTATTGGCTCGCCGCGCCGGCGCAACTGTTGGCGGCCGGAGGCGCGGTTGCCAGCCCGGCCCCGAGCGCGTCACTCTCGGCGACCCAGTTGCAGGCAATCGTTGACGCAGCTGTGACCCGGTGGGCCTTGGTCGGCGTACCCGCCGCCATTATCAGCGAGGTGAAGAACGTCCAGTTTGCGGTTGCTGAGTTGCCCGGCGCGGAATTAGGCATGGCTTTTCCGAACCGAGTTATGATCGATTCCGACGCCGCTGGCCACGGCTGGTTCATCGATCAAACGCCCCTGTTGGATGAGGAGTTTCGTTACGACTCAGCGGCCAGCCAGCGGAGCATCGATCCCGCCGCGCTGGACCGCATCGATCTGCTCACAGTTGTCATGCATGAACTTGGGCACGTGGCCGGTCTGGACGATATTTCTTCCTCCGCCAACAGACTCATGGACGCAAAACTGGTAGCCGGAACCCGGCTGACGCCGACCGCTTTGGAGGTGGAAGGCGTGTTCCGGAGTCTGTCGGATTAAGCACTTATCGTGGAACGCAGGTACGGAGTGTGGCGTCGGCGGGCGAGTACGCCCAACAAGTTTTCTACCCCCCAATGATGGAGACAACGAGATGAAAAGGTTAGCGATTATGTTTCTGGCGACGTCCCTCGTCGCATCGATGGCTTGGGGCGCGACTATCGACCTTAGTAACCATGGGGAAAAATGGACAGTGCCAACCGGTGGTGTCATCACGGTGCCTGTCATGTTGACGAACGGCGTGAACGACCCCGCCAAGTGTTCCGTTGATTTGGAGTTGGTGCTTACTGGCACGGGAATGCTGCCAAGGATTCAGAACATCGATCTGCTCGCTGGCGGCGCAATCTTCGAAGGAGGGACGCAGTACCCGACTCCTTGTCGAGGCATCGGAACGTCCGACGCGTTTCGCTCCGTAGACCTCGGCGGCGGCGCAACGAACGCCGGCGGGTTTTTGGCCAATGTAGTGATTGACACGACGGGCATTGCCGCTGGCGAGTACACGCTGGCTGCCGTAGCCGACGGCGGGCTCTATACCGGAACCAAGGTGTGGGACGAGGAGTTCAATGAAGTGTCCGTGAGCTTCCAACCCGGGGTGCTTACCGTGGTGCCAGAGCCGTCCGCGCTGGCGACGTGCGTGATCGTGGCATTCGCGGCGCTGGCGAGTCGCTGCTTACGCTCGAAAAAAGAGGGGGCCGCCGCCTGATATTTCGTCTGCCCTCGAAGACCATACGAGCCGGCCTGTCCGGCGTGACTGGCGCCCAACAACTCCTGGTGTCAGCGACATAATGTTTTTCGCCGGTGGTTCTTTGGCGACAGCCCAAGAAACAGGATCGCGAATTGCCCATATATTTGGCCAGTAGGAAGCCCGGTGTCTCACCAGAGAAACCGGATTACAACTGCCAGAGTCAAATGATTTGATTTGCGTGTAAAAAGGCCCCCGTCGTGCATTTGTGCGGGCGGGGTCCTGACTGACTAAAGCGCAACGACCCGCGCGTGACTCAAAGCCTATCGGCAGCCGGTCGGATCGCCGCTGACGTTGGCGTTCCCTGTGGCTTCTTTCGGGACACCGTTTCCATCCTGGAAGCAGATGCAGGTGGCAGCCAGCCCCGGCGAACCTTCATTTTCCCAGACCTTGCTGCCCGACAGGTAGTGTTCGTCAAGGTGCGCACATTGGATTTCAGGGTTGCCTTTGGAACTGGTAGCTCTCCTGCTGCTGCTCCCCTAGGGGAGCACGGCAAAGTTTACGCGACTCTTTCCGTCACCGTGATTGGCTCGTCTTGCTCCTGTTCCCTAAGCCGATCCATGTTCAGGTATCGCCGCGTGCCCCAACGCGTGCTGGCGATGTGACGCAGCCGGGCCGCGACGAGCATCAAGGCCGAACGGCCGTCGGGGAACGCGCCGACG
>JAJFUI010000220.1 GCA_021372555.1 Planctomycetaceae bacterium | reverse complement strand
CATCGTGCTCATATTAGCCGACATCTGCTCGGCAGCCGCCGCCACCGTGGCCGACTGATTGGTCGCCTCCTCGGCACCACTGGCCAGTTGCGTCGCCGTCGCCGAAAGCTCCGTCGTCGATCCAGCCAATGTGTTCGTGTTCTGAGTGATTTCTCCAACCATCGTGCGGAGACTGTGGATCGTCTTATCGAGCGAGTTGGCCAGATCGCCGATCTCATCCTTGCGAGCAAGATGCGCGTCTGCCACGCGGTTTTTCAAATCACCTCCGGCGACCAGGTGCAACTGCTGAACCACGTAGGAAAGCGGTTGGGTGATCGCACCGGTGATAGCCCACGCCGCGGCGCAAGCGATCACAATCCCAACGAGCAGACTGACAACGATGATCGTCTTCGAGCCACCCACGATGCCGGCAACTGTCGCAGCGGCTTCTCCGGACGCTTGCCAGGCGTCATCTTCGGCGGCTTGCGCGGTGGTCAGCACCTTTTCACCGCCCTTTTTCATCTCGGGCAGAATGGTATTTTGGAGCTTGGTGTCGTTTTCGACCCACGACTTTGCGGCAACCAGGTACTCGCTCGTGGCTTTTTCAGCCCGCTCGATGCGTTCACGATCCGCATCGGTGAGCGAGACCTTCCGAAGGTCGCTATACAATTGCGTCAGCTTCGTGATGTGCTCGTTCAGGCCGGTCCAATACTTCGACTCCTGAGTGATGATGTAAGCCTTCTCGTTCAGCCGAGTCGTGTTGGCTTCGTTGGCGATATTGGCCACGATGAAAACCGACTCCGCGATCTTGTTGACGGCCGTTTCCTTGGTCGCCAGGTAGTTGGATGCCGCTTCAGCAACAGCCAAGCCCGCAGCCGCAGTCCTCTTGTTGAGATTGGCGAGCGCCTCGCCGGTCACGCCCTGCTTGATAGCCTCCGTGTAGTGCTTGGTGTCGGCATCGTAAGCCATTGTCGCCTTGCGAGCGGTGGCAATCTGCTTCTGCTCTTCGGCGTCTGGGTGCATTTTTTCCAACTTGTCGTAGCAGCCCAAGAGTGTTTGGCAGTTCTTTTCGACCGCCTCGGCCAGCTTCTCGTCCTTTTCCGTGATGTACTTCTGCCGAGCCCAGCGGGTTTCCCAGGCCAACGCGGCTATGTGATTCACGATGGCCAAGGCCTCTTTGGCTTCCATGTATTCGGTCTTCTTTGACGTCAAGTACGCGGCGGCCTCGTCATTGACCAGGCCACCCTTTTCGTTCATCGCGACCTCGCCCGCCTGATTGCCCTTCAGTGCCACCACGCCTTGGTCATACAACTTGCCGTACTGGTCAACGATGCCTCGCACGTCCTTGGATTTCGTGGCCAAATTGGTGTCGTTAAACCGAGCTGCAATCTTGTCGACTGAATCAAGAAACACCGTCAACTCGGCCAACTTTTTCTTGGCTTCCTGGTGGGCCTCATCCTTCTTGTTCAGCAGATATTCCTTTTCCTGCATCAATGTTTCGAATGCCGCCCGTTCCACTCCCGTCGCATTTTTAACGGCCGCCAGACTGTGGTCGGCCAATGCGTTCACGTTCGTGTTGACCCGACCGAACATGACATAGCCGGTCACCCCAAGCGTGGCCAAGATCGCCGTCATCAATCCGAATCCGCCAAACAGTTTCGTTCGTACCCTGGTGTTGGACAGAAGGCTCACAGCGTTTCTCCTTGCATTCCACGGTGTCGTAATGATCCAGCCGGGCGTCGGCAGCGTCGCGCGTGCGTAGTTGTCGCCCCATGGTGCGAAATTTTCGCATCGAGTGCATATAGCTTCACTTTTCAGAAGAGATTGCGCGACCGTCGTAGTCTCGCGAATCGAAATGTTGTTTTCCACAACATTCTTTTTGCGAACGCGACGATCTTGCCGAAAGAAGCGACGACCAAGAGTGATGCGCGTGACAAAACGCGGCGATCGCCGATCGGCAAAGGAGATGACGGGCGGGAGCGTGTGCATCGCGGCCGCTCTTTGCACTCGCTAAGACTGGTCGTCCTAAGGCAATAGGCTTAGCGGCGTAGCTCGTTCGAGGCGGAATACGGAAGCTCGGCGTCCTTCACCGCGCGGACGTTCGGCTTCTCGCCAAGCTCGACCTCCAGCATCCCGCCCGCGGCGATGTCCTGATGCGCGATCCAGGTGCCAGTAATTTCCCGGCCGCTGAGGGTGCGTTTCTGCACGTAGATCGATTTAGGGCCATTGCCAGCCGCTGCAATCGTAAAATCCCGTCCGGTCGGCAAATGCAACACGGCTTTGGCAAGCGCAGGGCTGGTGAGCACGTAGCTCGCGTGGCCTGGCGTCAGTGGATAAAACCCCATCGCGCTAAGCATGTACCAGCTCGCTGCCGAGCCATTGTCCTCGTCGCCGATGTACCCTCGCGGACCGGAATTGTAGAACTCGGCGCATGCTTTACGCGTCCAGAACTCGGTCTTCCAAGGCTGCCCAACGGCGGCATACAAGTATGGGTGATGGAAGCTCGGCTGGTTCGACTGCGCGTACTGTCCGCTCTTCAAGGCCGCCATCTCCTGCATTTCATGGATCACACAGCCGTAACCGCCGGCGTGAAACGTGGACGGCGATCCGAACATCTTGTCCAGCTTCGCCGCCAGCAGGGCCTTGCCGCCAAGCAACTCGGCCAGGCCAGCCGCGTCGTGCTGAACCGCCCAACTGCATTGCCACGGGCCGCCTTCGCAATAGCCATTTCCCCAAGCAAACTCATCAAACTTCGGCTCGGCCCAACTGCCGTCGGCCTTCTTCGCTCGCATGAAGCCGACCTGCGAGTCCCAGCACTTGCGGTAGTTTTGCGACCGCTCCATCAGCACTCGATAGTCGTCTGTCTTGCCCAGCAGCTTCGCCGCCTGCGCCACGCACCAGTCGTCATACGCAAAATCCAGGCTCGCCGAAAGCCAATCGGGCGCCGCGCGTGGCGGCACGTAGCCGAGCTTCAAGTATTCTTTCATCCCCCCACGCCCGCCGTCGCGCTGGCCGGACCGGACGCCAAAGGCGTCCTGCCGAAGCGCGGCATAAGCCCTCTGGACATCGAAACCGGGGATCCGTTTCATCATCGCGTCGGCGATCATCGCATCGGCGTGTGTGCCCACCATGCCGCCGAATCCACCCGGGCTGGGCCATTGCGGAAGCCATCCGCCTTCCTGATATGCATTGAGCCACCCTTGAACGATCTCGCCCAGTCGCGTTGGATAAACGATCGAGTAAAGCGGAAACTGCGTGCGAAACGTATCCCACAGCCCCGAGTCCACATAGCAGACGCCATCATGGACGCGGCCGTCCCATGGGCTGAAATGAATTGGTTTTCCTTCCGCGTTCAGTTCATGAAACCGGTGCGGGAACTTCAATGCCCGATACAGGCAGGTGTAAAATGTCCGCCGCTGATCGTCCGTCCCGTCAATCTCAATCCGCTTAAGGTTCTTTTCCCAATTGGCGATAGTCCTCGCCCGGACCGCCTCGAAACCGCCCTCGGTTTCGGTTTGCAGGTTCCTCAGCGCCTGTTCGAAGCTGATGTGCGATGTCGCAATGCGGACCTCCACTGTCGGGCGATCCGTCGTATCGAACTCCAGGTAGCCGCCAATGCGAGGCTCGCTCTCACCGCGCTGCATCTTCCGCTTGGCGCTGCCGGCAAAGGTGCCGTGTCGACTCACGTCGCGATCCAGCTCGCCGACGAAATAGGTTGCGTAGTTCTCGGCCGCCGGGTTGGCGTGCGCCTTGCTAAAGCCTTGGAATCGTCGCCCGACGAACTCGACCGCCGACGGCCCCGCCGGATCGACTAGCAGGCGACCCGTCTTCGCCTTGTCGAAGGTGAACCGGAACACACCGCATCGCTCGGACGCGGTCAACTCCGTCGTCACTCCGTATCGCGGAAGTGCAATGCGGAGATAGTCAGGCCGATAGACGCTCGCCTTGAGGTCATAGTCAGCCCCACGCTCGATGTCCGGCACGAGCGGCCCGGTCTGCGGCATGATCAAGAAGTTGCCGTAATCACCCATCCAAGGGCTTGGCTGATGCGTCGCCCGGAAACCAAGGATCTTTCGAACCGGATACCGATAAAACCAAGGGTTTTCGTCGGAGCACGTCTGGGGCGTCCAGTCCGTCATCCCCCACGGCGTGCCCACCAGTGGCAGCGTGTTCCCATAGCTGAACTCCGGTGTTGAATCCGTCCCTTGCAGAATGTTGACGTATTGCAGCAGACCGCCCGCCCCCCGCTCGCCGGCCGTTGCGGCCGAGATTAGAACAAGGGCCGCCATTCCGTAAAGTGCGGCAAATCGCGTGCGGTTGAGCAGGCGGAAACTCATGGTCGGCTCTTCGAAAGTGCTAATTGGATACCGCGGGCAGCGACACAAACAGCAATTCTACCGCCTTGCGTCGCTTGTTGGCAATGACGCGGGCATCGCAGCCAGCAACCGGCGATTGATTCCCCTATCCTTTCTAGAGAGCGGTGAGGGGTGATCGCACGAACTGATCCAATCGGCCCGGAGAGAATGGGAAAACGGGCCGCATACCCTTCACGTCCCTTCGAGCCAGCCGCTCAGGTGGATTACGTCTCGAATGTAGGGGTGCAAGCCCCGGCACGCTTCCCACGCGGTGATGACCTGAACCTTCCCATGATTCGAGTCGGGCCGAAACTCATCGGGCCGGATCACCGATGACAGCAGCACGCGGTAGCAGAATTGCAGCGTCACCCCTTGATAAGCGAATGGGCCGTCACCGTTCGACGCCCAGCCGGTCGCAAACAACTGCGGCCCGATCGGTCCATCGATCAGAACGTCTTTTGCGTTGTCGTTGGAAAACAGTTCACCCAGAACCTTCAACCGCACGAACTCTTTCCACTCCGTCACCATGTCCCAGACGCCGCCGATCACCCACGGCTCGTTTCGAAATGGGCCGGCCGCGTCACCCCGATCGGATCGCACGACAAGAACAACCGCATGCTCACCGGATTGCGTTGCGCCGCATACCAGCCCGTCGAGACACCATGTTGGAATCGATGACCGCGCACGGGCGTATTCGCGACTATCAAGCCTCGTCCTCGGCTGCATCTCCGACGGGCCATAATAGCGCACGGCATCTGAAACAAATCGCTCTTCGTACTGGAACGTCATCCGTCTCCTGGTTGCTCAGGACTAGCAGCACTGCGAGAGTTGATGCTCGAAGTACAGGTAGCCCAGTTCCGGCGTATAGTTCGTGCGGCACTCACGGTAGAAGTTCGTCGCCGCGCGGCGAGAGCGAAACAGGATTGTGATGGATCCGCCCGCTCCGCCGGCGCCGTTGATCTTCCAGCCGATGGCTCCGCAATGCCGAGCGATGTTGATGAATGCGTTGGCCTTGTGCGACACCAGTCCATCGCAAAGTTCGCGTTGAGCCTCCGTGTTCTTCTGCATTGCCTTACCAAAGGCGACCAGGTCGTTGTTCTTCAGGCACGTTTCAGCCTCTTGCGGCAACTGCCGCAACGCCTTTAGCACCGGCGAGTTCGTCGTGCCCTCCAACTCACGAATCACCTGCTTGTGCATCGCGCTGGAATCATGTTGCCCGTAGAACACCGTGATCAAACCGTTTTCCAGGGCCTTTCGTGTGGCGTTCGAAATAGCCACTTCCCGGCACCCCGTACTAGGAAACTTGGTGATCGCAATGGCGTTTACTCCGTAGGCGAACGCAGCGGAATATTGGTCCTGCGTGCCGGATTGTCCGTGCATAACCTCCGTCTCGGCACGCCATGCCGTCTGCGCAATCTGGTCCCGCGTCAAGCCGCAGCCGTAGTAGCCGTTCAGCGCCGCAATGGTGCCCACGTTCACCGATGCGCTCGTGCCGACCGAGCCGCCCGGCGGAAAGACGCTGGCGATGTCAATTTCCGTCACTCGACCGCGCAGACACTTCCGATCAAGAAGCGAGATGCCGGCCAGCAGCAAATTGCGGCTGATGATGTCCTTGTCTGATAGCGATGTGATCGGTATCTGCTGATCGAACAACGGATCGGCCGCCTCGATCGCAATGCCGCTATCCTTCTGGGCGACAACCTTACTGGAGACAATGACCCGGATGCCACGGTACGGGCCGTTCGCGCCGAAATAGCGACAGAACACACCCAGATTTAACACACTGCCAGTATTGGAAAACCAGGTGTCGGTCCAGCCCCCGAGATCGCAAACACGAAACGGAACGATTGCCTTCACGCCGCCGCTAATTGCGTTGGTTGCCATGATGCTCGCCTTTACATGGTCACGCTGCGAGATGCAAATGATGAGTCCGAGTGGACGAACGCCCGCACTCTAGCGTAGTCGACCCCTGCGCGAAACGCAACGCCCGCAGTCGTGGCAACAGGCGGCTCTGGCAACTATCGACCCTCGGTCTCATCGTCACCCTCCGGCTTTGCCACAAACCGGTAACCCGCATCGCGAATCGTCAGAAAATGCCGAGGCTGGGCAGGGTCGGGCTCGAATGTCTTCCGCAACCGGCGAATAAACTGGTCGGGTGCCCGCGTGTTGAGCGTACCTGGCATTCCCCACACGTTCTCGAGCAGTTCGCGCCGCGGAATCACGCGTCCCTCGTTCTCGACGAAATACCGCAACAGCGTCATTTCAAGCTGCGTCAGCCGGACCGACTCGTCGCCGACAGTCACTTCGAAGGTCTCGAAGTTGACTTTCGCCTCGCCAAACTCGAAGGCGCTGATGCCACCCGATTGCCGACGCTGCTGCCGCTGCTGGCGGTTGTGGAACGTCAAAAGGTTCTTCACCCGACTAAGGAACTCGTCCAGGTCGAATGGCTTCGTCAGATACTGGTTGGCGCCGGCGTCGAACCCCCGAGTGCGGTCCTCGGTGAGCGTCCGAGCGGTTAAGATCAACACCGGCGTGTCCATGTCGAACGATCTCAGCGACTCGCACACTGCGTACCCGCTCATGCCTGGCAGCATTAAGTCAAGGATTACCAGGTCCACCGGCTCAGCGGAATCCTGGAGAATCTTCAGCGCGGAGGGGCCGTCGCCAACCGTCGTGACGCGATAGCCTTCGGCCACAAGGTTGTACTTAATGCCCGTGGCCAGATGCTCTTCGTCCTCGACGACCAGGATGTGCTCGTTGTTGGGCATGATCGACGATTGTAACCGAAATTTCTTTTGGTTCCCACGCTCTGTATGGGAGCACCTGCCCTCCGGCGATGCGGGAAGCGTTTGCTTTCGCGCTACCCGCCGGGGAGAGCCGGTTTTGCCGGCAATTGGACCTCGAAGACCGTGCCTGGGCCTTGATCCGGATCGTGGACGCGAATGCTGCCGTGATGACGGCGAACCAGCGTCCTCACAATGTACAGGCCCAGTCCAGTGCCCGGCTTCTTGCGTTCTAACTCCATTCCGAGACGCACGAACCGGCCGAAGATCTTCCGTCGAAAATGGGGAGGTATTCCCGGCCCGTTGTCGGCAATTCGCACGATCACCTTGCCATTGTCGGTCGGCCGCAGCGTCACCTCGACGCGCGGCGGCGAAGCGGCGTACTTCACTGCGTTGTCGATCAGGTTCCGAAAGACAATGTCCAGGTCGATGCGCCGCCCGACGATCGTTCCGCGTTGGAGATCGAGCCGCACGCACTCTGGCGCGACACGGTAGTTCATGCACACCGCGGCGGCACAATCGCGCAACAGGTCGGCCAACTCGACGTCCTCATCCTCATCCTGCGATCGCTCAGCGTCGAGCCGGCCGGCTTCGAGCATCTGATTGATCAGGTGATCAAGCCGCTCCAGGTCTTCGAGCATGAAGTGGTGAAAGTCAGCCTGCAACTGCTGACTCACCTGATGGCGATTGAGCGTTTGCAGGTAGAGCTTCATCGAGGCGATGGGCGATTTCAATTCGTGCGTCACGCTGTCGATGAAGTTCGATTGCCGCCGCGTCAGGTTGATCGCCTTGATCGAAAGGATCAAATACAGCACCACGCCGAGGACCAGCAGCACCAGAAACGTCGACCCGATGGAAAGCAGGGCCCAGTACACCGCGGAGAAATCCGCGTGCTGCAGCGCCCCAAAGACCGACAGGAGCACCCAGCCGACGATGAGCACCGCCAGCAGGACGAACATGGCGATTGCCAGGATGATCGGCGTGCTCAGCGAACGGCGGAAGGACATGACGCCGAGCATAGTCGAAGGACATGCCAAAAGTCAAGCGATTGGGCCGTCCAACCCGCGACCGTTGACGAACGGGGCGAAGGCAATACAATCGACCGTGAACATGGGAGGATGCGTGGGCGATACCGAAAATGTGGTGTTCTGTCGGCATATTGGCTCCGCGCGGCCTCGATGGCGATGCTTTGATGGTCTGGTTGACGTGGTTCAGACCCGCCGGACCGACGAGGTTTTGCCCAAGCTGGCCGAACTCGATCGGGCGGTCGCCAGCGGTCTGTTCGCCGCGGGCATGATAAGCTACGAGGCATCGCCCGGTTTCGACGCGGCATTTGCGTGTCATTCCGCGGGCTCGTTGCCGCTCGTCTGGTTT
>JAJFUI010000212.1 GCA_021372555.1 Planctomycetaceae bacterium | reverse complement strand
TGTCGGTCGAAATTATGCTCCAAGGCGTATCGCTAAGCCTGGTGGCATGGAGCCGGTTTCATAACGATTTCGGCGGGCAGTCTCTGGTCGTCTTCATCATCGCCGTGGCGGCTTGCGAGGCTGCGGTCGCCTTGGCCTTGGTGGTGACCCTGTTCCAATGCCGAGGCAATCTGGACATCGCCGCCTGGCAATTCCTGCGCGAGGCGAATCTCCCGCCGTCGGCTGAACCAGTGCCGCCGCTGGAGCCGTTGAAAGCCGAAGCCCTGCCAAGACTCCCTGCCGCCGGCGCTGAGCCGGAGACTCCACGAGAACGGATGGAGCATCGATCGAAAATATAAGCCGAAGAGAACGATAAGTCGCCAAGGAGGACTCAGAAGACACGGAGAGAATGAGGCGCGCAGAGGCGCAAAGACGCAAAGCAGAGGGAAGAAGAAGGAAAAAGCCCAAGAAGAAACGAGTCGGAAACGAATCGCCTGGCTTGAACGGTTCTGCTTCGTTTCTTTGCGACTTGGTTTAAGTCTCTTCCAATCGATGCGTTCGGCGTGCCCTCTGTATTTCCGCGGTGCAAACATTTCTGCAATTCATGTTGGACATTAAGACCCTCCTAATCCTGATTCCGGCGTTGCCGTTGGTGGCAGCGGTGCTGACGGCTGCGCTTGGGGCGCCGATCCTGCGCACGCGAAGCCATCTGCCTGTTGTGGCCGCCATCGCGCTAAGCTCCGTTGCCAGCCTGCTCCTGTTGGCTCGCATGCAGGAACAGGCGGGGCAGGGGAGGGGGGGGCAAGAAACCGTGAGCCTTTGGCGCTGGGCGGATGTCGCCGGAGATGGCCAAAACGCCGCTCGGCAGGAGGCGTTGTCGCCCGGCCATTCCCTGTCACGCGATTTCCGAGTCGACGTCGCGCTCGAGGCCGACTCACTCACCGCGGCGATGCTGGCCATTGTCACCTGTATCTCAACGCTGGTGGCGATCTACTCGATCGGTTACATGCGGGGCGATCTGGGTTACTGGCGATTCTTCAGCTACATCGGCCTGTTTGTGTTTTCGATGACGATGCTCGTCTCGGCAACCAATCTGGTGTTGCTCTACGTCTTCTGGGAGGCCGTAGGCCTGTGCAGCTATCTGCTGATCGGTTTCTGGTACGAGCGACCCGCCGCCGCCGACGCTGGCAAAAAGGCGTTCTTGGTCAATCGCATCGGAGACGTTGGGCTCGCCCTGGGCATCTTCCTGATCTGGACCACCTATGGAACGGTCGACTTCCGCGAGGTCTTCGCGGCTGCTGGCAATTCGGCGGGCGATTGGCGCACAACGGTAATTTGTCTGCTGCTTCTGGCGGGAGCTTGCGGCAAAAGCGCGCAGGTCCCGCTGCACGTCTGGCTTCCCGACGCGATGGAAGGTCCTACGCCCGTAAGCGCTCTGATCCACGCGGCGACGATGGTCACCGCGGGTGTTTACCTCATCGCCCGCTGCATGCCGCTCTTTGCCACTTCCGTAACTGCGCAATGCGCGGTGGCGACTGTCGGCGGCGTCACCGCCTTGTTGGGCGGAATCATCGCCGTCACGCAAACGGACTTGAAGCGAATCCTGGCCTACTCGACCATCAGCCACCTTGGCTACATGTTCCTCGCGCTCGGAACGGGCACGCTGCTGGGAGTGACGGCCGGAATGTTTCATTTGCTGACGCACGCCTTCTTCAAGGCCTTGCTGTTCCTCGCCGCCGGCAGCGTCATGCACGCGATGGGCGGCGTGATCGACATCCGACGGCTCGGCGGCCTGCGACGCCGCATGCCGGTGACGCACTGGACTTTCCTGGTCGGCTGCCTGGCGATCGCCGGTGTCTGGCCGCTCTCGGGCTTTTGGAGCAAAGACGCGATTGTGCTTGCGGTGCAGCAGCGCTACGGCTCCGGTGCGGCAAGCACGCTCTTCGAGGCATTGTTCGTCACCGCCACGTTTGGCGTATTGCTGATCGATTTCTACATGTTTCGCCCGTATTTTCTAGTGTTTTGGGGCAAAGAGCGGATTCCGGCCGTGGCCGGCGGTCACGCCCAGGAGTCACCCCGCGTCATGACCGCGCCGTTGATCGCGCTGGCACTTGGAGCGGCCGGCGTTGGCGCCTACTTTGCCTGGACTGGCAGCTTCGCCCGATTCCTGGCGGGCTCGCCGTCTCTGGCGGGGCTTGGCCCGGCGATGGGTGAACTGCCGCGATCCGGCCACGAAAGCATCGCATTGCTGAGCACGGCCATCACGCTCGTAGGAATCGTCCTGGCGGCCTTCATTTACCTTGGCGGGCCGCAAAGGGCCGCGCGACTGGCCCGGGCGATGAACGTCATTGGTCTTTATAGTCTCTCGTACGGCAAGTTCTTTTTCGATCCGCTCTACCATGCGCTCGTCGTTTGGCCGCTGCTGGGCGCTGCCCGGTTGGCCGCTTGGTTCGACCGGCGTGTGATTGATGGTCTAGTGGATCTGTTTGGTTGGCTGCCTGCGTTGGTCGGTGCGGCCCTTCGACCAGTGCAAGGTGGGTTGGTGCAGTTCTACGCCTTGGCGATGATGCTGGGGCTTTTGGCGATGTTGGGTCTGCTGTTGATGTGATATGGCGCAAACGCTCTTGATAGCCCTGTTCCTGCCATTGGCCGGCGCGCTGCTGCTCCGCGGCAATCGCGACTGGATGCGGCTTGGCTCGCTGCTGGTCGCGGTGGTCGTCCTCATTGCGGCCATCGTGATGGCGGTCCGATACAAGGAGTGTCCCGAGGGCGGGTTCGCATACAACGATTTCACGTGGGCGGGTTCCCTGCTGGACGTCCACTTCCACATCGCGCTGGATGGCCTGAGCCTCTGGCTTTTCGCCCTCACGGCGCTGCTGATGGTCGTGGCGGTGCTGGTCAGTTGGGAGGCCATTGCTGAGCGGACGTCGCTCTACTACCGGCTGCTGCTGATCCTGGAAACCGGCATGCTCGGCGTGTTTGTCGCCCGGGATATCATTCTGTTCTACGTCTTCTTCGAGTTCACGCTGGTTCCGTTGTTTTTCCTGATTGGCATTTGGGGCGGCCCGGAGCGGCGTCGGGCGGCGGCCAAGTTCTTCCTCTTCACGTTTGCCGGAAGCGTCTTGACGCTGCTGGGCCTTTTGAGCATCGTGTTGTGGAACTACTACGAGCCAAGTGTTGATCCAGCGCTGCGGAGCCTGACATTCTCCATCCCCGATCTGACCGAGGCGCTGCGGAATCATCCGATGGATCCGACGCTGCAGATTTGGGTTTTTCTGGCGCTGTTCGCCGGCTTCGCCATCAAGGTGCCGCTCTGGCCGCTGCACACGTGGCTGCCGCTCGCTCACGTCGAGGCCCCGACCGCTGGCAGCGTGATCCTGGCAGGCGTGCTGCTGAAAGTGGGCGCCTATGGTTTCGCCCGATTCAACGTCGCGATGTTGCCCCAAGCGACGGCCGCGCTAATGCCCTGGCTCTTGTGGCTATCGCTGGCCGGCATCATCTACGGCGCGCTGGTCGCACTGGCGCAGACCGACATCAAGCGGCTGGTGGCCTATTCAAGCGTCAGCCACCTGGGCTTCTGCATGTTGGGGCTCTTTGCCGTAAATCGCCTCAGCGTCCAAGGCAGCGTGCTCCAGATGGTCAACCATGGGCTCTCGACTGGCGGTCTGTTCGCCGTGGTCGGAATGCTTTACGAGCGGTTCCACACCCGGCAGATCGCCGAACTGATAGGCCTTGCCCGGCGGCTGCCGCGGTTGTGCTTCTTCGCGATGGTGTTGGTGCTTTCGAGCATCGCCTTGCCAGGGCTCAACGGCTTCGCCGGCGAGTTCCCTCTGCTGTTGGGCGTATTTCAGCGAGCCTGGGCCGAACCGGCGCCGGCCAACTGGCTTCAGCTTCGCGTGATCGCCGTCCTGAGCATGAGCGGCGTGATTCTCGGAGCGTGGTACATGCTCTGGATGTACCAGCGGGTGTTTTTCGCAAAACGGAAGGGTGAAGGAAAGGCGGAAGGCGAACGGGGCGTGGGGAAGGCGGCCGGCCGCAATACCATCGTCCGCGATATGTCGGTTCGCGAGATGCTCTGCCTCTCGCCGTTGCTGGTAATGATCTTCTGGATTGGGCTGCAGCCCAGCTTCTTTCTGGACCGCATGGCGCCGACGCTGAACGATCTTATCAAGCCGGCGATGGAAGCGGTGGAACGCCAGCGCATGAATGACGGAAGAAGTCGGAAATCCGAAGTCCGAAACGCGAGTTCCGGCGAGCGTCTTCGGATATCGAGCTTCGAGCGTCGGACTTCCCCATGACGCGGTTCATCGTACCTCGTTCGAAATTGCACCACATGACCACCGCCACCTTACGCCTGTTGATGCCTGAGATCGTGCTCGTCGCCGTGGCGGTGGCGATCTACCTGGCCGGGGCATTTTGGAACGGACGCCGCGCGTGGAGCTGGATTGCGGGCGCGGCGCTGCTGGCCTCGGCGGCCATCTTGTGGGCTCAGACGAGCGAGACCGACGCGGGCGGCCCGCTCCGCATCGACGCCCTGGCTTGGTTCACGCGATGGCTGGCGCTGGGCCTTGGGGCCTTGCTGGCGCTGCTTTCCTCGCGGCCGCTGACCGCAGGAGGAACGTCCGAATACGTCGGATCGCTGCTGCTGACGGTTGCGGGCCTGATGCTTGTGGCTAGCGCCGCCGATCTGGTGCTGCTGTTCGTGGCGTTGGAACTGATCTCGATTCCGACGTACCTGTTGCTTTACCTCGGACGTAGCGATGTCGCACGGCGGGAATCGGCGGCCAAGTACTTTTTTCTGAGCGTCTTGAGTTCCGCGATCCTGCTGTACGGCTTCAGCTTCCTTTGCGGCGTCGCCGGCTTTGCGCGGTCAGCCGGCACGCCCCACGCTATCACCGAATTCGCGGCCGTCCACGCGGCCTTGGACGGCGCGAGCGGGGCAGGGCAGGGCATCGCCTTGACGGCCTTCGCCAAGCTCGCAATGGTGCTGGTGTTCGCAGGCCTTTCATTCCGGGTGACTGCCGTTCCGTTCCACTTCTATGCGCCCGACGTGTATCAGGGCACAACGCATCCCAACGCAGCACTGCTGTCGCTTGTGCCCAAGGCCGCGGGGCTCGTCGCGATGGTGCGAATCCTGGTCGATGCGATGCCGGCAATGGCGCCGCACGCGTGGCAGATGGTGCTCGTTGTGTCGTTGCTGACAATGACCGTGGCCAACGTCATGGCCCTGTGGCAGGACGATTTCCGACGGTTGCTGGCATATTCTTCAATCTCCCAGGCCGGCTATATGCTCTTGGCGCTGGCCGTTGCGCTGGCCGGCGGCCGCGAATCCGGCGAGTGGGATGGATTGGCGACGCTTTGGTTCTACGTCGTCGTCTATGCGCTAGCCACGCTCGGGGCGTTCGCCATCGCTGAGCACCTGGGCGGACCTAATCGACGCGTGGACGGCATCGACGAGTTGGCCGGCCTGGGACGCACTCGCCCGATGGCGGGAGCGATGATGGCCGTCTGCATGCTGAGTTTGACGGGCGTCCCACCGCTGGCGGGCTTTTGGGGCAAGCTCTTAGTCTTTGGCGGCGCGCTCAACACCGGCGCCGGCGTCGTGGGGCAGATTGTCAATCTCCCTTCGCAGGTTAACAACCTGCCCCACGGCACTCAATGGTGGTTCATCGCGGCTGCGGTGATCGGCGTTCTGAACGCGGCCGTTGCGGCGGCCTATTACCTCCGGGTCGTTGCCATGTTATACTTTCGCACGCCGTCAACAACGCTGCGGCCCGAAGGTGGCCGTGGCCCTTGGTTTGCCGCCGTGCTGTGCACGCTGTTGCTAATCGCCGCCGGCGTCTATCCCGGGCCGCTGCTCCGCACGACCACCGAGGCGGCCGGCGGCCCGAGAGAATCCACGGCGCAAGAAGCAACCGCCTCGATGCCCAGCATCTTCCTCGACCACCTCTGACTTTTGACTACTGCCCATTGCCCACGATTTTCCGCCATGAAACCCGAAATCACGTACGACGACTTCGCCAAGATTGAACTCCGAATCGCCACCGTTCTTGCCGCCCGGGAGCATCCGAACGCTGACAAGTTGATGCTCTTGCAGATCAAGGTGGGCGAGGAAGAGAAGCAGATCGTGGCCGGCATCCGCGGTCACTACACGCCCGAGCAGCTTATCGGCCGGCAGATCGTCGTGGTCAACAACTTGCAAGAGGCGATGCTCCGCGGCGAAGATTCGCACGGCATGTTACTGGCCGCCAGCGACTCCAATGGCGTCGTCTTGCTCCGTCCCGACCGCGATTGCGAGCCGGGCGCGGGCGTGAAGTAGTTGCCGCCGTGCGGCGTCACGCGCCCAGGTCTTCCAGTAGCCTCTTGAATCGAGCCGCGTTATTGGAATGCTCGGCTTGACCGAACGGCCAGCACATCCCCAGTGTCCGGGCGAACAGATCGCTTGCCCTGGCGAGCCGTTCTGCTCTTGGAAGAACCATGTCAAAGTGCCGTTCCAGGAGATGTTCGAGCAGGCAGGTGGCAATTGCCTGACGCAGATCGTCGTCTGGGTGTTGGCCCCAACGCTCGGCGAATGCCAAGACCGGCTCTGGCTCGCTTTCGATGAACTCACCGATGGCGATGATCGCCTGCCATCGCAGATCGACTTCGCCTTCGGTGGCCGCGGCGCCCGGCAGAAGCCATTCGGCGTTGTGGATCGCCTCATGCGCGTTCATGAGCATGGCCTGCGCTGTGGACGTTTCTAGCTCGTCCTCTGTTCGGTCAGCGATCCCGACGCGAACTTGTGAAGGATGCTGGAAACAAGCGTCTGATAAGGAATTCCTTCGCGCGCCGCAATTACCTGGAGGTCGCCAAGGTCTTTTGAGGACAAACGGATATTGATTCTGGCATCCTTGCGGAGCGTTGCCCGCGCGGCGTCGCGGAGCTTTCGCTTCTCGCGTGTGGGATTCGTCACCGATTTCCACTCACCACGATCAAACGACTCGGCCAGCGCCTTCTCTTCGGTGTCAACATGCTTCTTCCTCATCGTTTCCTCCTCAGGTACTGCGCGGTCGCTTTTCGGCTTGGAATGATCGTCTTCAGGAAGATTTCCTCGTCGCTCTCGATGTAAGGAACCAAGTACGCGTAGTCGTCGATTTCGACGATCGCAATTTTCTGTTATGACAATGTGTGCGTTTTGTCAGCACGCCGCTTCCGCCGCGCGGCGCCACTCGCGTTCCAGGTGGCCTCGGCCCTGATGCGTGCCGATGTGGTCCCAGGGCAGTCGGGCCTCGACAAGGTAGGGGACGTGCAGTGTCTGTTCGAGATCGATGCCAGCATCGGAAATCGCTTGCCACCATAGCTCGGACCGGAGCTTTTCCGACCACGCGTCGAACCGGGCGCCACGACTCCACGCAAGCTCGATCGCCTCGCCCATGCGACGATCGCCGCGACACAGAGCGCCCTCCAGGAGACTGGCCTCAACATCGTGGCAGCGAAGCTTCACGCTGCGATACCGATTCCGCTGGTACAAGAAATCGTGCGCCCAGCGGAAGTACTCGCGTCGCTGCATCGGGTGCCATTGGAAAGGTGTTTGCGGCTTCGGCACGAAGTTCGACACGTTCGCCACCACCTCGGCATAACGGCCCGGTCCGGTCTCGCTGGTCACTTCTTTGCCCAGCCGGGAAATCTTCTCCGAAAGCTCGATGATTCCTTCCAAGTCGGTTTCCTGTTCGCCGGGCAGGCCGCACATGAAGTACAGCTTCACCCGGGAAAAGCCGTTCTCAAACGCTCGGCGGCAGCCGGCCAGCAAATTCTCGTCGGTGATCGGCTTGCCGATCCGCCGCCGCATCTCCTCGCGGGCGGCCTCCGGCGCCAGCGTTAGCCCCGAGTGGCGGTCGGTGTTTAGCAGTTCTCCCACCGCCCGCAGTTGTTCGTTGATCCGGAGGCTTGGGAGCGAAATGCTGACGCCCAGCGGGCGGAACGTCTCTTGGAGCCGCCGCAAGAGCTCGTCGAACTCAGGATAATCGCTGCTCGAAAGCGAGAGTAGCGAGATTTCGTTGTAGCCGGTGTTGCGATACTGCTCCATGGCCGCCTGGACAATCGTCTCTACCTTGCGATAGCGAAGCGGTCGTTTGAGCGTCGTGCTCTGGCAGAAGCGGCACTTACCCGGGCAGCCGCGCATGATCTCGATGGCGATGCGATCCTGCACGCACTCGACATAAGGGACGATCGGTGCGACCGGCGGGGGAAAGGCATTCAAGTCGGCGACGATCGCCGGTTCGATCGTCCGTGTGGTGGCAGGTTGACAACCTGCCCCACAATTAGCTTCACACCCCGACGCCCCGCGATCAGCCTGGCACCCTGGCCCACGAGCATCGAACAAACTAGGGACGTACGCATACGGCAACCGAGCGGCCATCTCGGCGAGCATGCGTTGCCGGTCACCGCCCGACTGCTTTAGTTCCGCCCAAAGATTGCAAACCTCTGGCAATGCCTCTTCGCCGTCCCCAATGACGAAGAGGTCGATGAACCGAGCCATCGGCTCGGGGTTGACCGCGCAGGGACCGCCGGCGATCACCAGCGGATGCTCGATCGTTCGCTGCTCGGCCGCGAGCGGGATTCCGCCCAGGTCGAGCATCGTCAGCACGTTGGTGTAGCACAGGTCGTGTTGTAGCGTGAATCCGACCACGTCGAAGTCGGCCAGCGGCGTGAACGTCTCCAGGCCGTAAAGCGGACGTTGATGCTCGCGAAGCAGCCGCTCAAAGTCCTCCATCGGCGCGAAGGCTCGCTCGCACGCCCAACCCTCACGGCGGTTCATCAGGTCATAAAGCACCTGCACGGCGTGGCAACTCATGCCGATCGAATAGGTGTCGGGAAAGCAAAGGCAGAGTTTACCCCGTGGGGCGGCGCGGGAATCTGCCTTGTTGGCGGCGGCAGTTCGGCAGCCTGCCCCCCACTCTGCACGGACAGCGTTCCACTCGCCGCCGATGTATTGCGAGGGCGTTTGCACCCGCGGCAACAGGTGATCGACAACGAAATCCTTCAATGCTTGATTCAACATGGTCTGATAGTGGGGAAATTGCGGCAAGTACCGACAATTATCGCAGACGACGTGGGGCAAAACTAGGCCGTTGCGAGGCCAGTAACCGGGGAACGCCTAGAATGAGCAGTATATTGTAGAAGGACTGAGAAAGTCCGTGGCTCGCGCTGGATCCCGCCACGAAAGGTCGAAACGATGCGGACGGCGATACTGCTCTTTATCACGGCTTTAGCGACGCTGGCGTATGACGCTTCGGCCGCCGTTGCTCAGTCACGGTCGGGTTTCGATGCGGCCAGGAACGAGATGGTTGACAAGGCCATCGTCGGCGCCGGCATCAAGAACGAACGCGTGATTCAAGCGATGCGCGATACGTTGCGGCACGAGTTCGTCATGTTGAACCTCCGCAAGCAGGCGTACTATGACATGGCTCTGCCGATCGGCGAAAAGCAGACGATCTCGCCGCCGTTCGTCGTGGCCTGCATGACCGAGGCGCTCAATCCGCAACCGGACGACAAAGTGCTGGAAATTGGCACCGGCAGCGGCTATCAAGCTGCCGTGCTGGCGAAGCTCGTCCGCGAGGTCTACACCATCGAGATCGTTGAAAAGCTGGGCCGCCGCGCCGAGCAAACGCTGGAAAGACTGCATTACAGCAACGTGCATGTGAAGGTGGGCGACGGCTACGAGGGTTGGCCCGAACACGCACCGTTCGACAAAATCATCGTTACTTGCTCGCCCGAAAAAGCGCCGCCCGCGCTAGTCGCTCAACTGAAAGAAGGCGGGCGAATGGTGATCCCGGTCGGCGAACGCTATCAGCAGACGCTTTACCTACTCAAGAAGACAAAGGGCAAGATGGTCTCCGAGGCGTTGCAGGCCACCTTGTTCGTCCCCATGACGGGCGCAGCAGAAGCGGGCCGCGAGCGGCTCCCCGATCCGGCTAATCCGACGATCGTCAACGGCAGTTTCGAGCAACTTCAGGGACAGCCGCCGTCGCCGATCGGCTGGCACTATCAGCGGCAACTGAAGGTGGTCGATGCCAGCGATGCGCCGGACGGTCGCCGCTACGTGACCTTCAGCAACTTGACGCCGGGCCTCGGCAGCCAGGCCTTGCAAGGGTTCGCCATCGATGGCCGGAAGGTGCAGGCGATCGAAGTCTCGGTGCGGGTACGGGCCAAGGACGTGCGTTCTGGCCAGACGATGCGGGAACTGCCTGGCGTCGTCGTCAGCTTCTTCGATGAGAACCGAGCCCACATGGGTGAAGTTGCGCTGGGCCCCTGGCGTGGCACATTCGATTGGGAAACCGACACGCGGCGAATTCCCGTTCCGAAGCGAACTCGAGAGGCAATCGTGCGGCTCGGGTTGCTCGGCGCCGTCGGAGAGATCTCCTTCGATGATCTCCAGCTCAAGGCAGTAAAGAAATCAGACATCCGGCAGTAGCGGCGTGTGGCGCCCGTTGTGACGTTTGCATGGCCTTTGTTGTTTGCGCGGGACGTATCGGCCACGGTTCCCAGCGAATGCCGCGCGCTTGGGCGACAACGTCGGGTTAGGGGAAACCCCGATGACAGGGAAAAATTGTGTAAACCGCGTCTTTTTTGTAAAGCGCGATGCCGCGCAAGTCACCCCAGACTACTTGAATTTCATGACCCGCCTGCTATCCTACCTACAGACGGTGCGCTACACATCTGTCTGTTCTGTACGAAAAGGGAGTGACACACACATGATTCGAACAAGTCGGAAATTCTTGGTAATCGCGCTTCTAGTCGTCGCCGCCCTGTCCGCGTCGGCCCCGCAAGCCAGCGCCCGCTGGTGCGGTGGTTGCGGCTGGGGATGCTACGGTTGGGGCTGCGGATGGCGCGGCTACTGGGGTGGCTGCTATTCCTGCTATTCGCCCTGTTACTACGGTTGCGGCTGGGGATGGCGGACCGCTTGTTGCGGCGGCTGCGATTGGGGCTGCGCCACTTGCAGCTACCCGATCGTCACAGGCTGCTGCGATGGCACGGCCGTCTACACGCCGGCTGCACCGGCCCAGGCTCAAACCCCCACGCCGGCCAAGCGACCCGAGCAGCCCCTACCCACGGAACCGGCGCCTGCCCCTTCGGTGCCTCCGGCGCCAGGAGCTGAGCCCGGCATGCCGAGCATGCCTTCGTCGCCGTCGCCCACACCGACGCCCAAGACCAGCGCTACCTCGGCCGACGAAAGCGGCATCTTGACCGTCTGGGTTCCTTACGATGCCAAGGTCACGGTCAATGGCCTGGCCACCAAGAGCACCGGTAGCCGGCGGCAGTTTGTCTCTTACGGCCTGAAATCTGGCCTGAGCTACAAGTACGTCGTCAAGGCCCAAGTGGTCCGCGACGGCAAGACGGTTGAGGACACCCAGACCGTCGTCCTGACGGCCGGTCAGGTCCAGGCGATCGCCTTTGGCTTCAATGCTCCGGCCGAGCAAGTCGCCGCGGCGCAGTAGGAAGTCCGACGATATCGCGAACGAAGAGCCTGCGGGCTTCGGTCCGTGGGCTTTTTCGTTTCTTGACGCGTTGTCGGGCATGGAAAGCGGCATGCACGGGGCCGCCCACTGTCACGAGCGCGAAAAGTGGCCACACGCGGTTGTGGTGTTCGCCGAATGCTACGATAATTTAAGAGCCGTCGCTAAGAATCACCCATCAGGGAGAACGTCGATGTTCGATGTGGTCGCAGTCGTGGGCGCTACCGGCGCTGTGGGAACGATCATCCGCGAGTTGCTGGAGAAACGCCGTTTTCCGCATCGAACGCTGAAGTTTATCGCCTCCGGTCGCTCGGCGGGCAAGAAAATCCGGTTTGCGGGCCGTGAAATAACGGTCGAAGCCCTGCAGGGGCAGGTTTTCGACGACGTGCAACTGGTCATCAGCAGCACGCCGGACGATGTCGCCCGTGACTTCATCCCGGATGCCGTACGGCGGGGCTGCATCGTGGTCGACGAGAGCGGCTATTGGCGGATGGATCCAAGCGTGCCGTTGGTGATTCCCGAGGTCAACCCGCACGCGATTCGCCGCCACAAGGGGATCATCGCCAGTCCGAATTGCTCGACGACGCAGATGGTCCAGGCGCTCAAGCCGCTCCACGACGCGGGCCGCGTCCGCCGCGTCGTGGTGAGCACCTATCAGGCGGTCAGCGGGGCGGGCTTGGCCGGCTCCCGCGATCTGCTTGGCGGCACCAAGGCGCAGCTTGCCGGGGAACCTTATCCGTATGAGACGTTCGCTTATCCCATCGCGTTCAACTGCATTCCGCAGATCGGTTCGCCCAAGCACGAGGGCTACACCTCCGAAGAGATGAAGATGGTGTACGAGACGCGGAAGATGCTCGAAGATGATTCGATTCAGGTTTGCCCAACCTGCGTTCGCGTGCCGGTGGCC
The DNA here is from genome assembly GCA_021372555.1 of Planctomycetaceae bacterium. Lineage (GTDB taxonomy): Bacteria > Planctomycetota > Planctomycetia > Pirellulales > Thermoguttaceae > JAJFUI01. The sequence goes on along the minus strand of JAJFUI010000212.1, from coordinate 3,940 downwards.
AACTGCCACAGCGAGAGCATCCTGGTCGAGACGGAGCGGAAGATTACCGCGGAGGAAGCCCGTCGGCTCTGGGCCGCCACACCGGGCTTGGTCGTGGTCGACGATCTGAGCAAGAAGCTTTATCCGATGCCGATCAACAGCGACAATCGCGACGAGACATTCATCGGCCGCGTACGCGAGGACCTTTCCTGCCCGAACGGTCTGGCCTTCTGGTGCGTCAGCGACAACCTCCGCAAGGGCGCCGCCACCAACGCGGTGCAAATTGCAGAGCTGCTGGTGAAGACGCAAGCGGCGTAAGGCGGTGTGGAGGGGGGCCGAGGTGGTTATCAACTGTTGCCCGCGGCAACGTGACAAACATCCGGAAAACGACTTCGTTCTGCCGCTGTTTCGAATCCCCGCTTGACGCAATCGCCGCTAGTAAGCTAAAATTGCGGTCTGCATCAAGAGTCCCGGGGGCTTTTGCCACCCGGGTGGCAACCGAGCAGCTCCGTTCTTTCCGAGCTGTCGCGGTGCCGAGCCAACCCTAGGATAGGGTGCGATGCGGGCGGAACCGCCACGGATGTGGGCTCCGTCAAAAGAACGGCGATGGTCGCCGTTTCCCAACCCCTTGTGGGGCGCTCTTGATGCCGTGCGGAGATCGCGGCATGTACGACCTTTCCGAGTCCTTGGTTCCCACTCCGGTGCGCGCTTCGACGTCCGTCCGGCAATCCGAAAACCAAATCACACGCGAGAGCCCCCTGATTGTCCTCAAGTTCGGCGGCTCGATTCTTACCAACGAATCGACGCTTCGGCTGGCGGTGCACGAAATCTACCGGTGGCGCCGCCAGGGCTATCGCGTGCTGGCCGTGGTGTCGGCAATGGCGGGCGTGACCGACGAGTTGCTCGGCAGATGCCATCGGCTGGCCGCCAGACCGTCGGCGGCGTCGGTGGCCGCGCTAGTCTCGACCGGCGAGGCGCAGAGCGCCGCGATGCTGGGCCTGCACCTGGACCGTGCCGGCGTTCCCGCCGCCGTGTTGACGCCCGCCGCGTTCGGGCTCAAGGCCGAAGGTTCAGCGCTCGACGCATCGCCCACCTCGCTCTCAGCGTCGCCGCTGCTGGAAATGCTGGATCAACTTGGGGTGGTGGTCGTTCCTGGATTCGTCGCCACTCACGAGGACGGCCGGCCCTGCCTGCTCGGCCGTGGCGGCTCCGACTTGACGGCGCTGTTTCTCGCCCACCGTCTCGGCGCGGACCGTTGCCGCTTGGTGAAGGACGTCGATGGTCTGTACGAGCGCGACCCGGCCGCCGCCGGTCCGCGGCCGCAACGCTTTAGCGCGGCGACTTGGAACGACGCGCTGGCCACCGATGGGTCGATCGTGCAGCACAAGGCGGTTCGCTTTGCCACCAAACACCGAATTGAGTTTGAGTTGGGTCGGCTCAACGGCGCCAGACCGACAAGAATCGGCCGCGGGCCCGCTTCGCTCGAACGGAGCGCACCCGCGCAGCGACGCCTCAGGACCGTGCTCCTCGGTTGTGGCACAGTCGGCGGCGGCGTCTGCGAGTTGCTCGGCCAACTGCAACCTTTCGTCGAGCTGGTGCGGGTCGCCGCGAAAAACGTCGCGCCTGAATGCGCGGACATAGTGTCGCCGGCGATGCTGACCGCCGACCCCGTGGCGGCCGCCGGCGAAGGCGCGGACCTGGTCATCGAGGTCCTCGGCGGCGTCGATGTCCCCCATCAAGCAGTTACGGCGGCGCTTCGGTCCGGTGCGCACGTCGTCACGGCCAATAAGGCGTTGCTGGCAGAGCACGGCGCGAACCTTCGCCAGCTCGCGCAAGAGCACGGCCGACTGCTGCGATACTCAGCCGCGGTCGGCGGAAGCATGCCGCTGTTGGAGCGATTGGAAACGCAACGAGGCCGCGGCGTTCGGTCCCTCCGCGCCATCTTGAACGGAACCACAAACTATGTCTTGGATCGCGTCGCCCAGGGCAGCACGCTTGCCGACGCCGTGCGCGACGCGCAGTCGCTGGGCCTGGCCGAGGCCGACCCGTCGCGCGACCTTGGCGGCCTCGACGCCGCGGACAAGTTGGCCGTGGCTGTTGACACGATCGGCGCTGGGCGACTTCCGGCGAACCAGGTCTGCAGGGAGCCGCTTACCCAAGAAGCGATCGACGCCGCAACGGTGTCACGTGTCGACGGCCAGGTGCTTCGTCACGTAGCCTCGGTGGTTTACAACGGCGTTCCGACGGGCGCGGTCCGATTGTGCCGGCTCGACAGCGATGATCCGCTGGCGCACGTCACCGCCGAAGGGAATGCGGCCGAAATCGAATGGCTCGACGGCGAACGCGACTTGGTCTATGGGAAGGGCGCCGGCCGTTGGCCGACCGCCGAGGCCGTGATCGCCGACGTCCTCGAAATCGTCCGCTCGGTTGAGTCGGGCGACCGGATCTAGATCGGTTGGCGGCCGACGGCAGGTCCCCATCGCGTCTTCCCGGCGACGGCGCCACACGCTACACTCAAGCCGTGCGCACTCTGAGACTTACTATCGCTTACGACGGCACGGATTACGCTGGCTGGCAGTTTCAGCCGGACCAGCCCACCGTCCAGCAGACATTGGAAACCGCCCTGGAAAAGGTGACGGGCCAACGGATTCGCGTCCTCGCCAGCGGCCGCACGGACGCCGGCGTGCATGCCCTGGGCCAAGCGGTGCGGGTCGAGACGGAATCGAGCCTTCCGGCCGACGTCCTGCGACGCGCACTGAACGCCAACCTGCCCGACGACATCGCTGTTCTCGACGTAACGGAGGTGCCCGAGGGCTATCATCCCACCAGCGACGTTGTCCGCAAGCGGTACCGCTACGTGATTCACGACGGGCCGGTCCGCGACGTGTTTCACCGTCGCTACTGCTGGCACTACATCTACGCCCGGCTCGATGCCGAGGCAATGCATCGGGCGGCTGCCGCACTGTTGGGCAAGCACGACTTTCGCAGCTTCGAGACCTCCGGTGCGGAGCGGGCGACCAGCGTCCGCACGATTTTCGACATTAGCGTCCGGCGGGGCAGGGCAGGGCGGGAGGGCCTCGATGCAGGCGGCGTATCCCCGGGACACTGCGACGTCGCAGAGACCGGGGCAGGGGAGGGCGGGTACCTTCCTCACGCGGAACGTGAGGAGTGCATTACGATCGAAGTCGAGGCCGATGGTTTCCTCTATAACATGGTCCGCGCGATCGTCGGCACGCTCGTCGAGGTCGGACGCGGACGACGGCCGGAAAGCTGGCCGGGCGAAGTGCTCCGCGCAATGAATCGCCGCGCCGCCGGCCCCACCGCGCCACCGCAAGGGCTCTTCCTGGTGAGGGTCGAATATTGAATGCCCAAAGACCCCCCGAAACGCTAGAACAACGCATCCGGCGGGTCGTGCAAGAGGTCGTTGAGATCGTCCCCCACAACCCAGACTGGCCTGCGGTATTCCATCGCGAGAAAGAGCATCTTGAATCCTGTTTGCCTGCCGGTTCGATTCGCCGGATCGAGCACTTCGGCAGCACGGCGATCCCCGGGCTCGCTGCCAAGCCGATCATCGACATGCTCGTCGAAGTCGTGAGCCTTGACCAGACAAAGCGAGAGATCGTGCCGATCCTCGAATCGCAAGGTTACGACTACTTTTGGCGACCGATGTGGAGCGAGGACGCTCCGCCGTCATACGCCTGGTTTATCAAGCGAGATGCCCACGGCGTTCGCACGCACCACATCCATATGGTCGAGCGGCGTTTCCCGCAGTGGGACGCTCTCCTGTTCCGCGACTATCTCATCACGCATCCGGAAGTGGCTGCCGCGTATCAGGAGCTTAAGCTACGGCTGGCCGCCGAGCATCCGGACGATCGCGTCGCGTATGCGAAGGCGAAGACCGAGTTCATCACCGCGGTAACCGAGAGAGCGCGTCAAGCTCGATCGCCGTCCTCCGAGTGAA
>JAJFUI010000206.1 GCA_021372555.1 Planctomycetaceae bacterium | reverse complement strand
GTAGGTTTTTTGCACCCGCTCGAAGAAGTGGAGGACGGTTTCGCGATTGGCGGGCAATTCCATCTCTGTGCCGAGATTCATGTTGACGTAGAAGTCGTCGCACAAAGAGGCGTAACCGTTCATTTTCAGTGGCCTTTCATGTCCTCCGCCCGCCTCCCCCCAAAGCGCGCAACACCTCATCCTATGCGATCCACCGTGTCGCCGCCAGGGTTTTGTGGGGAGCTGGTTGTGGTTTTCCCCACCGATCTCGGCTGGATGGCCGTCGCGATGGCGGGTGAGGCAGTGGTCGAACTGACATTTGGCCACGCATCGGCCGCGGCAGCGACAAAAGCGTTGAGGACGAAAGCGTCCGCGCCCGTGACGGTTCGGCCAGGGCGGGATTGCGGGCTTCGTGAGCAGGTGGCGGTCTTGGTGCGGCGTCTAGAGGCGTTTGCCGCCGGCGAGCCCGACTCTTTGAACGACATTCTGGTGAGCCAGGGGCGAGTTGGCAGCTTTTGCGGCCGCGTTTTGGAACAGTGCAGGTGTATTCCCTACGGCGAAACAATAAGCTATGCTGCACTAGCCGCCCGAGTGGGCGTTCCGGGAGCTGCCCGAGCCGTGGGCAACTGCATGGCGGCGAATCGAACCCCACTACTGGTTCCTTGCCACCGTGTGGTGAGGTCGGATGGCAGTATTGGCCGTTACTCGGCGGCCGGAGGATCGGCAATGAAGCGCCGGCTTCTGGCGATCGAGTCGCGGAACTGGGCTAGAAATCGGTAACCGTTTCGGGGCACAATCCCTCGACCTAACGAGACGCAACCGTGTACGCTGCACAACCTCAGTCCTGGGATATCGAGCGCACCAGCGACGACGTGCTCCTGGTGCGGGTTCACTCTTTCAATCGGCAGGGCCGCAAGTTGCCCGACGCCGTCTTTACTTTCCGCAAGGGCGAACCGCAGTACGACTACTGGAAGCGGCAGCTTTTGGCTCGCACGCCGGCCCGGAGTCCGTCGTAGTCATCGCTTGCCCCGCCGCGAGTCCGCGCAGGCGTCCGGCAACAAAAAAGCCCAGACGCCGGATCGGAGTCTGGGCTTGATGGGCAGGATGTGATTGCGAGTCTGCGTCAGTTGCGGCTTACGGACGGCGGCCGTTGCGGTTGCCCCGCTGCCGTGTTGCCGTGGGATTGCTACTTTGCACTTCGCTTCGGCGGCGCGGGAAGCTGGGCCGGAGCAGGCGTGGGGGCTGGCCGCGGAGCAGAGGGCTGCGTCGGTGCAACGTGGGCCGCGCCGGCGGTCGTGCCTTCCACACAGGTCGGGCACATGTAGCGGACGACGCACTTGTAGGCCGGAACCTCGACCTTGCATTCCTTCTTCACCAGCTTCTGCACGCACTTTGTGCGGCCGCAACGAGGCGGCGGAGGGCAGTCGTCGCAGCAATCGCGACGACCGGGCATCAGGAGCCCAATCTCTTGGCTCTCGACGCACCAGGACTTCTTGATCTCCGCCTTCGGCTCGCAGACGATCTGGCAGACCTTCTGCAGGCAGTCGCAGTGGCATCCGCACCGGTCGCAGCAGGGCGAGTTGCTTCCGACGCAGCTTTCATCTTTCGCTCCGGCGGACATGCTCGCCAGCCCCATGGCGGACATGAGCAACAAGGCAACGGCGCATTTTCGCATGACGTGATCTCCTGTCGGACGTAATCCGGTAATGTTTTCGTTGAACTGGCTTGAAAGCGATCGGCCTCAATCACGCGGGGCGTGATGGGCACCACGGGTTAGAAGTCCATGGCGAACCGCATTTCGAAGACGTCGATGCTGCCGCCGGAGAGGGTAGTCGTCGCGGCGGTGTTGTACGTGTCCTGCGAGTGGACGTAGTTGAACATCAGCTTAGTGAATGGGTTCATGTACCAGTTGAGGCCGATGGTGTGGTCGGCGGCGTGGCCGGCCCCTTTCACGGCAAGGTCATCGAGGGCGTCGATGTACGAGAACCGGTAGGCGACTTCCCAGGCGCCGATGCCAGTGGCAACGTCGCCGTCGGAGGTTCGCACGCGGAAGAAGTTCTCAAACGGACGGACGCGGTCGAAGACGCCCAGCTTGCGGTTGTACGGCCGATTCTCGCCGGTCAGGAAGTAGCTGACAAAGGCGTAGCAGCCATAAAGATTGTTGTTGAGGCCGTTCGTGTGGTTGACCGTCGCGCCGAAGAACTCCGATTGCAGCGAGAGCGGGCCATAGACCAAGGCGGACTCTGCGTCCGCGACTTGCCATTGGTTAACGTCCGTCATGTTCAAGCTGATGATCGAGTTGGCGAACCCCGACTCCGGCTTGGTGCTGAACAGCATGGTGTTGTCCGGCGCGCTGCGGTAGGCGTAGTCTAGGCCGGTGTGGAGCAGTCCGCGGCCGTTGCTGGCCTCGTCGTACCAGGGCAGATATGTCACGCGGGCGGCCATGTCGACGCCCCAGTGGTCGTACTGGAACAATGGCGGCTGATCGTAGCCGGTCTGGTTCGTAAACGCGCCGATCGCCCAGGTGGATCGCTGAGATTCGCTCCAGTTGTAGGCCATGATGCCGTTGTTACGGCCAGGGCAGAAGGCGCCCTCGTCATTGAGCGAGCGCTCCATGAACGTCGTGTAGTTGTCGCTGGTCAGGTCTTCGAGGCCAAAGCATTCCTTGAAATGGCCGACGCGGACGACGCCAAGCCACGGGAGATCGCGGATCTGAATGAAGACGTCCTTGAAGGCCGTGGACTGGTTTTTCGTGTCGATTGCGGAAAGGGCGCTGCGGTTGGCGAAGTCCATCTCGATGACGTAGTCGAAGATCTCATACTCGCCGAGCAACGCGAGTCGGGCGCGGCGGAAACCGACAGCGTTGGGAATGTTGTTGATCTGACTGACGCTGGTCGGATTTTGCGTGTAGTTGGCGGCGTCGAACTGGATGCGGCCGCTAGGGGTTACCAGCGGTTTCAAGGGAGCTGCCGGGGCCGGTTTGCCCTCGGCGGCCTTGGCGTAGTCGGCCAGCTTCTTTTCGAGGTCGGAGACGCGCTTCATCAAGTCGGCGTTGTTGACGTCTTGTGCGGTCGGCGCCGGCGGGCGATCGGCCGGGGCATTGTCGGCAACGGCATACTGGCCCGTCGGCGTCGCCTGAATTTGATTGCCCACGCCAGGGTAGGTGGGGTCGGCATAGTTTTGCGCTTGCAGCTTGGTCGAAGCCGCCAAGAGTGCGATGGCCACGAGGCAGACGCTGCCCCGGTATGAACAGCTAAGCATGATGCTCCTCCGTGAAACGATGCCACCCGGCGAAGCGCGGGTGACGGCAACATCCCTGTTGAATCCCATTTCGTTGATCGAACCGACACATGCAAGAACTCCGTTAGGAACGGCACGGCCGGCAAAATTGGCACAGTCGGCGGACGCATTATCGGAACAACCGACAAACTCGATGCAAATTAGCACGGCGATGGCCGTTGGTGTCATGCAGCGAGAAAGATGTGCGGAACATGCGGGCCAGCGAGAGTGGCGGTCCGCGGCACGAAAGGCATCGGCACGGCCCTTTTTGCGTGGCGCAACAAAAAGCCCTTCACAGGTGGGGCAGGAACCTGTGAAGGGCGAAGCTCCGTGAGGGAGAACCCTCACATCGAATCATTG
>JAJFUI010000197.1 GCA_021372555.1 Planctomycetaceae bacterium | reverse complement strand
TCGCCGTCCGTGCCAAGCTGTTCGAGCACCCGAGGGCCGACATGCGTCATGATGCGCATGTTGAGCACCACGTAGATGCTGTCGGTCAGTTCCACGCCGATTTTGCTGAACGGCGAGCCGACGGGCCCCATCGAGAAGGGGATGACGTACATCGTGCGTCCCTTCATCGAGCCGGCCAAGATTTCGCTGGCGCGGCGGTAGCCTTCGTCGGGCGAGAGCCAATTGTTCGTCGGTCCGGCGTCTTCGCGGCGCCGCGAGCAAATGAACGTCAATTCCTCCGTTCGGGCGACGTCGTTGACGGCCGTGCGGTGGTACACGCAGCCCGGCAGCTTCTTCTGGTCAAGCTCGATAATCTCGCCCGTCGAGACGGCTTCCCGCGTCAGCCGATCTTTTTCCTGCTCGGACCCGTCGATCCAGACAACCTGGTCCGGCCCGCAAAGACGAGCCATTTCTTCGACCCACGCCTGCAATTTCCGATGCTGATTCACGATACTAGACGATGCCTCCAACAGGTGACGCTGCCGCCGGGAAGGTATAATGTCATCAGTATTGCCGGCCGGGTGGGGCAATGCAAGGCCTTTGGATTATTCTCCGCTTACGGTAGGACGCCGCCGATGGAACAGATTCATCCTGCCGCATTGCCGCTGGAGAAGCTGTTCGAGGGATGCGACGTCCAATTTCTCCGCCGCTCTGGGCCGGGCGGCCAGCATCGCAACAAGGTTGCCACGGCCGTTGCGCTGCGGCACCGATCGACCGGCATTGAGGCCGAAGCCAGCGAGCGGCGCAGCCAAGCGGAGAATCGTTCCGTGGCCCTGGCGAGGTTGCGAGTCAATCTAGCCCTGGAACTGAGAATGCGCCGCGAGTTGGACGCTGGCCCGAGCCCTTTGTGGAAGTCGCGTTGCACCGGTGGGCGAATTGGGGTCGCTGCGACACACGACGATTTCCCGGCGATGCTCGCCGAGGCGCTCGACGTTGTCGCCGCCCATGGTTTTGATGCCAGGGCCGCGGCGGAGTCGCTGGGATGCACGAACTCTCAGCTTGTGAAGTTCTTGAAGAAAGAGCCGCGAGCGATCCTTTGGGTCAATGCGGAGCGGGCGAGGCTAGGACTGCATGGGTTGCGGTGAGAGTTGCCTAGTCTTCCTAATCGCGCTAACTGATCTTGACGCTTGGTCGCGATTGCCGGGACAATCTGCTACGCCAGCCTGGCAAAAACACCGCGACCAAACGCTGCCCACGACCGCACCGGCCCCCCTGTTTGCGCCCGAAGGAGACTCCGTTGAAGTCCGCCCGCCCTCTCCGCCGCCTCGCCCCGCTCGGTTTCGTGATTTTCCTGGCCGGATGCGCCACCGGAACTCATACCGGTGATGGCGCGATGTTTGGCGGCCTGCTCGGGGCCGGCACCGGGGCCATTGTGGGCGGCGCGACCGGACACCCACTGGCCGGCGCGGCCATCGGTGCAGGCGTGGGCACTCTCGGCGGCGCCGCCGTCGGCAACGCCATGGACGAGTCCGAGGCTCGCAACCGCGCGATCGCCGCGCAGCTCGGTCGCCCCGTTGCGCCGGGCGCGGTGACCATCGGCGAAGTCGTCGCCATGGCCCACGCGCAAGTCCGCGAAGATCTGATGATCAATCACATCCGCTCGCACGGCATGGCGGCGCCGCTGACGACCGACGATCTGATCAATCTTCCCCGGCAAGGCGTCAGCCCGCAGGTAATTGCCGCGATGCAGGCTTCGCCGCCTCCGCCACCGGTCGTCGTGCAACCCGTCTATCCGGATCCGTACGCCGGCCCCGCGATCTACGTTGCCCCGCGCTGCCACCATTGCTGGTAGCATGGCTCAGCGTGCTCATTAGGCTTCGCGTGAGGCTCTTTCGCCCACGTCGCCCGAGGCGCAGGCACGTTTGTGGCGAGGGTTAGCAAATGCCTCGAAGCTGGTCGACGTCTTGCCGTAGCCGATTGACCTGCTCCTGAAGCTCCGACATCTCGCGGCGGATGTCGTCAATCTCCTGGACGACTGCGGGATGGGCTGAAGGAGCCGTTGTCGAACGCCCGGCCGGTGGTTCGGTGGCAGTGGCTGCCGACGTCGGTTCTCCGATTGGCGCGCCACCCTTGTATTTTTCGCGTAGCGTTTCAATTTCTCGCGGCATGTACAAGGCGTGGCTGACGACGTGTCCGCGGCCGGCGGGCGTAAACCCAAGGACCAGCCCTTTGGCCTTCAACGAATCGAGCACCGGTTGCAGTGTAGCCAGATCGGCGATGGGTTCCATGCGGGACGCTCGGCCACGCAGCTCACCCACCGTCTGATCGCCGCGGAGCAGCAGTTCGATCATGACGGCCATTTCGACCTTGTCGACGCCGAGCCACTCGTAGAGGTAATGGCGGTATTTTTGAACGCGGCCGCCACCCTCGACCATTCCCACCGCTCCCAACGCGCGGAGCCGATCGAGTGACTCCTCGACCTGGTCCAGTTCAAGTTGCATGACGGGCCAGCGGTTGCTTTTTTGGTTAGAGCCGGTGCACACGGCATTGAGGCTCATCGGGTAACCGTCCGGCGTGGTCTTGGCCTTTTCGCCCAGCACGCCGAGCACGCGGCGATCGATCGCACTCAACGCCTGCCAGCGATGTTGCGGCTTGGTTTGCGGTTCCGCGGCAGCTTCGTCCGTCATTGTCAGCCTCCTTAAAGATGTCGCAATGGTAACAGAGACGCGGTTGCGTGCCAACGGCGGCATGAGAGCGACTAGTACATCGCGCCTCGTAATTGACACTGTGGAAAGGGCCCGGATATAATCGCCGCGTCACCTTCAACCCCCATGTAACCGCCATGCAAGAACTTGCCGCACAGATTGCTCAAGCCACCGAAGTTATTCAGGCCCATTGGGGCGAGCGACCCTTTGCCGGCATCGTGCTGGGCACGGGGCTGGGCAGCGTCTCCGGTGAGATCGAAAGCGAGTTGACACTCGACTACGCCTCGATTCCTCATTTTCCGCAGTCGACAACCGTTGGCCACAACGGCCAATTGGTGTGCGGCCTGTTGCGTGGCGTGCCCGTCGTGGCGATGGAAGGCCGCTTCCACAGCTACGAAGGCTATTCGCACCGGCAAATCACGTTTCCGATCCGTGTGATGCGGGCGTTGGGGGCCGAGTTGCTGATCGTCTCGAACGCCTGCGGCGGCATGAATCCGAACTACTCGCTCGGCGACATCATGGTGATCGACGACCACATCAATCTGATGAACGGGAATCCGCTGATCGGTCTGAACGACGATCGCCTTGGCCCGCGATTTCCCGACATGAGCCGCCCCTACGATCCGGTGCTTATCCGCCGCGTGCTCGAAATTGCCAGACGCGAGGACTTCGTCGCCCACAAGGGCGTCTATGCGGCCGTCACCGGCCCGAACCTTGAAACCCGGGCCGAATATCGCTTCCTCCGGGCGATCGGGGCCGACGTGGTTGGGATGTCCACGGTGCCCGAGGTGATCGTCGCCGTGCACGGTGGCATGCGAGTCTTGGGTCTCTCGGTCATCACCGATCTTTGCCTGCCCGACGCCCTGAAACCGGCTAACATCGAAGAGATCATCGCCACCGCCAACGACGCGGAGCCCAAGCTGCGCAAGATCGTGCTGGGCGTGCTGGAGCAGGCCGCGGCGGAATAGTCCTGAGCGGCTGGACTACCAGATCGTCGAAGTCCGTGACACGGGGATCAGGCGGCAGCAGCGCAGTTTTGCAGAATGGCAGCGCCGATTTCTACGGCAAATCCTCCATGCTGGGGGTATTCTAGCCGACACCGTGAGCCGGTCAATCCCGTTGCATCCGGCGGACAGGCTTGGTTTACTAGTGCTTTCCGTCGATAATCAGCTAAGGTGCGCAGAGGCACCATATCGGTAAACCACATGACGCCTGGTGCGTCGCTCGCATAGCATTTTCCATGTTCCAGCCTGTCGAAAGCTCCGTTTCCTTCCCAAAACTTGAAGAAGAAGTCGCCCGATTCTGGAAAGATCGGGCGGTTTACGAAAAATCGCTCGCCGCCCGCTCTGACGGCCCGGCGTTCGTCTTCTACGAAGGCCCGCCCACGGCCAACGGGCTGCCGCATCCCGGCCATTGCTTGACCCGGGCCATTAAGGACCTCTTTCCCCGCTACCGGACCATGCGCGGCTACAACTGCCAGCGCAAGGCCGGCTGGGACACCCACGGGCTGCCGGTCGAGGTCGAGGTCTGCAAGGAGATGGGCATCCACTCGAAGGAGGAGATCGAGGCGTTTGGCGTCGAGCCGTTCATCCGCAAGTGTCTCGAAAGCGTCTTCCGCTACACACGCGAGTGGGAGCAACTCACCGAGCGGCTTGGCTTCTGGATCCATCTGGACGAAGCCTACGTTACCTACCACCAAAGCTACGTCGAGAGCGTTTGGTGGGCGCTCAAGTCGTTGTTCGACCGCGGCCTGCTCTACCAGGGCTACAAGATCGTCTGGTGGTGGGCTCAAGGCGGCACGGCCCTGAGCAGCGGCGAAGTGGGGCAAGGCTATCGCGAGGTGGCCGACCCGAGCGTTTTCGTGCGGTTTCCCCTCGTGTCCCCTCTCCCCCTGGGAGAGGGCCAGGGTGAGGGCCTCCGCGATGTCGATCTCCTCGTCTGGACCACCACTCCGTGGACGCTGCCGAGCAACCAATTCGCCGCGGTGAAGCCGGACTTGGAATACTCGATCGTCTCGGTCGAAGGAGACTCGCGGAAGCTCGTCCTCGCCTCGGCGCTGGTCGAGACGGTGTCGCAAAAGGCCAATAAGAAGTTCGAGGTTGTCGCGACACTGCCCGGCGAGCAGCTTTTGGGCCTCCGCTATGTGCCGCCGTTTCGGCATTACTATGACCTGCAAGGAGACAAGCAGGGAAGACTCAAGGAAGGCGGCAGCCAGCATACCGCGTGGCGCGTGGTGCCGGCCGATTTCGTCACCACCGATACGGGCACCGGCATCGTTCACCAAGCCCCAGCCTTCGGCGAGGTGGACTTCGATTTGCTCCAAGCCGAGCACGCTCGCTTCGTCGATGGCGAGGGCCCGTCGCTGATTTGCTCTGTTGCCGCCGACGGCACATTCACGGCCGACACACCCGAGTACAAGGGCCGCTGGGTGAAGGATTGCGATCGGGACATCATTCGACAATTGAAGACCGAGGGCAAGCTGTTCCACCAGGAGCAATACCTGCACGACTACCCGTTCTGCTGGCGAGCCGAGGAAGATCCGCTGATCCAGTATCCGCGCAAGAGCTGGTTCATCCGCACGACGGCGTTCAAGGAGAAGATGCTCGAAAACAACAGCCACATCAATTGGCTGCCCGAGCACATCAAGGAAGGCCGGTTCGGCAACTTCTTGGAGACGAACGTCGATTGGGCCCTGTCGCGCGAGCGTTACTGGGGCACGCCGCTGCCGATTTGGAAATGCAACAAGACCGGTTACACGGAAGCCGTCGGCAGCTACACGGAACTGCTGGCCAAGCCGGACGTCCAGGGCGTCGATGTCTGGGAGAATGCCAAGCGGGAGAACCCCGAGTTGGCCGACGATCTGAAGGTCCACAAGCCGTACATCGACGCAATCACCTACGCCTCGCCCAAGGCCAAAGACGGCCGCATGGAGCGGGTGTCCGAGGTGATCGACTGCTGGTTCGACTCCGGCGCGATGCCCTTCGCGCAATGGGGCTATCCGCACAAGGCCGGCTCAGCAGAACGATTTCGCGACCAATTCCCCGCCGATTTCATTAGCGAAGCCCTCGATCAGACCCGCGGTTGGTTCTACAGCCAGTTGGCCATCAGCACGCTGATGTTCAGCGAAAACGACGAAACCAAACAAGGGCTGGGCGATTCAGCGCCCCGTGGGAACGGTCAGATCGCTCCCGCTTCTTTCCCCTATCCGCACCCGTTCCGCAACTGCATCGTGCTGGGCCTGATGTTGGGCGAGGATGGGCAGAAGATGTCCAAGAGCAAGCGGAACTACCGCGACCCGGGCGAAATCTTCGACCTGTACGGGGCCGACGCGCTGCGATGGTACTTCTTCGCCAACCAGCCGCCGTGGACGTCGATCCGCTACAGCGAACAGGCGATCAAGGACTGCATTCCCGAGTTTCTGTTGCGACTCTGGAACGTCTACAGCTTCTTCGTCATCTACGCCAACATCGACGGCTTCGACCCGGCCGCAGCGCTTCGTGGTGCAGGCGTCTCGCCTGATCAACTTAGTCCGGAAGTGTTGGCGAAGGCCAAAGGCTATCGCCCGGTGGCCGATCGCGGCGAGCTGGACCGCTGGATCCTCAGCGAGCTAAGCCGCACGGTGCGAGGCGTCGTCCAGTGCATGGACGCCTACGACAACTTCAACGCCTGCACCCGACTGACCGAGTTCGTCGACGCCCTGAGCAACTGGTACGTGCGTCGGAGCCGCGATCGTTTCTGGAGCAGTGGCCGTGCCGAGGATTCCGCCGACAAGACCGACGCCTACTGGACTCTCTACGAGTGCCTGTTGACCACGTGCAAGCTCATCGCCCCCTTCGTCCCGTTCCTGGCCGAAACCATGTGGCAGAACCTGGCGGTCGCGGCGTTTGGCGACAACGGAGAACGGCAGCCGGTCGCCGAGAGCGTCCATCTTTGCGACTATCCGACGGCTGACCTCGCGGCGATCGACGAAGAGCTTTCCACGCGGATGACGTTGATGCGGGAAGTTGTCTCGCTGGGCCGCAGCGCGCGGATGGGAGCGAAGCTGAAAGTTCGCCAGCCGCTTTCACGGGTTGAAGTCGTGCTGGCCGACAGCACGCATCAGCCATGGCTGGAAGAGCACGCCTCGCTCATTTGCGACGAGCTGAACGTCAAAGAGGTGGAGTTCGTCGGGCATGCCGAGCAGTACATCACCTACACCGTGCTGCCCGACTTGAAACGGCTCGGTCCCAAGCTGGGCAAGCGGCTGCCGGCTCTCCGGAAGGCGCTGGCCGCAGCGCATGCCGCCAAGCTGTTGGCCGACCTGGAGGCCACCGGCGGCGCGACGCTTTCGTTGCCTGACGGTCCGGTCACGCTTGGGTCGGAAGACATCCAGGTCCGTCTGCAAGCCAAAGACGGTTGGGCCGCCGCCCAAGGCCGCGCGGTCGTCGTGGTGCTATCCACGGAGTTGACCGACGAGTTGATCCGCGAAGGCCTCGCCCGCGATTTCGTCAGGGCTCTCCAGGAGACTCGTAAGGAACTCGGTTTTCAATTCACGGACCGAATCAACGTCAGATACGAGACCGAGTCCGTGAAACTGCCAGAAGCTGTGAGCCTGTTCATCGACTACATCAAATCGGAAACGCTTAGCGTACAACTTGGGTTTGAGCGAATTGACGTAGCGATTGAGTCGGGGCGAGGTGGGGAAGGCGTCAAGAGCCGTGGAACCGACGTTGCTGGCGAGAGCGTTACCTTTTGGGTGTGGCCCGCGCCACTCGGGTGATGATCTGATATGGGAACTGTATCTGACGCGTCGATCACAACAACGCCACGCCGTTGGTGTTATGGTGCGGCCGTGCTTCTGATGGTAATTGGCGTGGCATCTGCGTTCGTGCAGAAGGGACGCGAAAGTGCGGTTGCTGTCGCGGTAGCGAAACGAATCGCCTCGGGCGTTCGAGAAACGCAACAGCATAGGAACGAGGTGGAATACATCATTTCTAGCGCTAATCGCTGGCAGGCGATTAGCCTCTTGGCCGTCATCGCCGCCATGGGGTCTTGGCGGATCGCCGTGTCGCGGCACGAAAGGCTCTGCGGTTCCTGGGCGATTATCGTTTCGCTCTTGGCTCTGTGGATCGGGCTACAACTCCTCATGGTGTGATGTGAAAGGTGGCTGAATGGTTTCAACTCGTCCGTTTCGTATTGCCGTCCTCATTTCCGGTGGCGGCACGACGCTGCGGAATCTGATCGAAAAGATCGCCGCCGGGCGGCTGCCGGTCGAGATCCGGCTGGTGGTTTCGAGCAGTCCGACGGCCGGCGGGCTGAGATTTGCCGCCGATGCTGGCATTCCGAGCACGGTGATCGAGCGCAAGACATTCGCGAGCCAAGACGACTTTAGCCGGGCGATCTTCGACCGCTGCCGGGAGTCGAAGATCGATCTGATCGTGATGGGTGGGTTTCTCAAACGCATCACGATCCCGGACGATTTCACCAACCGTGTGGTCAATATCCATCCGGCGCTCATGCCGGCCTTCTGCGGCGAGGGGTTCTACGGCCATCGCGTCCACGAGGCCGTGCTGGACTATGGCGCCAAGCTGAGCGGCTGCACCGTCCATTTCGCCGACAACCAGTACGACCACGGGCCAATCATTCTGCAACGGGCGGTGCCAGTGCTCGATGACGACACGCCTGGGACGCTAGCCGCCCGAGTGTTCGAA
>JAJFUI010000193.1 GCA_021372555.1 Planctomycetaceae bacterium | reverse complement strand
GATGAGTCAGCGCGGCGGGGGATTGCCAGCCGTCGCGAGGGCTGGTAACCTCAGAGGAATCCACAGTCCTCCGCCGGGAGAACATCTCTTTTCTCCGAAGGGCAAGCGATGAGTGTCATCAATTCTGTCCGTTGGGCCGTTCGCGTTGGGCTGTTCGTCACAATGCTGCCGTCCGCGCTCCATGCAGAACCGACGGCCGTCAAGCTCCGCTACGGCTTTAAGCCTGATAAAGAGTATGTCTACGAAGTCGATATCCACGCCAAGGCGATGGACCAAAAGATCGACAGCCGGGGCGAGTTGATCTACAAGGTCCTCTCGGCCAATGACGACCAAGCGGTTTTGCGGACCTCCGGCTCGGCGGGCCACTTCGCTATCACAGAACATATGCCTTTCCCGCGGATGGGACCGCGATTCATGCGTCACGCCCCCAACGGCACGACGGTCAGCCGCCGCGGCGCGGTGCTCATCTCGGGCGAGTTGACGCACCTGCCATTGCTGCTGGGCGATCTGGAAACGCTCGTTCTCGACGAGTTTCCGGAAGACGCCAAGAAGACCTGGGACAAGCAGCGGGAACTGGTGATCGAGGAGACCGAGTCGGCAGGACATTTCGGACGCGGCTTTGGACCGCCAATCCGGTTGGGTCCGGTGACGACCACGCAGTACACGGCCAAAGAACTTGCGACCTTTACAATTACCGAGGCCACCGACGAACTAGTTCGCCTTAACAAGAAGTACTCGCTCAAGAGCGGCGAAAAGGACAAGGCTGCGCGGTTCGACATGTCCGGCTCAGGCCAAATCGAGTTTGACCGCAAGGAAGGGATGATCAAGAAGTCGTCGATGACGTACGAGTTCAAAATGAACGAATCCGGCCTTAGCGTGACGATTCCGGTCACCGTGACCTCGCGACTTTACAGCGCGTCGGAATGGGCCGAAATCAAGCGAAAGCGTGACGAGGCCGCCAAAGTAGCGAAGGCAGCCGCCGAAGAGGCCGCTCGACCGAAGCCGTTCAAAACCGACGAGCGCAACCGGCTGATCGAGCAACTGGCGTCCTCGGAAGATCGAACGGTGATTGCGGCGTGCGACCGACTCGCCAAAGCCATTCGCGATGACCGCCCGGATGATTTTGCGAAGCCTCTCGCGCTGCTGCTGGCCAGTCCCAACGCTTGGCTTCAGGCAGCGGCAGCCAGGGCCATGGTCGTTTGGGCAACCGCCGAGTCAGAAGAACCGCTCGTTCAACTGGTTAAGGTCGACAACTTCATGTATTGCCAGCCGGCGATCGCGGCCTTGGCGACGCTGAAAACCGAAAAAGCCGCCGAGGCCGTGGCATCGCAGATGCATCGCTATCGGAGCGAGGCCGGAAAGGCGCTGAAGAGCATGGGGCCGGTCGCCGAGGCCGCCACCATTGCGCTGCTGAAAAACCAGGAGTTTTGGATGCGTCGCGAGACGGCCGGCGTTTTGGCCGAGATCGGCGGCGAGGATGCCCTGAGAGCGCTGCAGGCCCTCGATGTCGGCCGGCATCCGCAAGAGGGCCGGGACGTCCAGCAGGCGATCTTCCGAATCCAACGCCGATTGGCCACACAGCCCAAGGACACGGTGTCACGTCACGAGGCCAAAAAGTCGACGTCCAGCGCGGCCAAGGAACCCTCGAAGCCCGCCGCTGCCGCTGGCGAGATGCGCACCTGGCGTGACGCCTCGGGTCGCTTCGAAATCGAGGCCACGCTGGTCGCGGTCAAGGACGGCAAGGTCACGCTCAAGAAAAAGGACGGCCGCACCATCCGCGTCCTGCTCAAGAAACTCAGCGACGAGGACCGCAAGCACATCGAGAGCCAGTCCGAATCGGCCTTCGGCGAAGGGGCGGAATAGCGGCTCGTCTGCCTTGTGGGTTGCAGGTCTGTTTGAGGGCAAACCATTTACCCACAAATGGTTTACGCGGGAGCCGCCACTTTGCTCTTTTGGCCGGTGGAAAGTGGGATGCGTCAGTGGGCCGCTCTCTTGACGGGCACTTTTCATGCCGCTACTCTGAGGGGCACCTAAGGAGTGGCACGTTCATCTGTCCACGGCTAAGAACGCCCACCGGGAAAGCCTCGTCATGGCCACAATTGCGGAACTGGAAGCACATTACTATGCTCATGCCGACTCAGAGCATGGGATTCGAATGATGGTGCAAAACCGCGAGTTTCCTGCTGTCTTCGGGGCTTGCACGGCGTCCTTCGAGCATATCATCCCCGCGATCCGTTTTCGGAAAAAGCGAGGGATCACGCCCGAAATGCCCACGCTTCTCGCGTTTACGACGATATGCAAATATGCGCCACCTCTGTTCGAGCACGCCGCGATAGACTCGTTGGAAGAGTTCGTACGATCGTCCCGCATCCTCGCGCAGCACGAAGATGACTACTTGTCGACGATTGATGTTGCGCGACGGCGCGAGAGCATTGCGCACGACGTGTGGAACCATCTTGAAAAATGCCCCGGTGCGTTGCAACGCAACCTGCGTATGGAACTGGGGGTGGTTCAGGAGGATGCAGCGGAGATTGTAGGGTTGTGGGCGGCGCTCGGTGTCATTGATAGATGCCCGAAGGATCGGTCCTATGCGCTTTGGTTCCGCACCCGACTCGATGTTGAGATCCAAGGCCGATGCCCGCGATGTGGCGCGCGAGGTACGGGACGAAAGGAACTGTTCTTGAAGGCCACAACATGCAAGAGATGTGGCACGGACGGCTATTACCACATCGAGTACGGCTGCAAACACTGAGACTGTTCGCGTTCGGAGCAGGCGATGGTATACGTGAGTTTTCTTATTCTCGGCGCTGCTGCGTCAGCAACGGTTCTGCTGGTCTGTTATCTTAGCTACTTTCACCTATTGCGGATCGAGCGTCGGCGGGTCAATAGTTGGAACGCACGGCTGATAGCTGAGTCGGCGAAGCTTGAAGAACATATCAGGCTCACTGAGGCAAGACTGTCGCAGGCGGACAAGACGTCTGCTGCCCGCGTCGCGCAAGTGAGCATGGAGCTTGCCCAACGGGATCAAGCCTGCAACGATGCCATCTCATCAAGACAACAGCGGTCAGCACAAGCCCTCGCCGCCTGTCTAGACGAAATCGAGAAGCGGAAAAGGGCGTGTAATGAAAGCCTCGCCGCGCGGATACGTGAGATTGATAATCGACAGCAACAGTCGAACAGCGAAATCGAGGAACGGAAAAGGGCGTGTAATGAAAGCCTCGCCGCGCGGATACGTGAGATTGACAATCGACAGCAGCAGTTGGACGATGCAGTGGCGGCCTTCGAGTCGCGAAGAGTCACCTATGATAGCCTACTTCTTGAAAATGGCGGGTTAAAGCAGGACTGCTTCAATTTATCCGTGGAAGCGAAGAAGATGAAACGGAATCAGGCGATGTTGGCCCAACGTCAGCAAGAGCTTAATGCAAGGGCCGACGAAATTGCGGATCGCTACCTAAGGGAGAGCGTCTCCTGGATCGGCGAAAGACTCAACCCGAACAACTTCTCGACCTGCAAACAACGATTGTTAAATGTCGTGAGAGCATGCCGCTCCATCGGCTTCTACGTCCCGGAAGAAGAGGAAGCCGAGCTTGTTCAAACCCTACAGAAGAACTTTGAACAAGCAGTCAGGGACGAGTTCGCCAGGCAGGAGCAAGCCAGGATCAAGTCGCAAATCCGTGAAGAGGAAAAGCTTGCCCGCGAAACTGAAAAGCAGATCAAAGACGCCGAGCGCGAGAAGGCTGCCATAAAGGCGGCGTTGGAGAAGGCCCTCCGAGAAACCGAGGACGAGCACAGCGCCGAGGTGGAACTCTTGAAGAACAAGCTTAAGGAGGCGGAAGAAAAAGCCCAGCGGGCGATTTCACAGGCACAGTTGACGAAGGCAGGCCATGTTTACGTCCTTTCCAATATCGGTTCGTTCGGCGAGGGCATCTTCAAAGTTGGCATGACACGAAGGCTTGAGCCGCAAGAAAGAGTCAGCGAGCTCAGTAGCGCATCGGTCCCGTTTCCTTATGACGTTCACATGATGATATCTTGCGACAACGCGCCGGCTCTCGAAAACGCGCTTCATAAAGAATTGCACAAGCAACGAGTGAACAAGGTCAACCTTAGAAAGGAATTCTTCCGTGTCGATCTTGACAAAATCCGACAGATCGTAGAGTCGCAACATGGAGTCGTTGACTATCGCGCCGAGCCGGAGGCACTCCAGTATCGGGAAACCATCGACATGCCCGACGAGGACTATGAGTTCATCGAGCAGACAACGGAGTCTGTGCTGGGCGACGCAAATGGCTCTCTCCCTGACGAGGAGTAGCCGAAACCGCGCCTATTGGCTTGCATTTGCAGCTTCGTTTGTGGCTGGGATCGTCGGTGCATTCGCTATAGCAGACCCTTTCTGCGGCCCATACGGAGGCGTTCTGGGCTTGCTGGTTGGGCTATTGATTGTTGTGATGCCGTGGCGGAAGAAGATGGACCATGCCAGACTTGTCTTGAAGCCCGGCAAGAAGGAGTGACTCCACGATGGCACAACACAATTGGCGAGACCTAATCTGCCCCAAGTGTCACCAGCTTAAGAGCACATGCACATGCAGCGCTGAGCCATCGGCCACGAGCAAGTCCACTGTGGTCCGAGTCGGCCGAGAGACCAAGGGCAGGCGAGGCAAGGGAGTGACGACCATCTCAGACCTGCCGCTTGATGCAAGCGGTCTGGCCGAACTCGCCGCCAGGCTCAAGCAGCGATTAGGCACCGGTGGAGCGGTCAAGGATGGCCGGATCGAGATTCAAGGCGACCATCGAGATCGGATCATTCTGGAGCTTGAGGGCCTGGGCTATCGAGTGAAACGGGCCGGGGGTTGAGAAATGTGCCGAACGGATGTTGCCGCTCGGCTTGCACTGACAATCAAGATCGAGGGCGTACATGGGTGATCCTGAGTTTTGCGAAAAGAAATGCCCGATTTGCACGAGGGCGAGGAAAGGCAATCGCCTTGCCCGATTCGTTCAGACCATCGAAATGCTCGTGACCTTCGGTGGCTGTCCGCATGGTCGGGCTAGGCAGCGCAAGTACGGCGTCCGACCGAATGAGCCACTGCCCCTCGCAATCGACAACGACCTTGGGTGCACCCGATGAGCCGCCTGATGAGCTTGCACCCCGCCTCAGCCTGAGGGTAGCCCGGACCAGTTGGCGATCGATTTGCAGGGGTACGCGGTATCCCGGCTCTCGAAGAAGGACAGGTCGCATTGACCTTTGGGAATTGCGGGCTTTCGCAAGGCCGTCATTGGCGACAGCCGCCAGTCATTGTGAAAGCGGCCCATAGCGCCGGGTGGGCAACGCCCATTGTCTTCCGGAAGTATGCAATCATCTCCAGTTCGGCGTTGCGAAGACTCGCAGCTTTTGTTTGTCCGCTTGCGAGATTAGCAAAGAACGCTTTTAGGAGTCGGTTGTACGGCGCGGCGGGAATTCGCCAAAGGCTGGCGACGACGACTTGGGCACCCGCCAGTCGGAAAGCCTGGTGCAGGCCGGCCGTTCCCTCGCCGTCGCGGAGCGCACCGACGCCCGTATCGCAGGCGTTAAGAACAACTAGTTCCGTGCCGCGAAGATCGGTGCCCAATATTTCGAGGCCGGTTAGAACGCCGTCGTTTGCGTCGGGGTACCGGTAATGACGGTTCGCGCCAGCAAGAGCCAAGCCGCATCGCAGCAAAGGCTCGGGAACGAAAGGCACTTGTTCGCGAGCTGCCCCAAATACGCGAGCAGCGCTGATCGCCGCCCACGCGCGGCGGCCGTTCTCCGTCAAAGGCAAATTGTCAAATAGCTGATCGCTGAGAAAATAGCCATGCGTGGAGACGATTAGGACCTGAGGCCCCTTCATGGCCTTGAATGTGGCTTCGAGAGCCTCCTTGCCGCGAGATACAATCGGCGTCGTCTTTGCATAATTCCGCAGCGACGCCACTGATGCATCCGCCCATTCGCTTTCGTCGGGCAATCGGCTGAACCGGGCGCCTGCAAGCAGGCCAGTCTCGGCGGTAGCCCCGAGCCTTTGACGCGAAAAGGCGTTCCACTCGCTCAATGCAATCGGCTGCGTCTTTGGAGGCTCGAGGTCGTAATCGGGCTCGGTAAAGAGCACTGCGCCTTTACCGCGAGCCGGCGCATCGGCGTTGACGAGAGCTCGGCTCGTCACAAGATATCGGATTTGCTTTTCCTCGACCAGGAAATTGCCATTGTCCAGCACCAATGCTTCCCAGGGGAACAACCACAGACCGCCGTCGGGACTGATGAGCACCGTCGACGCGGTCCCTATCGCGGCTTTAAGCGGCTCGTACACCAGCCGCGCCAAACGGGCGTTCAGCCGTTGCATTGTCTCGAACGCGCCTTTCGGCCCGAGTTGAGCGACGGCCAAAGGATACGCGAGTGTTTCTCGGCGGCTGTCGGCAATAGCGGCGTCAATTACGGCGGCGTCGCCGAGATCAACGACTTGCACCTTTCCGGAATTGGCGGACGGTATGACCCAGGCGACATACCGCACTTGGGGACGCTTCCCGAGATCGCCGAAGTCGATCACAGGGAACCGGGCGATCTCCACCAGCACCGATCCGGAGCGAATCGTCTTGCGAACATCTGCCAGTGCTAACCATGCTCCAGACCGGATTGCCGTCCTGGTTCGGGAACCAAGTTGCCGTGCAAGGTCCTGCTCTCTTTCACAAAGTGCAGCCACTTCGGCGCCTCGTGTGTCGCCGAAGCCATCTCGCGGCTGCAATACTGATTTTGCCAGCTTGGCTCGGACCGACGCAAGCTCGGCAAGCAGAGATTTCACGCCGGAATCATCGCTTCCTCGGGCCAAATGCATCTGTTCCGCGAGGCACTCCGCGCCGGTTCCCTTGCTGTTGAGCAGCCATTCAGCCGAAGCTTCGGCGACTCGCGGCTTATCGGCAACGTGCAGTGCGATGGATAGCGCTTCGAAGAGTGGAAGCTTCTCGTTGCGGAAGAGGTAAACGAGTTGCTCAGCGGGGGCCATTGCGGGAAGAACCTGGCTCATCCATCGACGCGACGCCTGCCGTTCTTCGGTGCAATGGACGACGGCCTCCTCCCACTGCCCACGCTTAACACACGCTGCCACTAGCAATTTGAGCGTGATATGTCGATTGCGATCGTTGGTCTTGCCGGCGCGGTCGAATTCTTTCAGGCTCTCTCTTACCACCTTGTCCGCCTCGTCGTATTTACCCTGTGCGAAAAGGACTTCGCTCAGCCCTGACAGCACGACAGCCAAGCCCGAATTGGATCCGCCATGCAGCTTGCGAAACGCGTCGACGGCCTGGCACTGAATCGTCTCCGCATCACCGAAACGCCCCACCGACGCGTAATACTGAGCGAGCGACGTCAGCGACCAGCTGTAAAAGTCACTGTGTTCACCTTCGTGCTGACGAGCCAGTGCGAGAGTGCGTTTGAGTGTATTCTCAGCCTTGGCCGTTTCGCCGATTTCGCAATACAACCTTCCCAGATAGTTTAGCGCGCCGGCAGCCGACGACTCCCCCTCGTACCCGGCCTTCTCCGCAGTACGCACTGCGCGCTGAAGAGCCGCTTCCGCCTCGGCGTAGCGCTGCATACGGAAGTAGGTGAAGCCCAAGTCGCACAGACAACTAGCCACTGGAACGCTATCGTTGTCATGGTTCTTGCGACGGATGGCCAAGCACTCCAACTGGTACGACTCGGCATCGGCGTATTTCGCTTGAGATCCGGCAATATTGCCCAAACACTGCAGGGTGTCGGCCGTCGCAACATCGTCCCGCTGCGGGCTGCTGCGCTGGACCGCCAGACACCGCAGGGCATACAAGCGAGCTTGCTCAGAAGAGCCGAATCTCATTTCGGCTTGAGCGGCTAGCCACAACGCGTGCGCCAGCGACTGATCGGTTTTTCCCGTCCTCGCCTCGACGGATTCGAGCAGCCGTTTTAGCCGTTCTTCAAACGTCTCCCAATGCCCCCGCCGACGAGCGATATCGGCCAGTTGCGGTACTGCCAAATCCATACCGGTCCGGGGCTCGCGTTGGCAGAGCTTCCTTTCGACGACATCAACGGCGGACGCCGCCAGGCGTTCTGCTTCCGAGAGGTCGCCTATCTGAATGTCGGCGGTGATCAGGTAGGCCGTTTCGGGACTCACCCCGCCGGCGCCGGCCCGATTTAGCTCGTTCTGGATTCGTATGGCCTCTCGTAGCAGCGGCGCGGCATCAGCGAAGGCCCCGGCATTGTGGTAGGCGATCCCTACCAGCCCGAGAGCTCTGGCTGTCTCGGAGCTTTCCGGCCCAAACGTCTCGCGACAAAATCGTATGCAGCGCCGGCCGTGCTGCTTCGCTTGGTCAAGCCCGGCTGCTCCTTGCAGACTGTAAAGCTGAACCATGTGCTGGAGGATACATACTGTGGTTTTGGCATCGCCGCTTGGCTGTGAATCGACGATCTTCAGCGCTTCGGTCAGGTAGTGCTCAGCCAGTTCGAGGTGGCGGAGTCGAAGGTGGCAGCCGCCGAGGTTCTGCAAAACCGCAGGAAGCAACTCCCACTTGCCGGGCTTCGCTCGGGGGTCCGTTCTCAGCCACTTTTCCAATAGCGGGATCGCTTCCTTCGATCGGCGCGCGTTCGAGTATGCCATCCCCAGATTATGCAGCGACAGGAGCGTGTGTGGGTGGGCTTCTCCTAGTGACGCTTCACGCACTCGCAGGTTCTCCAGATGCAAGCGAGCAGCGTCATCAAAACGACCCATTCCGGTGTAGGCGCCTGCGAGGTTATTCACCGCGTAGGTCACATTCATGTCATCCCTTGGCCGATCGCGACGGAGAATGACCAATGCACGCTCGTAACAGGACGCCGCTTGCTCCCACTTGGAAAGACGATAGTAGACATCGGCCAATCTGAAGAGTATCAAACCGGTATCCGCGTGATCGGCGCCCGCGGATTCCGTCGATCTCGCCACGGCCTTCTCGTATTCCGCTGCGGCCTCGACCGACCGGTTCGATTGCTCCAATGCCGCCGCCTTTTGGTAGAGAGCCAACACCTCGGGTCGCGTTGCGTCAATCTTGGCGGCGTTATGAATCGATGCCCGAGACGCTTTTTCCAGCTCCGCTTGCCGGTACGTCTTGCCGGCGCGAAAGAGCGCTATCCGAGCATCCAGCCTCTCGATGTCAAAGGCCGGCGCTTCGGCGCGTAGCTTCACAAGCAAGGCGATGGCCTTGTCGAATTGCCGGTCTTCCGCAAGAGCGACGCTCAGTGTGTCGATAGGGGAGGGGTGCTTCCAATGGGTAAGCTCGCAGGCACGAGTGGCATGTTCGATGGCCCGCTTCCCGCTGCGCACTCGGTCCGCCGGGCAGGTGGCGAGCAGCCAGGCCAGATTGTTCTCCGCCGCTATGCTCCGCGGATCGATCTTTAAGGCCCTTGAGTATTGATCGACGGCTTCCTCGTACTTTTGCTGCTGCTCAAACTGGGCAGCTTGCGCCATCGTGGCTTTGATGTCGCCCGATTCCCTGACAACCGTCGATCCTTGTGGCCGTTGACTTGCATCAGTCGCTCGATGCGACGCTGCATCCGCTTGCTCAGCGGCAAAAATGTCAGATACTGGCCACAGGCACAGTGCGACCAGTGTTACGAGCGAAAGACGCCCCAGCTTCGCGGCTTTTGACACGTGGACCTCCATGGTGAGCGCGCACGTGTAGACGCATCACCGATCGCGGTGTGACGAAGAAGGAACCAGCCTTTACTCATCGACCGTCTCGCGGCCGACAGGCTCGCCGCCATCGCGGGTAAACATGGCCCTGAGCGCGGTTGGGTCGATCGACCTGCGGATGATCTGCACGGAACCGTCCGCCAATCCGGCGATGAAGCCGTCCGGCCGAAGACCGACAAGCCCCTTGAGCGGATCCTTGTCGTCGTACTCGAAGTCGTCCGGCTTTGTCCACGGCACCGCCCGGTCGTCGGCCACCTCGACGGTCATGATCGTATTCGACAGACCGTCTCTGATCTGGGCAAAGCTGACGGGCTTCTCATTCGCAAGAATCGTTCTCGGGCCACGGACGGCCAAGTAGTTGGTCTTTCCGCTTTCAGCGACGCTGCTGGCGGGGGCCCGATAAACCGATGGCATCCGGGAGAGCAGCTTCTTATTGTTCGGGCTATCCCACGGCTCATCGAGATGGAACTCGCGATGCAGATCACCGTCCTCCAGGTAGGGCAAAATGAGGACCCGCCAGCTCAGCAACGGCTTTCCGGCCTTATCCACCGTGTAGGCCGGCGGCATTGTACGGTTCGCTTGAGCGTAGTTGTGGATTGCCAGACTGATTTGCTTCATCTGGTTGGTGGACTGCATCTGTTTCGCGGCCGCCCGCGCAGCCGAGCGGGCGGGCAACAGCAAGGCCACGGAGGCCATCGGCGCCGCCGACATCGCGCCGACCGTCGGCAGCGTGCCACGCTCGATTACCTCGATACCGGCCGGCGTCCGCCGTACCGACAACACGCTCGGACGCAAGTGCGGGCGAATAGCTCGCGCCGATGGCAACAGGGCGGGATCGAGTTCGACGCCGCTACGATCGAGCATCCACGCCGCACATTTCGACCAAATTGGCGTCATTGGATAGAAAACGTCGAACATCCGCGGCACATTGAGATACGCCAATTTTAGCGGACCGCTTTCTCCGGTCATCGCCTTGGCGACTACCGGAAGGTCGGCCAGCGATTGGAAGCCCTCGCCGCGGGTGAGATATCCCTTGATCGCCTGCGGGTAAATCGCGACGATCAACTCCTTGTCGGTCAAGCACCAGGACGGGCAAAACGGCGGGCTCCCCGGCCCTCTCTCCTCAAAGACATAGATGTGTTGACCCGCGAACTCCAGGTCGTGCAACTTTGGGACGGAATAGAAGAACCTATTGAGACCGCGTGGGTCCTGTTCCAGAAGCTCCCGCACCTGCGTCTCCCGCTCAGCCACTTTCTTTTGCAGCAGGGCCAGGAACTTGGCATGCGTCGCCGCGGCCAGCTTCGGGTCCTTGAGCGATACGACGGCCGTGAGCCCCGATAGAGCACCGCCCTCACTGGGCGAATCGAAGACTCGCCAGGTGTCGCCGAGCGGGGCAAGCAGTTGCTCGCGCAACTTGAGGCCGGTCGCCGCTTCCATTTGCCCAACGGCCGCCGCAAGC
Organism: Planctomycetaceae bacterium; assembly: GCA_021372555.1. Taxonomy (GTDB): domain Bacteria; phylum Planctomycetota; class Planctomycetia; order Pirellulales; family Thermoguttaceae; genus JAJFUI01. The sequence continues at coordinate 21,280 of JAJFUI010000193.1, read as the reverse complement.
GAGCTGCTGGCCTCTGGGTGGATCTTGCCGGCCACCTCCTCCACAACCTTCCACGCAGTCTCCGGATCGAGCTTGAACGCCAGGGCCACGGTCGCATCACTGGGCATCACTCCCAAATCGGCCGCCGTAAGCGGCTTGGCCCCGGCCAGGCGGAGAAGACCTTCCGGCCGGCCATCGATGCCCAACAGCGTTTTGTTGACGAGACCGCCTTGCTCCAAGCCCGTCACGGTGCGGATCGTGGTGACGTTGCCCAGCCCTAGGGCCTTCAATCGTTGCGCGATTTGCGGGTCGGCCAGCGGAATGATCGCTTTCAGGTCAACGTAACTCATGGTCGAGAGACGCTCGACCGGCAATTCTTTTCGGAGCTTGGTTAGCCACGCGGGTGGCTCGCCTTGGGCGCGCTTTAGCATCGCTTCCAGTTCTCCTTGGCCGACGCCGATCCAGAGGCGGCTGTCTTTGAAGCCCCAAATGATTGGCATGCCGGGGCGCGGTTCCAGCCGTTGCCACTTCCGGCCGGCGATTTCGACCGTCGTCGTCGGCATTGGCAACACCTGTCCGAGCAACTGACCAAATGCCGCTTCGGTCTTGGCGGCCTGCTCACCAAGGTTAACCATGACACCGCCACGAATCGTCGGCCCGTCACGCTTTATATCGAGCGCGGAGACGTAAAGCACTGCGGGTTTCGTAAGCGGGATCATCGCCAGGTCGACGACCTGCTGGGCGGAAATCGCCTCCGGCGTCCCTTGCTTTTTCATTGCGTTTTGGAGGCCTGCGGTAATCGCACGCCGAATCCCGGCCGCCATTTCGCGGACCTCGGTCTCCGCGGTGAGCTGCTCGGTTTGGTTGACGCTTTTGGCATCGGCCAAAGCCATTCCGGCGGACGCCGCATAGAAGAGGCACTCTTGGGGCGCGATGTTCGCCGCCACCGGGTCTTCCGGCAGCGGTGGCACAGCCAGCGGAAGCCCGGCGCCACCCAGGACGAAGCTCAACAGGAACGCCCCCGAGAACATTGCCCAACCCATCGTCGCACTCCCTTCTGCGATAAATCAGGTATCCCACGCGGAGCCGCGTGAGCATGTCCTGTGAGAGTACCAAGAGTGAGGTAAATGTCAACCCTCTTGCTCGCGGGATGGCGGCCGCGACAGCCAATTGTCAGCGCATTGCGCAGCCGATAGGGAAGAAAGACGCTGGAGAGCGTCGGGGAAGCGTCCAGACTCGCGTGCGGCGGCTAAACCTGTGGCCCAGGATGCCGTCGACGAGCAATCTCGTCGCGCAGACGCGCAGCTCGTTCGTATTCCTCGGCGGCTACCGCATCGGCAAGCTGCTCAGCCAGCGTCTTGCCGACCTTGTACTCTTGCCGCAGCGACTCCTTCATCGAGGCGAGCTGACTGACCAACTCGTCCTGGTCAAACTGCTCCTCCGCCCCGAAGCGAACGAAGACATCGCGCAATTGTTCGAGGCCCTGGTTGATCGTCTCGATAGCTGTCTCGGCGCCGTTGGCTTCCAAGTCGACCATTGCCGCCGCCTGAATTCGGTGGAACAGCACCAAGGGGCGGTATTGCTCGTGCGAAAGCGTCCATTGCTGGTCGGGCGAGTGAGCGGCCAGGAAGTCGGTCAGGGCCAACAGGTAGTCCGCATCGGCCATCGCGCGGGCGAACTGCCGCAGGGCAAGACAGCAGATCCGCCGGTGGTAGAACTGCAGGAACTCGCGGTCGATCTCCATGCACTGCGCTGGATCGAGGACGAACGTCTCGCCCTGAACCCGGGCCAGATCCCCGAGCCACTGCAGGCAGTTATCCGTGCCACCCGGGTGTTCACCGTCGGGTCGCCCGGTGACTTCCATTTGCAGGACACCCATTTCGACCCGCATCTGGAGCACCTCGCGGCCATCGCCGGCGCGGATCAACCGAGCGGCAATGACCCCCGGCTTAAAGGGCCACCCATGCAGGATGAAATCGATGTCATGAACTTCACGGTTTGGCATGGCGCTCAATTATACTACGCTGGTCGGTGGGGCTGTAGGAGGGGCCGGTGGACGCCGAAAGCTGCATCCCGCGGCGATGATGCCCCCGCAAGAATGGGGTGGTGTTCCTGCCGGTCCGGCACGAGAGCCGGCGTTCTAGCCATTAGGAATAGTCAGGTCCCACTGCGCCGCGGCTTTGCTTCTTCTGCGACTGCCGTCGCTTGCCTTCGAGGCGACGACGCCTCGACGCCTTGGTGCGACGGGTCGCCTTGCGCCGCCGAACCGGCTCGGCCGCTTCGGCCAGCAGTTGCCGAAGCTTCTCCAAGCAGTCGGCCGTGTTCCTCCCCGCGTCGCGAAACCGTTGACTGACGATCAGCAAGTCCCCCTCGGAGGTCACCCGTCGACGGTGCAGGGCCAAGAACCGTTGGCGCACCGGTTCGGGCAAGCTTGGGCTCGCCATCACGCGCCAGCGGAGCAACGCCTTGGTGTTGACCTTGTTGACGTTTTGGCCGCCCGGCCCGCCGCTCCGCGCAAAGCTAAACTCGAACTCCCGCAATGGAATTTTCAGGCTCGGATTTACGACAAGCATCGGCGAAGCGGGGGTTGGGGACTAAGAGCGGCGTTCGCCTGTTCGGCCCGGCGTAGTTAACGATTGACGACGTTTTGTGGCGTTCCGTTTCGAAAGGCTTGGACGTTGGCCGCGACGGTGTCCACCAGGCGTTTTCTGGCCGCGGCGGTCGCCCAGCCGACGTGCGGCGTAATGCAGCAGTTCTTGGCTCTTAGCAATGGATTATCGGCGGGCGGCGGTTCCGTCGAAAGCACGTCCAATCCGGCGCCCGCGATCCGGCCGGAGTTCAGCGCGTCGGCCAGCGCGGCCTCGTCCACCAAGGGGCCGCGTCCCGTGTTTATCAAGAACGCCGACGGCTTCATCCACGACAGCCGTTCGCGATTGACCAGATGGCGGGTCTCGGGCGTCAAGGGACAGTGCAGGCTGACGACGTCGCTTTGTCGAAACAACTCTTCAAGCTCGACGAACCGGACATGCTCCGGCCGTGCCGTGGCACGAGGTGGCGTGCAGGCCACGACGTCCATGCCGAACGTCCGTGCCGCCTTGGCCGTGGCACGCCCGATTCGGCCAAATCCAACCACGCCGAGCGTCAAGCCGGCAAGCTCAACTAGAGGAAAATCCCAATAGGCGAAGTCTGGGCATGCGGTCCAACGTCCGGCAGCCACGCCGCGACCATGATCCGCCACGTGGAGCGTCAGATTCAGCAGATGGGCAAACACCATCTGCACGACCGACAACGTGGCGTAGTCTGGCACATTGGTCACCGGAATGCCTCGCTCGCGGGCGGCGTCGACGTCCACGATGTTGTAGCCTGTGGCCAAGACGCCGATGTACCGCAGCCGAGGCAATCGAGCGATCGTCTCGCGCGAAAGCATCGTCTTGTTGGTCAAGACGATTTCGGCCGCCTCCGCCCGCGCGACGACTTCGTTCGGCGCCGTCCGGTCATAAACCCTGCATGATCCGAGCGCCTCCAACGGTCCCCAGCTAAGGTCACCGGGGTTGAGCGCGTAGCCATCAAGGACAACGATCTGCATATACACTTCTCCTAGAACGTGAGCCGAGTCAGTTTATTCGGCTGCAGGGAGGGCGTCAATGCGCCTATAAGCGCGGTCGGCGTGACGCGGTCTCTTGCGGAGACGATCAATAGACGAACCGGTGCATAAGGACCAGTTGGTAGCCGATGAGGACGGCGTACAACGCTAGCAGCACCGGAAAAAGGTGGCCCACGCGGAGTCGAGACCCGAACAGGTAGAAGTTTTTGAAAACCACCAGCAAGGGCAAACCGACGGCCGTGAGGAGGTACTTCCCGATCAGAAACGGCCCCAAGCCGAAGCTCAGGAGTCGGCTCATCACCGGATTGACTTCGGCGCCGCCGGCCTCGATGATGCGGATGGTCAGCAGGGCGTCAATGATCGACGCCAGCAACAGCATGATGACGAACACCAGCAGGACGGCCGGGAAGCGATCGACCAAATAGGGCCGGCAGTGTTCTTCGACCCTCCGCTGACGCACGCGACGGCCCGCAAGCGGAAGGCATCCCCAGAAGCTCGTGGGTGTCTTGCGGCGGTCCGGCTTTCCGCGTTTGTCCGTTGGAAGAGTCGGCTTCGACGCGTCGAGCGGCATATCGGCTGGTGCGTTCATCATTTTCTTCTTCAATGGTCGCGATGTTTGCTCGCGCGGTGCGCGAGGAGTTACATTACGGCGGATTGGTCGGCATCGGCAGATAGCTGCTGAGATCCTCGCTGGGCTGCGCGACGGAAACGCCTACCGACCAGGCGCTAGTGCCATCCGGGTTGTCCCCGGTCCGCGTAAAGATGACTTTGTACCAGTGCAACTGCGGATGGGCCGGGTCGCTCGAAACGTTCAATTGTACCTTGCACTGGCAAGGCGACGCCTGGAGCGTGGGCGTCATGGTGCTGAGATCCGCGGACACGTCGATCTTCGGCGTATTGCTTGAATCGCGGCGCACGCGAGTTTCGAGCACTCGCATCGCCAGATCGAGCGCCTGAACGCTTCCGTGGTCGGCGAACGTCCGCACGGCCAGCGCATGTTCGACCCGCAGCGCCGAGGCGACTCGCCGCCAGGCGACGCCCAACATGGCGCCAAACAGCACGACGAAAAGCATCACCAGCATGAGCGCGTACCCATGCCGGTTGGCCCTGCGTCCGGTCACGGATTCTTTTTCACAATTAGGGCGCATTGCCGGCTCAGTGGCTGCACATTGCCTTTCGGGACATAGTTGACGAATTGAAAGTCTAGCTCGATTCGGAGCGCGTCGCTCCCCTCGTCGGTGATTGTCATGCCCTGCACGTACCGCGCGACGGTGTAGGTGGTGGCGACGCCGCCGGCATGATTGACGCGAAGCAAGCGTTGAAAGTGGCTCGACGTTCGGTCGGTCGTCGGATCGATGTAATACTCGATAACCGTGTCGTCGGTCGGGGCGTCCCAGACGGCGATACCGTCAGGATTGGCGCCGCCGTCGTAACATAGCCAAAGATGATAGCCGTTGGCGTCGTTTGTCGCCTTGCATGCGAGCAGGCGGCCCTGCATCTTGGTGCCGAGACCGCCGCCGCCCTCGCGGAAGTCCGGCGATGCTCCGCCGACGTCGCGTGCGATGGAAGCGACGGCAAGGTCCATCTCCTGAAACAACTGGCTCCAAGCGATCAACTCATTGGTGGGCCGGCTCAAGCACACCCAAGCGGTCGAAAGCACGACCGCCAGGAAAACCGTCAGACTGCTGGTCGCCATCACCTCGACGAGGGTGAACCCTTGCCGCAACGCCCTGCGGGCGCGCGGCGCGCCATTTTGGCGGCAGCCCACACGAACGGTTCTTAGGCGGCTGGGCGTCATGGTGATTGCGGGAGGTTGATGGTCACCGACGCGTGGACCGTCGCGTCCTCGTTGCTTGAGTTGCCGTTCACAATGCTGGGCGACCGGACGACGGGCCCGTCCACCCGCACGTTGTTCTCGATGCCAACCATGCGTACGCCATCGGCGATGACGTAGGTCGCTGGGACGTCATGGCCGTTGACGTGCAAGCTAACGGTGACGCGAGTATTGGCTGGCACGTAGATCGGCGATCCCAATCGAGCCCACCAGGTTCCGGCTGCGTCTTGTTCATCGGCCGGTGCGTTTTGTTGATTGACGGTCACAGTGTTCGAGACGCCTCCGGTAACGGTGATGCCGAATTGGGCATCGCTGGCAACGGCCAACCCCGTGCCGGTTGGCCACGTGGCCTCGATGGCGTACCATCCACCGGACGGCGTCAGGAACGACCACGAAGCGAAGCCAGGCGTCTGCCCGACTGGCAAAGAGGGGAAGCAATGATAATCGTCGCGGCCCGCAACCGACGAGCCGGTTGCTCCGGCGGTCCAGTTGTCGGTCGGCGGGTGGCCGGTCTGCGTGTAGTCTTCCGCGCCGTCGCCGTCCGAGTCGGTAGTGTCTTCGTCGTCGTCGCGAGTCATGACGGGAAGGACGCTGGTAATGCGAGTCGAAGCCGCGAAGACACTGCTGTCCGACAGCACTCGCGCGCCGGCGCCAAGCTTTCGCGCCCACGGCTGATCGAAGGGCGTCAGATACCACGTGTGCTGCGTGTAGGCCAGGTTCACGCCAACTTTCGTTCCATCGCGGGCCGGCGTCGTACAATCGTACGTGACCGTGCCGTCCGTCGCCCGTTTGCCGAGCGGCTGCAGGTCGCGCGACATGATCACCAGCAGCGGGTATAGGCCGGCCACCGCAATGCTGAACACCATCAGCGCGACGATCAATTCGAGGAACGTGAACGCGCGGCGCACAACGCGGTGACGCCGCGACGTTCCGCGGGCGGTCGAGTTGTGCGTTGCGATGGTTGCCATGACCGGCGTCCTCTACTGAAATTGCACTCCGAGCGTAACGCCCGACGTCGTGATGGTGCCGTTCTGATCGATCGTGATGCTGGCCGTGCCGCCGCTGTTGGTGATGGCCGTCGCGGTGAAACTTACGCCGTCGACCGACACCACCGGCGCGCAATAGGTGTAATTGCCAATGACGGGGAAGGCCGTATCGAGGAGTTTCATCCCGCGAAGGGCGTCGTACTGGTCCGTGTAGGTGCGGTATTCGAGCCAATAGAGTCGCTCGGCGGCCCAGACGGCGCGAAGGTTGGCCGCGGCGATATCGGCCCTTGACTGCTCGATGGCCCGCTGAAACGTCGGGATGCACATCGTTGCCATGACGGAAACGACCGTCAGCACGACCATCAGTTCGACGATCGTGAAGGCGCGCTTGGTGACGCGAGCCGCAAGGGAGCGGGGAGCACCCAGCTTTCGCCGCGAGTCTGGCGGCCGGCCCATGACCGCGCGACGATCGAGCGAATCCTGCTTGTTCATCGCACGGCCCTCATCCTCGGCCTTTCTGCCCTGAAAGGCCCGTTAACGTCAACGCGACTAGTGAACTTTTCCAGCCATTTCGAACATTGGCATGTAAATGGACATCATCATGCCGGCCACGGTGATACCCATGCCCATAATGATCACCGGCTCCATCAGTTTTGTGGCCCGGGCGATCATACTTTCCATCTTTTCCTTGTAATACGGCGCGACCTGTTCCATCACCGACGGCAACTGACCTGACTCCTCGCCGATGCGGACCATGGTGTTGATCATCGTCGTGAAAAGTCCGGTCTCTTCGAGGCAGGCGGCCAACGGTCGCCCCGCGGCCACGCGTGATTGCACCCTCGCCAGAGCGTCTCGATAAACGGGGTTTTCGTGGAAGATGCCTTCCAACGTACCAAGCGTTTCCAGCATGGGAATGCCGCTTTTCAGCAGCAGGGCGAGGTTCGTGGCGAAGTGGTACATCGCGCTCAAGACGATCATGTCCCCGAAGATGGGCAACCCGATGCCGACGCCCATAAACAGTCGGCGGCCGGACTCGGTCTTGCCGTATTTTTTGATTGCGACAACGGCGATAATCAGCCCGACGAGCACGAAGACGCCGTACTTCACGACGAAGTTCGAAAGATCGACGACGAATTGAGTAATGCCCGGCAATTCAGCGCCCAGGTCCTTGAACATGCCGGCGAAGGTGGGGATCACCAACCACAGCATGAGGGTAACGGCGCCGACTGCGAAGCAAATCAAGATCATCGGGTACATCATTGCCCCTTTGACCTTGCGGCTTGTCGCGCGGGTCTCGATGATCTGCTTATTGAGTTCGGCCAACACCAGAGACATCTGCCCGGTAATCTCGCCGGTGCGAATGACTTCGACCCAATGTCGGCGGAATATCTTGGGATAGTTGGCCGCTGCTGCGTGGACCGAATTGCCCGCCGCCACGCGGCCAGCGATTTGCCCGAGCACCTCGCGCATCTTGAGGCTCTGGCTTTGCTCGCCGCAGAGCTGCAGCGCCTGCAACAAGGGTGTGCCGGAGGTTACCAGCGTCCCCAATTGCTGAAAGAACGTCATCTTGTCGTCCAGCGTCGCCTTCTTATGGGGCTTGCTGGCGACTCTGGCGTGCGCGATAAACCAGTCTTCAAACGCCACGGCATTGGGCCTTTCTCATTCCGTCATGCTTCCGATGACGGTCGCTGCACCCGCAGAGCGTGCGAGGGCAGTCATTTCGTGTCATCTCACAGGTTGTCGAGCAACCGCGTCAATTCCGGTTGCGATGATTCGCGAATCTCTTCCAAAAACTCCACACCGATGTAGTTGCCGTTTTCATCGGCGCGCGTGTAGGCGATCTTTCCCATCACGCTGATGTCAGCGACTTGGCGCCGCTGGTTTTCCAGCTTGAAGTGAACATTAACGCTTTGCCCACGTTGCAAGGAAGCGGAAGCCACGAGCCCGACACCGCCGCGGCTGATGTCGAACGAGTTCCCGGTCACTGCCTGCCCGCTGGGCAGCAACGTCAAAGTCAGCGGCCGAAAATACGGCACGCGTGGAAAACGACGTCTTTCGTCCATGAGTTACTCCTCTTCGCTGGTTGCCACAGTCAAAACTTCCTCAAGACTGCTTGCCCCCTGACGAACCTTGTCAAGCCCGCTGTCCAACAGCAGCTTCATACCTTGTTCCCTTGCCGCTGTCCGCAATTCAGGCAGAGCCGCCTTCGATTGAATCAACGACGCCATGCGGTTGGTAATGCGGATTACCTCGAACACGCCGATACGCCCCTTGTAACCGCTACCGCGACAGTGTTCGCATCCCTTGGGCCGATAGAGCGTTTCGCCCGCTTCCAGGGAATACCGTTTTGCCGTCTCGGCGTCGCAGTCGTACGGCTCCTTGCAGTGTTGGCACAGCCGCCGTATGAGTCGTTGGGCTTCGAGCACCCGGAGCGTCGAGGCCAACAAGAAGGCCTCGATTCCCATGTCCTCCAAGCGGTTGATCGCCGAAAGTGAGTCATTGGTATGAATGGTCGACAGCACGAAGTGGCCGGTCAGGGCTGCCCGCAAGCAAATGCCCGCCGTTTCCTGGTCGCGGACTTCACCGACCATGATGACGTCGGGGTCTTGCCGCAAGAAGGCTCGCAACGCGCCGGCGAAGGTAAGGCCCACCTGCGTCTTCACCTGGACCTGGTTCATCCCTTTGAACTTGTACTCGACAGGGTCTTCGACTGTGCAGATGTTTGTGTCCGACTCGTTCAACAGGTTGAGACAAGCGTAGAGCGTCGTGCTTTTGCCGCTACCGGTGGGACCGGTGACGAGCATCAGCCCGTGCGGCATCTGAATGGACTCAATCAAGTCCTTCGACTGCCGATCATCGAAGCCAAGCCCCGTCAATTCGATTGGGATAGCGCCCTTGTCCAAGAGACGCATCACCATCTTCTCGCCGTAGATCGTCGGCACGGTACTGACGCGGAGGTCGATTCGCTTTTCGCCGCTTCGCAACGCGATCGCGCCGTCCTGTGGCACGCGTTTCTCGGCAATGTCCATCCGCGCGAGAATCTTGAAACGGGAGACGATCGGCACAAATTGCGAGCGCGGCGGCGGCGCTAACTCGCGCAACACGCCATCCACCCTGAGCCGAATCGCGCAGGAGTTTTCGAACGGCTCCAGGTGGATATCGCTCGCTCCCACGCGCAACGCCTGCTCAAGCACCTGGTTGACCATGCGGATGACCTGACCATCGGGACCGGGTGGAGGCGCGGCGTCGAGGTCAAGGATGTCCTCGTCATGTTCCGGGTCGAATCCCGCATCCTCTTCCTCCGGCTGATGAGCGTAGTCGGTCGAGGGGCCGACGAACTCCGGCCTATCGCCGACGGCGGTATAGAGCGCGGAGATCGTCTCTTCCACAAGCGACAGCCGTGCAATCATCGGGCGCACCGACAACCCGGTGAGCAATTGCAGTTCGTCGACCAGCAACATGTCTTCGAAGCCGGCGAATGCGACGTTAAGGGAATCGTCGGTGCTTCCGACCGGCACGAAGAAATGGTCTCGACAGAGCTTCTCGGGGAGCAAGCCTCCGAGCGTGATGTCGGCTTTTTCGGCTTCCTCGTCGTGCAGCGGCAGCATTAGATAGTCAGCGTACTCGCGAGCGATCTGGTCTTCCGTCGCCACGCCGCTTCGCACAACTGCCGACTCGAGCGAGCAGTGCGCCTTGGCCTGGGTTTGACGGATCGCTTCGATTCGATCCGGCGCAAGCAGGCCTTTCTGCCCGAGGAGTTGGAGCAGCAGCGGTTGCGAAGCGTTAAATTCGGCGGTAGTAGCCATCGTCTCTTGCGGTAGGCCGGGACTGACGTGCCTCGGCGCCTTTCAATCGTGATTCTTATTTCGGAGCGTTGCTCTCAACACCTCGGCGTTACTTTTTCGACCTTCTCGATTGGCTCGATTTCGGGTGGCTCGTGCCGGCCGCTGCGGCGCCCTTGCCGCCTACCGTGGACGAACCGCTGAGTGAATCGGAATAAGTCAGTTCCATGGTCTTCCCTTGGCACGACAGCAACACCTTGTACGGCAGCACGTCGACGACCTTGCTCGGCGGCGGGGCGTAACCCAACTTGGCAAGCTCCGCGTCGGCCCCGGGTTGCGCGGCTGCGGCCGTAATGGTCTCCTGCGGCGCGTACAATCGCCCGTTGATCAGAGCGAGCCGGCGGTCTCCCATGATGCAGGTTGCCTCAAGGTGAAGGCCGCTAAGCGGGCTAACGGGGACACCGGCGGCGCCTTGCGCGGCCGCGCCCTTGCCGAGTCGGCCCAATACGCCGGCGATATCCACGCCATTGCGTGCGTCTTTGCCTCCGTAATTTCTACCGGCAGGTCGGTCAATCCGCTCGCCGTTGTCGAAAGGATCCCGCTTGGGCGGCGAGGCAGCCGGGGGCGAGGCAGCAGCGATGGCCGCTTCCGGCGGCTTCGCCTGCTTCGTTTCGCTTTCAAGAAACAGCGCCGACAGGCTAGGCCAGGCGACAATGCCGGCCACGGCCAGTGCTGCTGCTCGAGGCACCCACCGTTTCACCACAACGTCCATATCACCCGCTCAGTCCCAAAAGGGTCAGTCTCATGTTGAGATTTCCGGTCCCTCGTATCGGTGCCAACGAGATGTCGTCTACTCGGAAGATGCGTTTGTCGCCCTCCAACCATCGCAGAAACTTGTCCAGATCGAAGAACGTTCCCTCCAAATCGATCTGGAATGCCACGACCTTTAATGGCCCGAACGGCTTGGGATCGCGGCAATCGAAGCGGCGCATCTTGACGGGCAATCGCCGGATGCCGTCTAGCACGTATTGGACCCATTCTTTGGCGTCGGTTTGCGGCGGCACCCTCGGCGACACAACGCCATAGTCTTTCTGGAGCTGGGCCGCGCGAGCGGCCAACTCCACGACTTTTACTTCCCGGCTTAGCCGCTTCCCGGTTAAAAGAATTCGCTCGTCCAACGGGCGGCACACGAAATAATAGCCAGCCATCAGCAGCGCCGCGATGATCATGATTCGCAGCTTGACGGGGTCATGGATTGCCTCGTCGATTCGAGTTTTCCAGACGCCGGCTCGGCGTTCGGGGGTTTCGGCCGAGCTCATTTCTTCACCTTTTTCGCTGGGGGCGCGGCGGCCGGCGCGCCTGCCGGTTTCGGAATGCCAACGATCCCGAACGAGGCCCGGGGCATTTTCGACTGGGACGCGCCCGGCTTGATGCCGGTAAGTTCGGCCGAAGCGAAATCGCGCTGGACCACCGGATCGTGACGGAGCGAGTTGAGAAAGGCGTCAATTTCGCGCGGCGCGGCGCCATCCGGCCCCATTGGCGCGGTGGCTGCCAGCGTCATTGCCTTCGAACCGGCGGCCCTTCCGGTGGGAAGGCCGCACCGAGCGTTGAAGGAATCGAGCACGACGCCCGCCGGCAAACGCTCGGCCAGATCCGCGGTGTACGAACTCCAGCCGATCCGGGTGTCGAGGAACTTGCGGACGGCGGCAACCTTCTCGTCCAGGTCTTTCCCCTCTTTCTCCAACGCCTGGGCCGTGATCGTCCGCGGATACTTGTACTTGCTTCGCCTGGCTTGGGCCACGGCGAGCGATTCATCGAGCTTCGTCGCGTGTGCACCGAGGGACAAAGCCGTTGCCGCGATTAGGACGCTTGTGAACGCCAGATCGCCCCAGGGAAAAATCTCCCACAAGGAGGGTCGCGGTTTGACCGACTTCGACAAGTCGAAGGCCTTTGCCTCCGGCGTGAGTCCTCCAATGGCCAGGCCCAAGGCGATGGCCGCTGCATCCAGTCCCGGTTCCTTCTGCCAAAGCACGCGAGTTTCGATGCTCGACGGCAATCCCTCCTCTTGCAGACGCTCATGCAGGTCCGGGCGGCCGTGAATCACCGCAAACTGCGGGGAAAACTCCAATCCGTAATAGCTCTGCTGTGTGCGCAAGTTGCGTGCAGCCGAGAGAATCGCGGTCGCCTCGTTGCCGGGCGTCATTGGAAAGGCTCTCCACGCCCAGGGCATTCGGTCGCACACCATTACGGCCAAGCCTTGCCCATCGCCCAAGAAGACACACAGCAGCATCTTGGCGGAACGTGGAAATCGGCGTTGAAGCAACGCCAGCCGCACGAGCGCATTGGGCGCTGGCTCCGCTCGTTGGAGGCGGATATTCAGCGGTCCAAGCGATTCCATCAGGCCGTTCATATACCGCTTGCGGCAGACGGCGATAGTGGCCGCGTTGGCCTTGTTCGCCGCCTCGCTCCACAGCAGGTCGACCGTCAGATCGCTGACGTTGATATTCGGCGAGCTAATCGCCTTCTGAAGCACTGGCTCGGGAGCGGCGGGGCGGTCGCCGGCGATCAGTCGCGTCGCGAAGAAGACCCGGGAGACCGGCAAACCAATGGCCACCGAGGGCCGACCGCGACGCCCGACAAACGGCTTTAACAACTCTTTGGCCGCTTCGAGCCAATCGTCGTTCGCAAAGTCTGCGCGCGCGGCAACGACCGGAACTGGCCCTAGAAGCGTGGCGGCCACTTGACTAACGGCCACCTCATGCTCACCCAGGTACAGTCCGATCGTCTTTTGCAGCGAGAGCTTGGCAATCAACGATTTCATGACAGCTCGATCAGCCCGTTCGTCCTTCGCTTTGCCGCGGTGGATACCACGATGCCGTGCGCTTTTCTGCGGCTACTGGCAACGTACGAGACTCTCCCAGCGAGGCCGCTTCCAATTGGCCCCGTTCGGTTCAAAAAAAGCGGGCGGCCCGGAACTCTACCGGCCGCCCGCACTAGTTACCTCATACTGCTTGCGAGCAAGCAGTCCCACGAAACACCGGGGGAAACATGGGCGGGAGTCCTCCCGCATTGCCACTCGGCATTAGGTGCCGGTCGGCGCCGCAACGACGTCAGCACCCATCGGATTGATGTCCGGATAGGCGCCAATCGCAGGGCTGGTGGTGCTGCAGTCGTAGCCCGTCTCCTTGAAGGTGACCGTGTACGGACCGTAGCTGCTCGAACCATTGCGGGTCAGCGTCAGACCCCATGTCGGGGCGGCCTTGCCGTCAACCAACGCGTGGGACTCGGTCATCTTGCCGAGACCGAAGTACTTCGGCAGGCTCTGGTTAATGTCCAGCGTCTCATTGGTCGTGGCGTCGGCCGGCCAAGCGCCAGTCGTGGAGTCGGCGGTCTGGCCTTCCGTGCTGCCGTAGTAATAGCCGTTCTTGGCCAGATAACGCTCTTGAGCAGCGCGAACGGCGGCGAGGTAGTTGAACGCCTCAGCAGCCTTGCTGCGCTCGACCGACTTCAGGAACTGCGGCACGCCGAAAGCGGCCAACACGCCGATGATCACGATGACCACGGCCAACTCAACGAGGGTGAACCCCTTACGGGTACCTTTGTTCGTCCGACACATGTGATTCTCTCCGTTGTTTCGTGCCCTTGGCGGCACATGGATGTAAAAGCACGCCCCGGGTGCGCCTGGGGCCCACGCGGTTCCTCGGCCATTGGCCGCCATACGTGGTCGCTTCTGCAGCAGCGCCACGGGAACCCTTGTACTAAATCAGTAGGTTGCCTTGCGCAGCTTGTCAAATCTGCCCCAGCAATAAATCCTACCGTGCCTGTTTTAGAAGATCCGACTATGCCGCGCGTCGGAAAGCCAGGGCGGAATCGGGGCGTTGGATAGCCGTTAGCGGCCCTTCCGGGCGCCTTCCCGACGGCTACGGCTTCGGGGCAACCGGCACAACCGGCTCAGCCGGCGCAACCGGAGGCATCTGATAGAGCGGCATCGGGTCCTTGCCCGTGCCCACCGGCGCCTGCAACACCCGTCGCTCGAAACCAAGCGATCGCGGCGCGCCAAGATGGTTCAACCCCTGCGGGTTCTCGGGACGCCAGATGTGCGGCGTCAGAATCGTAATCAGTTCCGTCTTCGTCGTCGCCGTCTTCGTGTGGCGGAAGAGGAATCCCACCCAGGGCAAGCGGCTCAACAGCGGCAATCCTTCCCAGTTTTCGTCAAGTTGGTTGTCGAACAACCCGCCGATGACGATCGTCGCGCCGTCCGGGATAATCACGTTGGACTCGATTTGCGCCGTGTCCGTTTGCGGAATGCCGTTATCGTCGATCGATCCCGTGCTGCGCTCCGGGTGAACCTCCATCCGAATCATGCCATCGGAAGACACAAAGGGACGCAGCCGCAACTGCGTGCCAACGTTCAGGAAGTTCACGGTCTCGGTCGTGCTCGTTTGGCTCACCGTGCTGGTCTGGTAGCCCAACTGCTTGCCAAGATGCAGTTCCGCCCGCTGCTTGTTGAGCACCAACAGACGCGGGCAGGCCAGCACCTTCGTCTCACCCATGCTCTCGAGCGCGGTGATGAAACCGGTCGTGCTGTTAGAAACAAAGCCGAACTTCAGCCCATTGGTGTCGGTGGCGAATCCGTTGGCCACCTTGCCACCGGCGGCCAAGACGGAGGCCGGTGTGAAGCCTGCTGCCGAGTTGATAGCGCTGCCGTTGCCGAGCACGCTGAGCGCCTTCCCCGACCCATCTAGCAGGCCGAAGTTGACGCCCAGTTCCATTCCCTTCTTCAGGTTGACCTGGACGATCACCGCCTCGATCAAGATCTGAACAGGCTGGACGTCGATCTGTGCAACGACGCGATCAACGGTTTTCAACACCTGCTCGTAATCCTGAACAACAATGATTTCGCCGCCGGCCATCGAGTTGCCGCCGGTGTTCCCCTTGCCGCCACCGCCGCCGCCGCCGCCACCACCACCGCCGCCTCCGCCACCACCGCTGCTGCCGCCGCTGCCGGTCCCGGAGCTGGCAGTGGTGGGGATGCCAATTTCGGAGTCCGGCGAGCTGGTGACCGTCCCGGCCTTGCTCAACAGCGACTTGATCATCTTCTCGACGTCGCTGCTCTTGACGTAGTTCAGGTGGTAGACCCGCACTGGCAAGTTGTCTTCTTCCTGCTTCCGTGCTTCATCCGCGGGAATGACATAGATCACATCGCGTTCGCGGCGAATCGTCAGCTGGCACAGCCGGGCGATTGCCTGCAGAATCTCGTCCGGCGTCTTGTCACGCAGGTCGAGCGTGACTCGACCACTCACGTTGGAGGCCACCAGAATGCTCAAGTTCGCCTGACGCCCTAGGACCTCCAACGCCTTGCGAACCTCGGCATCGTCCAGGTGCAAGCTCATCGGCTGATTCTTGGGAGCGGCGCCTGTCGGCCTGGCTTCGGCTGGGTTGGGCAGCCAGGAAGGCCCGCCCTGCGGCGCGGGAATCGCCTCTGGCGTCTGCCCGACGATGCTCATCACGCTTTCCGCCGGCGGAGCGGTTGGCGTCGGCGGAGCACTTGGCGTCGGCGAAAGGCTCGGCGTCGGCACGTCGCGTTGCATCGCCGGCCCTTGCGACGGCTCGGCGTAGCTTGCCGGGCACACCGGCCCAAGCGGGAATTGCGTCTGCGGCGCCGGTCCGCTGGCCTCAGGGTAACCTGCGATGCCTGGCTGGCCAAACGTCCCATTCTGACCGACCGGCTGGAGCGTGCCGGGCTGGACCTCGGCCGGGGCTTGCGCCGGAGCGACGAACGTCTGTGGGGCGATTGGCTGCCCCGCTGGCCCCGCTTGAGGCGCTTGGCTGGCTCGTTCCAGTGCGCGATTTGATGCACATCCGGCTAAAGCCATGCAGAGACATAGCACGACTGTGCCAGTCCCAGCACACCGCCAGTCTGTCCTGCGCATCTTACGCAATTGACGTTCCTCGCCCAGCACCAATGGCCATACTGGCCATCCTACGCATCTTTGCGTCGGAGAGCCGCTGCGCAACGGGCGCGCGGCCCCGTTTTTGGCGTGGTCTCAACAATAATCGAGCGAGGACGCGAGGAACTTAACGGTTTTTTCAGTTAGATAAGATAGGCAAACATTTCCGCCGATTTTTGCCTGCCGGAATCACGATTATGTTTGCCGCCGCCTGTATGATTCCACTGGTAGCGCAACCGCCGTTCCACATCCATTCAACTCTGGTGAGCACGATATGTACTGCTATCAATGCGAGCAGACTGCTAAGGGATCCGGCTGCACTGTAATGGGCGTCTGTGGCAAAGAACCGACCGCTGCCGCCCTCCAGGACCTTCTTGCCTATGTTACCAAGGGCATCTCGATGTACGCCCATCGGGCGGCCGCACTGGGGACGAGCGACCGCCAGGTCGATCGGGCTGTTATTGAGTTCCTCTTTGTCACCGTCACCAACGTCGACTTCGACCCCGAGCGGCTTCGCGACCACCTGATCGACGCCGCCAAGATCCGCGATCTGGCGAAAGCCCTGTACGTGAACGCTTGCGCGAAGTCGGGGACGACGCCCGACTCCCTTTCCGGCCCCACCACCTGGCAACCCGCGGCCGACCTGCCGGGCCTCGTTCACCAAGGAGAAGAGGTGGCGCTCACCAAACGGCAAGACCGCCTCGGCGCCGACGTTGCCGGGCTCCAGGAACTGATCCTTTACGGCCTGAAGGGAGCGGCCGCCTACGCCGACCATGCCCAACTGCTCGGCTACGAGGACCCCGATGTCTATGCGACGTTCCATGCCGCCCTCAACTTCCTCGCCGAGGAGCACACCGACCAGGAATCGCTGCTCGGCTGGGTCATGAAGGCCGGCGAGCTAAACCTGACCGTGATGGGCCTGCTCGACGCGGCCAACACCAACACCTACGGTCATCCGGAACCGACCACCGTCCGGGTGACTCCGATCCGTGGCAAGTGCATCGCCGTCTCCGGCCACGATCTCAAAGACCTCGATGAACTACTCAAACAGACGGAGGGCAAGGGAATCAACGTCTACACCCACGGCGAAATGCTTCCTTGCCACGCCTATCCAGGGCTGAAGAAGTATAAGCATCTCGTCGGCAACTACGGCGGCGCCTGGCAGGACCAGCATGTCGAGTTCGAGCAGTTTCCCGGCGCTATCCTCATGACCACGAACTGCATCCAGAAGCCGAAGGAAAGCTATCTGCACCGTATATTCAGCAGCGGCCTGGTCGCATGGCCCTGCGTGCGTCATATCGGCCGCGACCGCGATTTCACGCCCGTCATCAACGCTGCCCTGGCCGAGCCCGGCTTCGCACAGGATGCCCCCGAGCAAACGATCACCGTTGGCTTCGGCCATCATGCCGTGCTGGGCGCGGCCGAAAAGATCGTGAACGCAGTCAAAAACAAGCAAATCCGCCACTTCTTCCTGGTCGGCGGGTGCGACGGCGCAAAGTCTGGCCGTAATTACTACACGGCCTTCGCCCAACAAGTGCCGAAGGACTGCGTTATCATGACCCTCGCTTGCGGCAAGTACCGCTTCAACAAGCTCCAGTTCGGCGCGATCGACGGCGTGCCACGACTGCTGGATGTGGGCCAGTGCAACGACGCCTATTCCGCGATCAAGATCGCCACGGCCTTGGCCGACGCCTTCCAATGCGAGGTGAACCAATTGCCGTTGTCGTTGATCCTCAGTTGGTATGAGCAAAAGGCGGTGGCGATCCTGCTGACGCTGCTGTACCTCGGGATCAAGAATATTCGATTGGGCCCCAGCCTGCCGGCGTTCATCACGCCGCCGGTGCTGAAACTCCTGGCGGAGAAGTTCAACATCGCCCCGATCACTACGCCCGAGGCCGATCTGGCCGCCATTCTCGGCTGACATCGTGCAAGGTTCGGCGCTGGGCATGGGTAACTAGCGAATTTGCCGCGTGCCACTGCGTCGAGACGCCCCATCAGACCTCGCGGGCTAAGCCGCCCGCCGAGGTCTTTTTGTTTCCGCGGGATCCCTAAATCAGAGAAAATTTTTTCTCCGCCGCGCAGTATTTGCCTGCGACGAGTGGAAAACTCCCCAAACCCCAGAAAACAAGGCGTTTCCGTTTTGTAACAGCCGAGATCGACAATCCAACCAAATCGGGTGGGTTCGGGCGCAACCCTCTTCAACAAACGACCTTAAGACGACATAGCCCGGGCTAGTTGACCTCTGCGGAGAAATCGTTAAACTTGTCCATTCCTGGCTGTATGTTGTATTTAGAGGCAGGTGGAATACAATATATAGTGGGTAGGATTCCCGGAACAGCGCCTAATGGAATAAGGATCTCGTCATGGACAAGCTCGAACGCGAGTCTGCCGCTGCGTCACTGGTGGCTGCTGATCAGCCGGTTTCGAAGCCGATTAAGCACCAATCCGAGGGGCTTAGCATTCCCTTGGTCTTCTGCCCCGATGATCGCACCGACCCGTTCGCCACTGTCGAGTGGGAGCTGCGCTCCGCCGGCATCAAGGGCGAAGGCGGCGACATGGTGTTCGAGCAGCAGGACTGTGAGATCCCGTCCACCTGGAGCCAACTGGCCACGAACGTCGTCGCCGCCAAGTACTTCTACGGCGAAGTCGGCACCGGCGAGCGCGAGAAGGGCGTCCGGCAGCTTGTCCACCGCGTCGCCCGCACCATCGCCGACTGGGGTATCGCCGATGGCTACTTCGCCACCAAGGCTGACGGCGAGCGGTTCTATCGTGAACTGAGCTGGCTTGTTCTTCACCAGCACGCCTCGTTCAACTCGCCCGTCTGGTTCAACGTGGGTCTGTTCCATCAGTACGGCATCAAAGGCGCGATGTGCAACTGGCACTGGGACCGGCAGCAAGGCGCGGCCGTTCAGCCCGAGAACCCTTACGAGTATCCCCAGGCGTCGGCCTGCTTCATCCAGAGCGTGGCCGACAATATGGAAGACATCATGGAGCTCGCCCGCAGCGAGGCCATGCTCTTCAAGTTCGGCTCAGGCACGGGCACGGACATCTCCACGCTCCGCTCGCAGCGAGAGAAGCTTTCCGGCGGCGGCCGTCCGTCCGGTCCGCTCTCCTTCATGCGCGTCTACGATCAGATCGCGGCCGTGGTCAAGTCGGGTGGCAAGACCCGCCGTGCGGCCAAGATGCAGTCGATCAAGGACTGGCACCCGGACGTGATGGAGTTCGTCGAGTGCAAGAACCGCGAGGAGAAGAAAGTCCGCACGCTGGTCGAGCAGGGCTATGAACCGCAGGACGCGTACGACACGGTTCTGTTCCAGAACGCCAACCTCTCGGTCCGTCTGAGCGACGAGTTCATGAAATGCGTCGAAACGGATCGCCCGTGGACCACCCACTGGGTCACCAAGCCCGAAATCGCCGGGCCAAGTTATCCGGCCCGCGAAATGTTCAACCGCATCTCTGCTTCGACCTGGAGCTGCGGTGATCCCGGCGTGCAGTACGACACCACAATCATTCGCTGGCACACCTGCCCGAACTCCGGGCGGATCAACGCCAGCAACCCCTGCTCCGAGTACATGTTCGTCGATGACTCGGCCTGCAACCTGGCGAGCATCAACCTGATGAAGTTCCGCCAGGAAGACGGCGCCTTCGACTACGAGCGGTTCCAGTCGGCTTGCCGGCTGATGTTCATCGCCCAGGAAATCCTCGTCGATCACGGCAGCTATCCGACGAAGCGAATCGCCGCCAACAGCCATCGCTTCCGCCCGATCGGGTTGGGCTACTCGAACCTCGGCAGTCTGATCATGACGGCCGGCCTGCCGTACGATTCGCCCGAGGCCCGCGGTCTCTGCGGCGCGATCACCGCCATCCTGCATGGCTCCGCGTACCTCGCCAGCACCGAACTGGCCGCCGCCGTCGGTCCGTTCGACGAGTATGAGAAGAACCGCGAACCGATGCTCCGCGTCATGGAGATGCACTGGGAGAAGGTCGACCAGATCAAGCACTGCCCGAAGTACCTGCAGGAGGCCGCCCGCGTGCTCTGGGACAAGGTTCTCACGCACGGTCGCCGGCACGGCTTTCGCAATGCGCAGGCGACAGTGCTCGCGCCGACCGGCACGATCAGCTTCATGATGGACTGCGACACGACAGGCATCGAGCCGGACATTGCCCTGGTCAAGTACAAGCAACTCGCCGGCGGCGGCACGCTCAAGATCGTCAACCAAACCGTGCCGCTAGCCCTGCGGACCCTCGGCTACACCGACGAGCAGGTCGAGGCGATCATCGCCCACATCGACGCCCAAGACACGATCGAGGGCGCGCCGGAACTGAAGCCCGAGCACCTGCCGGTGTTCGACTGCGCATTCCCGCCGCGAAACGGCCGCCGCTCGATCTCGTGGCGTGCGCACATCCAGATGATGTCGGCCGCGCAGCCGTTCATCTCCGGGGCCATCTCGAAGACCGTCAACATGCCCCGCGAAAGCACGCCGGAAGACGTCGCCGACGCCTACATGGAAGGTTGGCGGCTGGGCCTTAAGGCGCTGGCCATCTACCGCGACGGCTCGAAGGAAATTCAGCCGCTCTCGACGAAGCAGAAGGCTGCCAAGGCTGCCGAGAAGTTGCTGGCCGCCCCGCGCCGCGAGCGGCTGCCTGACACTCGGGCGTCGATCACCCACAAGTTCAACATCTCCGGCCACGAAGGCTACATCACCGTCGGTCTCTATCCGGACGGCCGGCCCGGCGAGTTGTTCATTACGATGGCCAAGGAAGGGAGCACGATCGGCGGTCTGATGGACTGCTTCGGCACGGCCGTCTCGATGAGCCTGCAATACGGCGTGCCGCTGGAGGTCTACGTCAACAAGTTCTCGCACACGCGGTTCGAGCCGTGGGGGAACACGAAGAACCCGGACATCCGCATCGCGAAGAGCCTGGTGGACTACATCTTCCGCTGGCTCGGCATCACCTTCCTGCCCGGTTTCCGCGAGGCGAGCAAGCTGCTGCCGCTGGCGACGAGCGAGGCAAGCCCCGAAGGAAACGGCGAACCGCATCCTCGGCCCGCCGCCACGACGGCCGGCGGGCCCAACGGCGCCCACGGATCGGTCAAGCCTCAATCCAGCAACGGCAACGGTTCCACCAACGGCAACGGCCAC
>JAJFUI010000111.1 GCA_021372555.1 Planctomycetaceae bacterium | reverse complement strand
GAAGGCCAACGCCGCGCCATGCGACGCCCCAAGGTAAATTAACCCCGCGGCAATCGGCACCGAAGCCGACGCGCACACATAGAGAGGAACTCCGATCGCCATCATTAGCAGGATCGAGAGGATGCCGCCGCCCAAATACGGTCGCAACTCGTTCGGCTGCGGCACCAGCGCGGTAATTGCTCCAGCAATGACCACGCCCGCCAGAAGCGGCAATCCAATGTCGCGCGGAAGCGTCACGAAACCGTACTCCAACGCACGCCGGATGCGCCCGCTGGATCGTTTCCCCGTGCAGCAGCTCTCCGTGCATTCGGTCGGCTCGTGGTCTTGCTCGCCGTTAGCTCCCTGACGCTGAGCGAAAATCATCACGAGGAATCCGCCCACGAGCCCGGTCGCCAGCGCGGCTAGTGGCCTGTACACGGCGAACCCAACACCCAGCAGTGCATAGGTAATGACGATGCTGTCGACGCCTGTCTGCGGTGTCGAGAGAAGGAATGATGTGGTCGCTGCCCGGCTTGCCCCATGCCTACGCAGCGATGCCCCGACTGGAATCACCCCGCATGAGCAAAGCGGCAGTGGCACGCCCAACGCGGCCGCTTTCACGACCGGACCGAACCCCCGGCCACCCAGATGACGCTCGACGAACTCCGGCGAGATGCAGACCGAAAGCACGCCGGCGGCCAAGAACCCAAATAACAAGTACGGGGCCATTTGGCCTAGCACCGCCCAGCTTTCCACAAGCACGCGTACGATGATGTCCATCACGGATGAGCCGCGCCGTTGTCACGCCGCTTCAAATGTTAAGGTGAGGCGCGCCGGACGTTGGCCCGGCGCGCCTTGCGCCTCTATATTACTACGTTTCGGCTACTTCGAATGTTTGGCCAAGTAGCTGGCCACTCCTTCGGCCGTCGGTTTCATGGCTTCTTCGCCCTCGTGCCAGTTGGCAGGGCAAACGTCGCCGTGCTCCTCGTGGAACTGCAAGGCGTCCAGCACTCGCAACACCTCGTCCACGTTGCGGCCCAAGGGCAGATCGTTGATGAGTGCGTGCCTGACGATTCCTTGCTTGTCGACGAGGAACAGCCCTCGCAGGGCAACGCCCGCCTCCGCAAGCAGTACGCCATAGTCGGCCGAGATCTTTTTGGTCAGATCCGACACCAGCGGAAACCCAATCGGCCCAATGCCGCCCTGGCTCCGTGGCGTGTTTTTCCAGGCCAAGTGCGTAAACTCAGAGTCCACCGAACAGCCAATGACCTGGGTGTTCTTCTTCTGGAACTTCGCCAACGCCGCGTCGAACGCGATAATCTCCGAAGGACAGACGAAAGTGAAGTCCAGAGGGTAGAAAAACAGCACCACGTACTTGCCGCGGTACGACGACAGCTTCAAATCCGCGAACGAGTTGTCAGGCATCACCGCCTGCGCCGTGAAATCGGGGGCTTCTTTCGTGACCAGCGTACTCATGAGACATTCTCCCTCGGTGGTTGTTGGATGTGGTCCTACTCGCGTTTTGCCAGCTCTTGATCGACCAAGTAGACGCCGACGCCGTTGTCGCCAACCAGTTTCAGCTTGGAAACGATCAATTGAACTTGCGATTCTTCCTCGACCTGCTCGCGGACGAACCACTCGAGGAAATCGTGGGTCGCGCCGCTCTTTTCCGCACCCGCCAAGTTCATCAGTTCGTTGATCATGGCGGAGATTTTTTGTTCGTGACCGTACGCCTCCTCGAATGCCTCCCACGGCGACTTCCATTCGGCCTTCGGGGCCTCGATCGCGGTCAGCGACACCCGGCCGTTGCAGTCGTTGATGAAGTCGAAGATGCGTTCCGCATGTCCGTTCTCCTCCTTCGCTTGGACCCGCATCCAATGGGCCATGCCCTTCAGGTCTTCGGCCTCGAACCAGGCGGCCATCGCCAGGTACAGGTACGACGACGACAGTTCGGCGTTGATCTGCTTGTTTAAAGCGTCTTGAAGTCGGGGACTGATCATCTTATTACCCTTTCAAGGTTGTAAGGAATCGTTCGCGGTTTCGTCCGGCTCGACGGGCGCCTTGCCCAGCGATCCGGTATTCCTAGCCCCGGCCCTGCACTGTGGGCAGATGCCGAGGAACTGAATGCGGTAGTCGAGGAGTTGATACGCTCCAGAATCGTTCGCGGTACCCCCAGAAAGGTCAAGCGATGGGGCGTCAATGTCATCCACCCTGCCACACTTGACGCAACGAACATGGCCGTGCCGTTGGACGTTGCCGTCGTATCGAGCCTCCTCGCCACCAACTTCCAACTTCTGGATCGTTCCCAAGCGCGTCAGCAACTCCAAGTTCCTATAAACGGTGCCCAGGCTGATCTTGGGCAACCGGCGGCGAACGATCTCGTAAAGGGTCGCCGCCGTCGGGTGCGAGGTGAGCTTTCGGAGCTCTTCCAGCACGGCCTGTCGCTGCTGAGTGTTGCGTTGAGAATGAGTTTCCATAGGTGTCTCTATCACTACTAGCTATTATTACTAATAGATTCGAATATGTCAAGGCTGCCTGCCAATTTTGTTCCCATCGCTCGCGCTGGCCCTCAACTGAAGGCCTTCCGCCCCTCATGGGGGTATCCGTCCGTCGTCTTCCGGCTAGGATAACCACTGGAAGGAGCGCGGCGGCATGGCCATCGACGAATTCGAGGCACAGGAGCGAATCCAGGAATACTACGAGGAGCCATACCATCGGGGCCGCTGCCCCCATTGCACGCACACCCACGAGGACAACAACCCGTTGTGCGGCGACGTGATCCGCCTGGAATTGCAGATCGACGAGCGAGGAACGCTCAAGGAGGTCTACTTCAACGGCGACGGCTGCTGCATCAGCCAGGCGGCTGCCTCGATGTTGGTTGAGAAGTTCGATGGCGCCCTGGTCGAGGACGTGAAACGATTTACCGCGCAGGACATGCTGGAGTTGTTCGGCCTCCGATTGACACCGAACCGGCAAAAGTGCTGTCTGCTCTCGTGGCGCGTCCTGCAGACCGCGATCTACTCGCCGGTCCAGAGCAACGGGTCGTTGCCGATCCTGCCGGCGACCAAGGAGGCTGCTCGATGAGGACACCTTGCGCCGCCCCGCCGCTGGACCCCGAACGATTCCGGCCCGATTTCCCAATTCTCGGGCGCATGGTCCATGAGGGCGTGCCGCTCGTGTACCTGGACAACGCCGCCACGAGCCAACGTCCACGGCAGGTGATTGAGGCGATGACCGACGCCTACGAGCGTCACTACGCCAACGTCCATCGCGGAATTCACACGCTTTCCGCGGAGATCGACGAGCTGTATGAGGGAGCCCGGGAAAAGGTGCGCGCCTTCATTAACGCCCCGCGCGACGCGAGCAACGACGACAATCCCGCCACCACTCAAGAGGTGATCTTCACCTCTGGCGCGACCCACTCGATCAACTTGGTCGCTCGAAGCTGGGGCGATGCCAATGTGCGCCCAGGCGATGAAATCCTTGTGACCGAGATGGAGCACCATTCGAATCTCGTGCCTTGGTATCAGCTAGCCCAGCGCACTGGGGCTGTCGTCCGGCACATTCCGCTGACCGATGACGGCCTGCTCCAGCTCGACTCGCTCGACCGACTGCTGACCAAGCGGACGA
The DNA here is from genome assembly GCA_021372555.1 of Planctomycetaceae bacterium. Taxonomy (GTDB): domain Bacteria; phylum Planctomycetota; class Planctomycetia; order Pirellulales; family Thermoguttaceae; genus JAJFUI01. Next base: position 52,165 of record JAJFUI010000111.1, on the reverse strand, counting down.
GACTGGTCGCTGTATCGGCCGTTTCCAACGTGCTGGGCACGATCAACCCGGTCCGCGAAATAATCCGTCGCGCGCACGACGCCGGCGCCGTCGTCCTGGTCGATGCCGCGCAAAGCGCGCCGCACCAGCCGACCGACGTCCAGGCGATGGATTGCGATTTTTTGGCCTTCAGCGGCCACAAAATGCTCGGCCCCTCGGGCGTCGGCGTTCTCTACGGCAAACGCGACCTGCTCGAAGCGATGCCGCCGTTCATGGGCGGCGGTGGCATGATCTCCGAGGTCACTCTCGAGGGTTTTCGGCCGCTCTACCTGCCCGGCAAGTTCGAAGCAGGCACACCGCCGATCGTGCCCGCCGTTGCCCTCAGCGCAGCGATCGACTACCTCGGCGCCGTCGGTCTGGAAGCCATCGCGGCCCATGAGCGGCTGCTGACCCAGCGGACGCACGAGGTCCTCGAATCCGTCGGCGGCCTCCGAATCATCGGCCCTGCGCCCGAGCACAAGGCTGGCATCGTCAGCTTCGTCTTCGCTTCCGGACGCCCAAGCGGCCATGATGTCGCCCAGTTTCTCGACCGCTACGGAATCGCCGTTCGGACCGGCCACCATTGCACCATGCCGCTGCACAAGCGGTTCGGCGTCAGCGCGACCGTCCGGGCGAGCTTCTATCTTTACAACACGCTGGCCGAAGTCGACAAACTCGGCGAGGCATTGGCCGCCGCCAAGCGTGCCCCCTTTTCCGCCTTCCTATCCGCCGCTCGTTCGGAATGAGGGACAGGAGCGTCGCGCGGGTCGAGCGAAGCGAGCCCCACGGCTTTTGTCCTACATGTTGCTGACTAGCTTCACAACTGCTACGCTACGCCTGTTGGAGGTCGGAGGTTGCCTGTGGAATTCCTGAAAATCCTTTGTCTGGCGATTCTGTCCGCGGTGGTGTATGGCATCATTCAGGATCAGGTCACGGCTCGGATCTGCGTCGAATACTTCACCGTTGCCCATCCGCCGGTATTTCCCACGACCTCACCAACGCTGCTCGCGTTTGGCTGGGGCATCATTGCCACATGGTGGGTTGGCTTCATTCTCGGCATTCCGGCAGCAGCACTGGCACGCTGGGGGAAATCGCCGACCCTCGCCGCCAAAGAACTTATTCGCCCAATCGCAGTGCTTCTCGGCGTCATGGCCTTCTGTGCGTGCGCGGCAGGCCTGACCGGCTATGGGCTCGCCCACCACGGTCTACTGCGGCTCGCTCCGTGGTTAGCAGATTCTGTCTCGCCCGAAAAACATGCCGCATTGCTGGCCGATGGCGCTGCCCATCTCGCTTCGTATGCGTCTGGCTTCCTGGGCGGGGTCGCGCTGTGCTTCTGGATCTGGTGGCAGCGCCGGAAGCGGCTCGCACGCGCTCTCGCGGCAACTGTCCGCGCAACAATGCCGTAGGTTAGGACCTACCGGCTAGACCCAAGTGCTGTTACCAACTCCGCAACCATTTCCGCGGTGTGGCCCGACGTGAGGCTCAGGCGCAAGCACGCTTCGCCTTCAGGCACCGTCGGCGGACGAATCGCGGGCAGGAACATGCCGCGGGCGAGCAACTGTTGCGAGAGCTTCACCGCTCGATCCGGATCGCCAACCATGATCGGGATGATCTGGCTCGTCGACGCGCCCACATTCCAGCCTTGCCGGCCAAGCTCGGTCCGCAATGCCTCCGCTCTGGTGAGCAACGCCCGGCGGCGCTGCGGCTCCTTCTGGATGATTTCGAGCGCCGCCAACGCCGCTGCCGCGACAGCAGCCGGCGCGGCCGTGGAGAAGACGTACGGCCGGGCGCGGTTCAGCAACCACTCGATCAGCGCGCGGCTGCCGGCCACAAAGCCGCCGATGCTTCCCAACGCCTTGCTGAGTGTGCCGATCCGCACGTGGACGCGATCCTCGACGCCCAGGTGTTCGGCGGTGCCGCGTCCATGCGCGCCGAAAACGCCCGTCGCGTGCGCTTCGTCCACCAGAAGCGTCGCCTCGTATCGCTCGGCCAAGTCGGCCAGTTCGCCGAGCGGGGCAATGTCGCCATCCATGCTGAAGAGGCCGTCGGTGACAATCAACCTTCGGCGATACTTGCTCGACTTCGCTAGCAACTCGGCCAACTGTCCGCAGTCGTTGTGTGGGTACGCGCGAACATCCGCCCGCGAAAGCCGGCAGCCGTCCCAAAGGCTGGCGTGATTCTTCCGGTCGCAATAAATCACATCGCCCGGCCCGGCCAGCGCGGCGATCGTGCCGGCGTTGGCGGCGAACCCCGATGAAAACAACAGCGCGGCTTCGGTCCCTTCGAACTCCGCCAACCGCTCCTCCAATTGCCGATGGAGCGCGGCGTGGCCGGTCACCAAGGGGCTGGCCCCGCTTCCCCAGCCATCGTGCTCAACCGCCCCTATCACGGCAGCCGCCAATCGTGGATCGGCCGCCAATCCCAGATAGTCGTTCGACCCAAAATTGACGAGTTCTCGACCGTCGATCGTCATTTGGGCTGACTGCGGTGTGACGCGCGTGCGCAAGCGTCGGCGCAGTGTGTTTTGCTCCAACGCAACAAGCTCGTCGTCGATCCATGACAGAGGATTCATAGGTGTAAAGAAGCCACGAGCGGTGGCGGTTAACTCTCGACTTTCGGCTCCTCGCTCGGGACTTCACGCACCAGCACTCGGCTTCCCTGCACTTTGACGACCTCGATCGTCGCGCCGCGGCCGATCACCTCGCCGTCGGCAATCACGTCCACGAGCAGGTCGCCGAACCTCGCCTTGCCGCTTGGCGTCAACTGGGTCGTCGTCGCCCCGCGGGCGCCTTCCAGCTCGTGCAAGTCGATTAACGCCTCTCGACGGCGGATCGTCTCGGCTTCGTCTCCGGCCGGCGGTTCGAGCATCATGTTTCCGAGCCAACGCGAGCGCGGCAGCCGGTGCCGCATGAGGACCCCGAACGCAATCACTCCGACCACGGCTCCCGCAATCGTCAGCAGCGAGGTCTCAAGCTGCTCCAGTTGGTACTCGTTCTTTGGCAGGCCGGAGAATGTCTGGCTGGCAAGCACGATCGAGGCCAAAATCATCGCGCCGCCGCCGAGCCCAAAGATGCCGAAGCCCGGGAACACGAACATTTCCAACAGCACGCAGGCGATGCCGGTCGCAAACAACGTTACTTGCAGCCAACCGGCCGTGCCGCCCAGGTAGTGGCTCCAGAAGAAGAGCAGGAAGCAGACCAACGCCACAAACGCGCCGACTCCCACGCCGGGCGAGTGCAACTCGATGTACAGGCCGGCAAACCCGATCATCAACAGCAGCACCGCGAGACCGGGCGACGCCAGCGCGCGGATCAACACGTCGGCCCAGCCCGGTTCAACCAAGGCCGGGTCGTCCTCCAGGCCGTACGCCTGTTTGAATTGCGCGAAACTGTCAACGATTCGGTTGGCCACGTCATACTCGACGGCGCGCTCGCCGCTGAGTTGCAGCGGCCGTCCGCGGTCCGTCACCATCTCCCCCTTCTGCCACTTCGCCCGATCGGGTTGGCTGCCAAGTTCCTCCTCGGAAAACAACTCAACATGGCCCAGCCGGTTGGCGCGAAACACGTTCAGGTTGGGATCGATCAGCGCCGCCCACAGCGACCAACTGCGGCCTTTCGCCTTCGAAAGCGAGTCGCGGATGGACTGCCGCGCGGCGACAATCGCGTCGGGCGTCGGCTCATCGGCGCCCGACCCGCCCAGCACCGCCTGAGGACCGACCACCAACTGGTCACAGGCCAACGCAACGACGGCCGCGTCACCCCGGGCTTCGTTCGGCACGTATGCCACGGTGAATACTTTGCTCGGATTCAGATCGGCCAGCGTGTTGGCCAGACGCATCGCGTCGACCAACGATCCCCCAGGGCTGTCGATCCAAAGACAGATGAAGTTGACGTTGTTCTGTTCTATTTGGTCCTTGATCATCCGCTCGACCTGGTTCACCGACTCGAATCGAATCGGTCCTTTCAGATCGACGCGAACCGGCTTCCAGCCGCCTTCAAGCGAAGGGTCGGGTGCGATCGCGGTGGCAGGCAGTTCCAACGCCCGGGCCACGTCGCGGCGGTCGTCCGCCAGGTACTTGATCAAGCCGCGGTGACGCAGGTCGCTACCGGAAAACTCTCCCTGCTCGCCGGCCCGCTTGATGACCTCCGGCTCCTTGGCGGCGTGCCGCTGCTTCAATTCCTTGAGCTTGTCGGAGGTCACGTAGAGCTGGCCCTGCTCCGTTGCGACCGCCAGGACCTCAACCGCCGGGTCCAGCATTCCCGCGACGATTGCCGGCGACAGCGTCCGTCGTCGTCCGGCGATCTCACCGTACGCGCTGCGAACCGTGGCCGTCAGCGTTCGCTCGTCGATGCCCGCGGCGCCGAGCGTAGCGTCCTTGGCCATGATAATCTCTTGACACGCGATCACCGGCAGCACCGCATGCCCTTGCACCGGCTGCGGGACGTAGGCCACCGTTTGCACGCCGTTGAGCGCATCGCTCGACAAGAAATCGGCCAGCGAATAGGCCGCCGCGAAGTCGCTTCCCTTGCCGGCGTCCTGCTGGCCTCTGGGCACGTCGAACTCAACGATAAGCACTAGCTGTGCGTTTTGCCTCTTGGCCGTCTCCGTCGCCCGATTGATCGCACGCCTGGCGCGCTCGGAGCTTTGCCCGGTGATCGGCAGCGTGATCGGCACGAAGCGGCCCACCCGTGGCTTTCCCTCGCCCTTTTCCGCCGGCGCAGCCGCAATGCCCAACGACGCCACGCTCAGCAGCGCCGCCGCCGCAAACCAGCAAACGATTGCTCGCAATCCAAGGCGCATCGTCAGACAGGACATTGGTTGGGGAACCTCCACTACAGATTATAGGGTTCCCTCTTGGGCCGTCAAATCGGGGGAGACGGCGTGACGAGTGGGGTCACGAAAAGACAGTCCGGGCCAGCAGCGCCCGTGAAGAAGTTCGCCGTTCCAAGCCCATCGGACTATTGGCCTCGGCCATTTCCGGCTTGGTGGCGGAGCGGATTTCATTGCTTTCCGCCGAGACTACGATCCGTATCGTCCGAGGGCCTCAGTGTCTTTTCGGCGATCTTGTACCACCGATGTTCAACGGTCGCCGTGGGACCGAACCAGTCGCTGCAGATAGTTGCGTTGACGACCACGTCATCGAAGCGATACCGCACGACGTCTTTCCCGTTCGGCTGGACAATTTCCAGCCCAACAGGCGACATGTCTTTTGACGCAACGATCAGCGTCGTGCGCGACGACTCCCATGCATCCTGATGGCGTGGATACGCTTCGAGCCAGACCTGGTCGGGTCGATCCGCTGGGGTCACCACGCGGAAATGATAGCGATTTCTTAGCGACTCAGCTTTTGCTCCCAGAGGAAAAGGCGTGGATGGTATCGGTGAGTAAAGAAGCGACCGGATAGCCGCGTTGGGGAAACCGAATGATAGCGGACCATCGACTAGCTTTTGTTCGGGCGGTCCCGGCGGCAATTGGTGCTCTTCGATCCGCTTCTTTGATCGCAGATACTGGTAGATCGTCGCGCCGTCGAAGGCCCAGCATTCAGCCCGCGATTCGGGGACCGGCGCCGGCTTGTCGTCCTTCACGCCCGTGTCGACGCTAAACAGGATTCTTCCCGGCGCGGCGTAGTTGATCTGGCCGGCTTCGACGTACTGCGGCTTGTCTGGGCCAGCGAAAACCACGTTGTATGTCCAGCGTTTGAAGCTGCACCGAAACGTCGTGATGCCCGCGTTCCACTGCTCCCAGCGGTCCAACAGCCGATCGACGTCCTTCTGCTGCTCCGCAGTCAATGTGAACGGAGCTGGAATCTCTTTCGAGAACGCCGGAAAACAGCATGCCGATAGTGCGAGCATGGCCGAACAAAGCATGACAACAAGGCGTGTCACGAGCTTCACCTCATGCCCGAGTGACGGCTGCCGGACTCGCTATCGCCGTCCGTCGGCCGGTGGGGTTTGGGCTTGAGCCGGCGTCTGCGTCTGGTCGGGCACCATCTGCCAGCCCCACGGCGTGAACGGCCGGAACGGATCGCCCTTGAAAGGACGCCACTTGGCGTTGATCACGATCTCGTCAAACCTGTAACGCACGAAATCCTTGCCGTTCGGCTGAATCAACTCCAGTCCAAGCGGCGACAGGTCCTTCGTCGAGATGATGAACGTCGCCCGAGCAAAGTTGGCGCCGTCCTGCTGGTACCGCGGATACGCCTCCAGCCAATACTGGCCGTTCACGTCGGGCGGCGGAGTGACCAGCCGAATGAAATATCGCTGCTTCAGGTTCTGCGCCTCAGCGCCGAAGATGAACGGCAGTGGGCTGTTGGCGATCGCCTTCCCTCGAAGCTCCGGCGGCAACCGGTGTTCCTCGACTCGCTTCTTCGCGGGGATGTATTGGTAGATCGACGTGCCATCGCAGAGCCAGTGCTCGGCGCGGCCGCTGTCGATCGGTGCCTGCTTGCCGTCCTTCTCCTCCGTGTCGATGCGGAACAGACCCTTGTCCGGCGACGCATAGTTGATCTTGCCCTGTTCGACAAACTGCGGCTTAAGTTGCTGACCCGGCGCGGCGAACACCACGTTGAAGATCCATCGCTTGAAATCGCACTCGAAGGTCTTGATCGTGCTATTGTGGTCCTCCCACTGCTTCAACACGCGATCTACCTCAGCCTGCTGCTCAGGCGTCAGCGTGAACGGCGGTGGAGGCTGCTGCGGCGCCGCCGGCTGCCGCGCCCCAGGCTGCTGTTGACCATTAGGTGGCTGCATGCCCGGCTGTTGCTGCGGGCCAGGTTGCTGCGCGCCAGGCTGAGGGCCGCCAGGCCGCTCGCCCGGTCGTTGTTCCATCGGCGGTTCCGGCGGCCGCTGCAGCAGTCGCGGCACCTGTTGCCGAATCGGTTGGTCTGGCCCGTAGCCGCCGTCCTGCCCTTCAGGTCCCCGCACGGGATTCGTTTGCGCCATGGCCGAAGCCGCCGCCAAGACCAGACCGGTTACCATGTAAGAGATGAATCGCAAGCGCATGGAATCACTCCTAAAGGAGTCTGCTTCGCTCCAGTGAGGTATCGTTCGAGCCGGATTCTAGCAGGAAGCGTAAATAGCCCCTACGGCAGTTCGCCCTGACTCTGCAACCCCGCCGTCCGCCCATCTTCTCCCTGTTTGCAGCATCCCCGTGTGGGGCGTCACTCCACGTTATCGATTTGGCGACCAGGTGGGCCGGTGCGAGTCTGACCGGTCGTCGCGGCGCGCCATACGAATGCTGTCATCTCGCCGCGGCATGTGGTTGGAACGCAGGGCGACTTCCACGCTCCGATGGGCTTCCAGATTGCGTCCATCGGCGGTCACGTAACGGACGAAGACGTCGAGCTGGCTGTGTTTCGGCGTCTCCTTGCCCCAACCGCCTGCCAAGTGGATGGTATGCTCTTGGCCATTGCGGCGGAATAGGACGGCGGTCTCGGCGGCGCTATAGTCCCAACGCGCCACCAATACGGCATGGCCTTCGTCGTCTTTAACGGCAGCATCGTAAGCCACGACACTCACCTTGGCTGGGGCCTCGATCGTACGGCCCGTGGCGTCGCGCGGTTCAACGACGACCAGCAAGCCCCGATCTCCCCGGCCGTCGTCGCCGGCGATGCCGCCGGTCAACCGTTTGTCCAATGTAATCGCACTCACTTGCCGGCTTTCCTCGGAGGCATCGGGCTGAGCTTGCGGAATTTCTTCTTCGTAGGAAACCGGAGCATGGCGCTGTTGCGGCGACTGCTCCTCACCGGTCCCTGGGACCTCAAGACTGGGGCCGCCCGGCTCGGTCGAACCCGGCCTGTGCTCAGGCGATTCACGCAGCTCATGCGGAATGCGGCGGCTGGGACGCTTCAACTCCTCCGGCACTTCCGGCACAGCCTGCGTCGGCATCTCGATGTTTGGCTGGCCTGCTTCCGGCGTTTCAGGAACCGCAGAGGCCGCCGGCGCTACGGAACGAAGCCGCCGTGGGGCGCGATCGCCTTCCCGCGGGCCTTCCGCCCGCTGCCGGCACGCATTCAGCTCGTCTTGAAGGTCTTCGATGCAGCCGCGGAGCCGCCAGATCTCCTGGTCCTTGCGGAAGTTGTCCCGCTCCAAGAACGCAAGGGCGGGATCGGTTCGGCAGCCGGCGGTTGCCAACAGGCTGAAACCCAACAGCAAGAGTTGCCATGGTTTCATGGTATCGCTTCCTTGCGTTCCCGGCGGCGGCTACTCCGCCACTCAAGCGGCCATCCTTGGCCACCCGCACCGCACACGATGAAAAGCCACAAAAACAGACGAGTAATTCGCGATTGTCGGTCGCCCTACCGGCGACCGCTAAACTCTCAGCTCTATCTCTCTCACCCTCCCGCGTGTTCGATCACGTGGTCGATCAGCCCGTACTCCATGGCTTCTTCGGCTGACATGAAGCGATCGCGGTCGGTGTCTTGTTCGATCTTGGACAACGGATGACCGGTATGCTTGATCAGGATGTTGTTGAGCCGTTCCTTGACCTTCATGAACTCCTTGGCGTGGATGATGATGTCCTCGGCCGTGCCCTCGGCGCCGGCCAACGGCTGGTGGATCATGATCCGGGAGTTGGGCAGGGCCTTCCGCTTGCCGGGGGCGCCGGCCGCTAGCAGCACCGCGCCCATCGAGGCGGCCTGACCAAGGCAGTAAGTCGCCACGTCGCAGTTGACGAACTGCATCGTGTCGTAGATGGCCAACCCGGCCGCAACGCTGCCGCCCGGCGAGTTGATGTACATGTGGATGTCCGACTTCGCGTCCTCCGACTGGAGGAACAGCAGTTGCGCGACGATCGCGTTGGCCACATCATCGGTCACCTGCGAGCCGAGAAAGACGATGCGGTCTTTCAGCAGGCGGCTGTAAATGTCCATCGCCCGCTCTTCGCGGCCGCTCTTCTCGATAACGAAGGGAATTAGCGTCATAGTGATCTCTTACGTCAGGAGGCTGGCCGAAAGACAAGGAAACTCAAAAACCTAAGTCCACACATGCGCTTCGAACTTCGAGCTTCCCGTCCCTACTTGTCCTCTTCCGCGGCCTCTGCGACATGCTTGGTCAAAATGTCGTCGACGATTCCGTACTCTTTAGCCTGTTCCGGCGTCATGTAGAAATCGCGGTCCGTGTCCTTGGCAATCCGCTCGATCGGCTGGCCCGTGTGCGCCGAGAGAATCGTGTTGAGCGACTCTCGGGTCTGGAGAATCTCAGCCGCCTGAATCTCGATATCCGAAACTTGCCCGCCGACCTGGCCGTAAGGCTGATGAATCATCACCTTGGCGTGCGGCAGTGCAAAGCGTTTCCCCTTGGTTCCGCCGGCCAGAAGCACCGCCCCGCCGCTGGCTGCCAGCCCGACGCAATACGTCGCGACCGGGCAACTGAGGATCTGCATTGTGTCGTAGATGGCCAGCGTCGCGCTGACGCTGCCGCCCGGCGAGTTGATGTAGAAATGGATGTCCTTGCGGCGGTTCTCGCTCTGCAAGTACAAGAGCTTCATCACCAGCTCATTGGCGTTGCCGTCGTGGATTTCCCCTTGGAGCAGGATGATCCGGTTCTCCAAGAGCAGATCGCCGAGCGTCATTTGCCGCTGGCGCTGATAGTCGCGGTAAGCCGCACGGGGCTCGAAAGCCGATGGCCGGAAAAATTCGCTCATGGATGATCCTTCATCGCTATGGATTGCAGTTTCGCAGGACGCGTCAAACGCACCAACGAGCGCTAGTGGGGGCGATGCTCTGCACCCTCCTCCTTGGACGCCTCGGGCACTTCCTGGCCCTCGTCATATTTGGCCTCGGGAATCTCGGCCTGCTCGCCGCCGCCGGCAGCGTGGTCCACGGCCGTCTCGTCGCTGCGACGCAGCTTGTACGGCGTTTCCTTGAACTTGGCGTGTTCGAGGATGAGGTCGATTACCTTGCGCTCAATAATCTGGTTGCGAAGCACGTCCATCGAGCCGGCTTTTTCCAACCGCGCCCGAACGCGCCTCGGCGATTCGTTGCTCTGGGCGGCGATCAGCCGGATTTCCTCGTCATAGTCGTCTTGGACCGCGTCGATCTCTTCCTCTTCGGCGATCCGCTCGAGGATGAAGTGCTCCTTCAGCGCCCGGGCGGTCGACACCGCGCTGCTCTGACGCAGGGCGTTCTCGTGAGCCTGGATTTCCTCGTCGCTGAAACCACTACGTTGCAATTCCAGTACCGCACGCTGCAACTCGCGGTGACTCTGCCGCTGCAACAGGCCCGGCGGCAGTTCCCAGTTGGCCGCCACGGTCAACGCGGCGGTGATCTGCTGACGCGCCCGTTGGTGCTGCTCGTATTCCAACTGCCGGCCAAGCTGATCGCGAACGGCGTCACGCAGTTCCGCTTCATCGTGGAAATTGCCTAGCTCCTCCAGCAACTCCGGCGTCAGCTCGGGCACTTCCAGCTTCTTGACCTCAAGAACCTTGAAGATGGCCGTGACTTTCTGGCCACGCAGGGCCACGTTCGGCGCGTCCTCGGTCAGTTGTGCCTGGCCCTCGCGGGTCTCGCCCGCGCGGACGCCCGCCATCAGCTTGTCGAACTTCTCGATGTTCCCATCGCGGAAGCTCAGCGACGGCCGCAGCCGGATCACTTCCTCGTCCGCGCTGGCCAACACTTCGTCGCCGTTCTTGAACGTCAAGTTCGTCGTGATGTAGTCGCCAGACTCGGCTGCACCGTCGAAAGGCACCAGCCGGCCACGACGAGCGAGGATCCCCTGGATCGTCTCCGTCACGTCCTCGTCGCTGAACTCGCGGACAGGCTTCTCAATCTTGAGACCCTTCCACTGCGGCAGATCGAACTCGGGGCGGACCTCGATATCGAACTCGAACGTCAGAGGCCCCTCTTCCGGAATCTCGACGGCCGCGAAATCGAAGTCGGGCTCGCTGATGGCCGACAGCTTCTCGTCCTCATTGACCTGCGAGAGGCAGTCCATCAGCAGCTCGCTCTTGACCTTCTCCGCCACGTCCTTGCGGAAGCGGGCCTCGACGAGCTTGCGCGGCGCGTGCCCCGGCCGAAATCCCGGCACTTGGGCGTTGGGCATCAGTTCCGTGTATTCCTTGTCGAAATAACGGGTGACATCCTCGTGCGGCACCGTCACCGTCACGTGCCGCTCACACGTGCTGCGGTTGTCGACCTTGACTTCCAGGGCCATCCGCTCGGGCTTCTCTTCTTCCGCCACGGCCGCTTCGGTGGTGGTCAATTCGTCGTCGCGATTCTCGGTGTCAGCCATGATTCAATTCGTGCCAAGCACGTGCGCCAAAGATTTCTGGGAGGAATCCCGTCGCTGATCGCCCCGCCGAAAGCTGCCGTCTCCCGGTGGCGGGACTCGCCTCCTCCAGCTACGAGTCGACGGGCCAATAACATGCGTTCCGAAGAGCGGGTGATGGGGTTCGAACCCACGACAACGACGTTGGCAACGTCGTGCTCTACCAACTGAGCTACACCCGCGCCGCCCCGACAGCGTTTTCTCGCCGCCGGCGAATCCCGAAATTATAAACCCAACCGGACGACGTTCAAGGGCAATTGGGGCTGCTTGGGCGCAAAATAGAAAGTTTAGTTGACGGCTGACACCCCCCCAGTGGCCATCGCTGCCTGCTGCCCCTCGCGATTCTTGGCACGCCCGTTGCCCTCCTCGATGGTCGGGACTACCATGGAGTGCAAGGTGCCCTATGGACGCGAAACTCGTTGTCGTCGGCGGCAAAGCTAGCAAGGGAAGCATCCCCCTCAAGCTCCCGACGGTCATCGGCCGCAGCCGGGACGCGACGCTAAAGCTCGCCCACCCCATGATCAGCCGGCAGCATTGCGAAATCTACGAGGCCGGCGGCCTCCTGATGATCCGGGACCTCGGCTCCCTTAATGGCACGGTGGTCGGCGGCGAGCGAATCAAGGTCGCGCCCCTCCCCCCAGAGGGCGAGTTTTCGGTCGGTCCGTTGACCTTTCGTGCCGAGTATCAATACGACGGCGACCTGAGCGCCCTGCCCGCCCCCGTGCTGGCCGAAAAGAACGCCAAGGCCGCGCCGGCCGTGGCAGCCCCAACCGAATCACCAGACTTCGAGGCCGTTGACGACGCCATTCCGCTCGAATCCGATGCGCCCGCGGCTAAACCCCCGTCGTCCAAGGCTGGCAAATTGACCAAACCCAAGCCCGGCAAGGCAGCGTCGCCCGCGAAGCCCGCCACCGAAAAGAAATCGGGTCCGCCCGCCGGAAACGAGAAAAAATCGTCGCCGCACACCGTGGCGACGAAGGCCAAGCCAGCCGCTGCCGGGGGCGCCAAGCCTTCCGAGATGCGGTCAGCCTCTGACAAAACCCCAACGGAGCAGGCCCCAGCAAAAGACAAGTCTCCGGCGAAAGCCGCTCCCGGGAAGCGACCTGGCGACCAGCCGGAGGATCCGTTCGACGCCTTCCTCAACGAGCTTGGCTAGACCGCCAGCCCGCCCTCGCCTTGGCCGATGCCACCGGCACGTTTGGCAGTAGAACCTTTTCACACGCTTCCTATATATATGGACGCAATCCGTTGTTTGGCCTTCTCGACGCTGCTGCTTGTGCCGGCCGTGGCCGCCGTCGCAGCCCGCCCGGCGCCGCCGACAGAGACTGAACAGCTTCGGGCCGAGGTTTCGCGGTTGCTCGTCGATTTGAACAACGATCGTTTCGAGGTCCGCTCGCGAGCCGCCCGCCGACTCGATGACTTGATCGGCAGGCCCAAGCTGGGACCGCTGCTGGCCACGGAGTTCGAGCGTCGGTTGGTCCGCACGGACCTCTCTTTCGAGGTGCGGAGACGCTTGATGCGCTGGCTTCCGCGATTGCCGGCGCCCGATCTGCCGCCGGGTGACGCCTCGCCCAAGGAACTCGACGAGCTGGTTCGCCAAACCGACGACGATTCCTGCGCGGTCCGACTCGGTGCTGCAGAACGGCTCGGCTGGCTTCTCGGCAATCCGAAGCTGGTCTGCCCGGTAATGACGCGCCTCAAGCGGCGCCTGGCCGACAGCGAACTCAGTCCGGAAGCGCATCGGCAACTGGTCCTTGTCTGGCAGCGCGCCCGCGGCGCCTGGCTGGCGAGCGATCCGGCCGGTTGGGATCTGCCGGCAGTCTCGCAGCGGCAAATGGACCAATGGCTGGACGATCTCGTCCTGCCAATCTCCTCGCGCGATAACGGCGTCAGCCGACGACGATCCGATGCAGCACAGCGCGAGCTGCTCGATCTGCTGGCCCGCGACCAGTACGTGCCGCTGCTGAGCAAAGCGATTCAGGCACGGTTGAACGCAGCTCCGACGCCAAACGCCGTCGCGCGGCTCAACGAACTGCTCGAATGGACGAAACCGGAGCTAATCGCCGAGTACTGGTCGTCGTTGGACCGGTTTGGTCAGCTCGTCGGCATGCACCAGGAGGGCGAGCAGCACCTGATCGTCGGTGTCCCGACACTTTCGCCTGGTGCACTGAAACCAACCCATTTCGATCGCGCCGACGATCGCATCGCTCACTATGTCACCGGCAACTCGCTGACCCCCGGCGACTACCCGGTAGGCGAAGCGTTTCCACACCCTCAAACCGAACAGGGCTTCTTCCACTTAGTCAATCTTCCCACCCCGCGCCGTCGCATGGCCTACCTCTATCCGACGCGCGGCGCCGACGCCAAGCGACTCGCCGAGCTAAGCCGCCGCACGCTCGACCACGTGTTGGCCGACAAGCGGCCATTGTCCGAGCCCGAGCTGGCGATGCTCGACAAGCTCGATCCGGCGGAGGTTTCACGTTTTGCCGGCCGCTACTTTTTGCTCGTTGACGACGTGCCGTTAACCGCATTGGGGCCTTTGCGCGCCGGCGGACGACCGAGTCGCTTCGGCATGATCTGCGCCGACCTTGCCAAGGACGGCACGAAAGACGCCATCCCGGGCTTGCTCGACGCGATCGCCAATGATCGCTTTCTCCCGCCGACCTCTCGCGGGCCGTACAGGCTGCACTGGGCCGCTGCCCTGAGCATCGCCGCCCGCGATTCCTGGCCGACAACCGACGCCTGGCTCGCCGATCAAGTCGGACGGAAAGAACTGCTCGCCGAGTCACTTCCCTCGGCCGCACTGCTCCGCGAACACGGCTGGGAGGACGATGCCGGTCGGCAGCTTGTTACTCCGGCCCGCGTGTCGCCGATCGAGGTCGCCGCCACGGCGGCCGCCTTGCTGTTGACTCGCCATGGGCGATCACCCAGCGACTTCGACCTGCAGCTCGTCCCAGACGAACTCATGGGCCAATTGCACGTTGACGGCTATCGCTTCGCCGACGAGAAGGCCCGCGAAAAGGTGCGGCAGTGGTGGGGCGGCCAAAAAGCCAAGCCTGCCGAGCCGTCTCATTGAGACGCCGGTCCGGTTGTGCCGTTTGTAGCTGAACGGCCGATCATCTGGTCCAACTGGGCGGCGACCTTCGCAATTGTTGCCGCATCCCGTTTGGAAAAAGCGACGGCCGATATATCCTTTCTCGGGCAACTGCGCTCCCCCCAGTTCGCACGAGAAGGATGTCTTCGATGATTCGATGTGCTAACACTTGGCGATCGGCCTCTTTCGTCCTCGCTTTGATGTCGCTTCTTGGCTGCCACAGTGCGGCATCGAACAAAAAGACGCCCGTCACGCCGACGGTAATCGTCGCTTCGCCACTGGCGGAAGAAGTCGCCGACCAGGAAGAATTCACAGGACGAACCGTCGCCGTCAGCAAGGTTACCATCCGTGCCCGAGTCAGCGGCTATCTGGTAAAGGTCAACTTCAACGATGGCGACGTCGTCAAGAAGGACACCCTGCTCTACGAGATCGACCCCCGTCCGTTCCAGGCGACGCTCGATCAAGCCCTGGCGCTCGTCGAGCGGTTGCACGCTGAAAAGAAGCTGCTGGAGATTCAGGTCGCCCGCTATCGCAAGCTCGCCTCGACCGGCGCCGCCAGTCAGCAAGACTTGGACGAATACCTTGCTAAGCAAGCAGAGAACGTCGGGGCCCTAAAAGGAGCCGAGGCTCAGGTGGAGCAAGCGCGGCTGAATCTCGGCTTCACTCGCATCACCTCGCCCATCGAGGGGAGAATCAGCCGAACGCTGCTTACGGTTGGCAATCTGGTCAACGCCGATGTGACCGACCTCACCACGATCATGTCGATCGATCCGATGTACGCCTACTTCGATGTTGAGGAGCCGACGTTCTTGCGGCTGCAAAAGCTCGTTCGGAACGGCGTAATTAAAACACGCCGTGTCAACGAAGTGCCCGTCGTCATGGGCTTGGCCGACGACACCGCAAGGGCGTTCCCGCTGCACGGCACGCTCGATTTCGTCAACAACACCGTCGATCCCCAGACCGGCACCATCCTCGTGCGCGGCTCGTTCGCCAACCCATACAAATATCCGGAGCGTCTCCCGCTGCTCACGCCCGGCCTGTTCGTCCGCGTGCGGCTTCGTGTCGGTCCACCGCGCAAAGTGCTTCTCGTCACCGAGCGGGCGATTGGAACCGACCAGGGACAAAAATACGTGTTCGTCGTCGACCAGGACGGCAAAGTCGCCAACCGCCGGGTCCGCCTCGGTCCCACATGCCATGGCCTGCAAGCCGTCGAAGGCGAACTCAAGCCCACCGATCGGGTCGTCGTTAGCGGTCTCCAGCGAGTTCGTCCTGGTATCGAAGTTAAGACCGAACAGGTCGATATGAAGACGTTGGCAGTGAAGCAGCCCAGCCAGTAACGACCGTCGACCAGCACTTAACCACTGTCAGCAACCGACCCTGCCCCCACTCCCACCGTGATCTCTCGCTTCTTCATCGACCGGCCGATCTTCGCCAGCGTGCTGTCGTTGGTGATTCTATTGGCCGGCGCGGTCACGTTCTCCGGGCTGCCGCTGGCTCAGTACCCGAACATCACGCCGCCGACCGTTCAGGTCATCTGCTCCTATCCCGGCGCGAATGCCCAGACCGTGGCCGACACGGTGGCCGCGCCCATCGAGCAGCAGGTCAACGGTGTCGAGAACATGCTTTACATGTCCTCGCAATGCACGAACGACGGCGCCTACGTGCTGACGGTCACGTTCGAACTCGGCACCGATCTGAAACTCGCGTTGGTGCAGGTCCAGAACCGCGTGCAGTTGGCCATGCCGCAAATGCCCGAGCAGGTGCAGAAGCAGGGCGTCAACATCAAGAAGAAGACGCCGAACATTCTGCTGGCCGTCAACCTCTACGCGCCCGACGGACGCTATGACGACCTTTACCTCTCCAACTACGCCACGATCTACGTCCGTGACGAACTAATGCGGCTCGACGGCGTCAGCGACGTCAACATGCTCGGCCAGCGCGACTACAGCACCCGCGCGTGGCTCGACCCCGAAAAACTGGCCGCTCGGAACATGACCGCCGGCGATGTCGTGACCGCCGTCCAGCAGGAAAACAATCAGGTAATCGCTGGTCAGCTCAATCAGCCGCCCGCCGCCGGCGCGGAGTTCCAGCACACCCTTAGCGCGTTAGGTCGGCTCGTCGAACCGGAGCAGTTTGGGAACATCGTCGTCAAAAGCGGCGTCGATCCGACTTCGCCGGTGACCCCGCTGGTTCGCTTGCGCGATGTCGCCCGCGTCGAACTCGGGGCCCAGCAGTACGACCAGTCATGCGTCATGGATGGCCGCCCGTCGGTCGGACTGGCCGTCTACCAGATGCCCACGGCCAACGCCCTGGAGACCGCCGCCAATGTGCGACGGAAGATGGAGGAACTGAAACGCCGCTTTCCAGCGGGCCTCGACTACTGCATCAACTACGATACGACCCCCTTTATCGGCGAGTCGATCTCCGAGGTGCTCAAGACGCTCCGCGATGCGGTGATTCTCGTCGCGGTGGTCGTGCTCGTGTTCCTGCAGAACTGGCGCGCCGCGATCATCCCGCTCGTAGCCTTGCCCGTTGCTATCGTCGGCACATTCGCTGTCATGGCCGCGATGGGTTTCAGTCTAAACAATCTTTCGCTGTTCGGTCTGGTCCTGGCCATCGGCATTGTCGTCGATGACGCAATTGTGGTCGTGGAGAACGTCGAACGCTGGCTGGCTGAAGGACTGCCCCCGCGCGAGGCCGCGATCAAAGCAATGGGCGAGGTCACCGGCCCCGTCATCGCCGTCGCGTTGGTCCTTTGCGCCGTGTTCGTTCCGTGTGCGTTCATTACCGGGATCACCGGCCAGTTCTTTCGCCAATTTGCCCTGACCATCGCCGTCTCAACGGTCATCTCCGCGTTCAATTCACTGACGCTCAGCCCGGCGCTGGCCGCCGTGTTGCTGAAACCGCATGGCGCCCGCCGCGATATGCTGACCGTCGCCATCGACGCTTCGCTCGGCTGGTTCTTCAGGCTTTTCAATCGGGCATTTGAACGCTCGACGGGCCTTTACGCCCGGACCGTCGGCCTTCTGCTCCGCGGCTGCGTCCTGGCGTTGCTCCTTTACGGCGGCCTCCTCGTGCTGACCTACTGGGGGTTCACGCACGTGCCCGTCGGATTCATTCCCGAGCAGGACAAGGGCTACTTGTTGGTCAACGTGCAACTGCCGGAAGGCGCGGCCGTGGAACGGACCAATGAAGCAATCGCAAAACTCGATAAAATCGCCCGGTCGCTTGACGGCGTCGGCCACACCCTGGGCGTCTCCGGCATGTCAATCCTGCTGCAAGCAAACGCCCCCAACTTCGGCTCGACCTTCGTCATCCTGAAGCCATTCGACGAGCGTCGCAGCCCGCAGTTGTCCGACAGAGCCATCGCCGCGCGATTGCGGCAACTCTCCTACCGGCAGATGCCCGACGCCATGGTCAGCGTGTTCGGCGCGCCGCCGGTTGATGGTCTCGGTACCGCCGGCGGCTTCAAGATCATGGTCGAGGATCGCTACGACCTTGGCGTTCGACCGCTGCAAGAAGCCACCGACAAGTTCGTCCAAGCCGGCAACCGCCAGCCGGGCTTGAGCGGAATGTTCACCATGTTCCGCTCGAACTCCCCCCAGCTCTATGCGGACATCGACCGCGTCAAGGCCAAGGCGATGGGCGTCAGCGTCACCGATGTCTTTCAAACGCTTCAGGTCTACATGGGCTCGCTCTACGCCGACAACTTCAACGCGTTCGGCCGCTCCTGGCAGGTCAAGCTCCAGGCTGACGGCGACTTCCGCCGCACCGCCGAGCAGGTTGGTCAACTGAAGGTGCGCAACAATCGCGGCCAGATGGTTCCGCTCGGCACCGTGGTCAACCTTCGCGACACCACCGGCCCGGTGATGGTTACCCGCTACAACATGTACCCCGCCGCCGCCGTCAACGGCAACGCAGCGACGGGCGTCAGCTCCGGCCAGGCTATTGCGTTGGTCCAGAACGTCGCCGACAAATCCCTCCCGCAAACCATGTCGCGCGAGTGGACCGAACTAACCTACATGCAAATCAAAGCCGGCAACACCGCGATGGGCGTGTTTGTGCTGGCCGTCATCCTCGTGTTTTTGGTCCTCGCCGCGCAGTACGAAAGCTGGTCGCTGCCGATGGCCGTGATCCTGGTAGTGCCGATGTGCCTGTTGTGCTCCATCGCCGGCGTCGCGATTGCCCGCATGGACATGAACGTTTTTACCCAGATCGGATTCGTCGTTTTGGTCGGCCTGGCCAGCAAAAACGCGATTCTAATTGTCGAGTTCGCTAGGCAGCAGCGCGACCTCGGTCAGTCATGCCGCGAGGCCACGCTCACCGCCTGTCGACTCCGCCTCCGCCCCATCATGATGACATCGCTGGCGTTTATCCTTGGCGTGGTGCCGCTGGTCGTCGCCACCGGCGCCGGCGCCGAAATGCGTCGCACGCTCGGCACCGCCGTTTTCAGCGGCATGTTGGGCGTCACCCTGTTCGGCATCTTCCTAACCCCCGTGTTCTTCTATGTGATTGATTGGTTCACCACCAGAACAAGATCGCAAGCAGACCAAGCCCACTGACCACTAGCCACTGACCACTAGCCACTACTCCCGTGTTATCCCATTTCTTCATTCGCCGTCCGATTTTCGCCGCCGTGGTGTCGATCATCATCACGCTGGCCGGAGCGCTGAGCGTCTTTACGCTCCCGATCGCTCAATATCCAGAAATCACTCCGCCGACCGTTCAGGTGACGGCCAGCTATCCGGGCGCCAACGCCCAGTTGGTGCTCGATACCGTCGCCGCGCCGATCGAACAGCAAGTCAACGGCGTCGAGAACATGCTCTACATGTCGTCGCAATGCACCAACGACGGCCAATACACGCTGACGGTCACGTTCCAATTGGGCACCGATCTGAACATCGCCCAGGTGCTCGTGCAAAACCGCGTGCAACTGGCGATGCCTGTCATTCCCAGCATCGTGCAACTGCAGGGCGTGGCGGTGAAGAAGAAATCGCCCAGCATCATGATGATCGTCAACCTGTTCTCGACCAAGGACCGCAACGGGCGCTACCGCCAGGACGATCTCTACCTGTCCAACTACGCGACTATCCAGATCCGCGACGAACTGCTGCGTCTCCCCGGCGTTGGCGACGTCACCTTCCTGGGCGAACGCGACTACAGCATGCGCGCGTGGCTCGACCCCGAGAAGCTGGCCACGCGCAACATGACCGCCGACGATGTGGTCAAAGCCCTCAAGGAGCAAAACGTCGAGGTCGCCGCCGGTCAGGTGGGCCAGCCGCCCGTGCCGCGAGGCCAAAACTTCCAGCTCACGATGAACACGCTTGGCCGGCTGATCGAGGCCGATCAGTTTGGCGACATCGTGCTCAAAAGCAATCCGTCCGGCGACGATAATCAGACTGCCTCCGTGGTGCGTCTCCGCGATGTCGCCCGCGTGGAACGCGGCGCGCAGCAGTACGACCAGTCTTGCACGCTAGACATGGAGCCGTCCGTCGCCCTGTCGATCTACCAGTTGCCTGGCTCCAACGCCGTCAAAACAGCAAACGCCGTGTACGCCAAGATGGCGGAGCTGAAACACCGCTTCCCCGAAGGGCTCGATTACAAGATTGTCTATGACACCACGCCGTTCATCTACGAATCGGTGAGCGAGGTGCTCAAGACCCTCCGCGACGCCATTCTCTTGGTGTCGATCGTCGTGCTCGTGTTTTTGCAGAACTGGCGAGCCGCCATCATCCCGTTAATCGCCGTGCCAGTGGCCATCATCGGCACGTTCGCCGTCATGGCCGCAATGGGCTTCAGCCTCAACAACCTCTCGCTGTTCGGTCTCGTGCTGGCCATCGGCATCGTCGTCGACGACGCCATCGTGGTCGTGGAAAACGTCGAGCGATGGCTTGCCCAGGGCCTCTCGCCGCGCGACGCCGCCGACCGTGCCATGGAAGAAGTCACCGGACCGGTGATCGCCGTCGCGTTGGTCCTCTGCGCGGTCTTCGTCCCCTGTGCATTCATCAGCGGCATCACCGGGCAGTTCTTCCGCCAATTCGCCCTGACCATCGCCGTCTCGACCGTCATTTCCGCCCTGAACTCGCTGACACTCAGCCCGGCGTTGGCAGCCCTGCTTCTCAAGCCGCACGGCGCCAGCCGCGACTGGTTCACCCGACTGATGGACGTGACGCTCGGCTGGTTCTTCAGGTCGTTCAACTGGGGTTTCAGTCAATCCACCTCGCTCTACGTCCGCTCCGTGGGCATGTTGCTCCGCACCAGCGTCCTGGTGCTGTTGTTGTACGGCGGTTTGCTGGTGCTGACTTGGTGGGGCATGACCCACGTGCCCAGCGGTTTCATCCCGAACCAGGACAAGGGCTACTTGCTCCTGAACGCCCAATTGCCCGATGGTTCGGCCGTCGAGCGGACTCGCAGCGTCATGAGCGCCATCGAGCAGATCGCCCATAAGGTGCCCGGCGTCGCCCACACGGTGTCAATCTCCGGCCAGTCGTTGCTGCTGGGCGCCAACGCCCCCAACTTCGGCTCGATGTACGTCATGCTCGACGAGTTCGCCAATCGCCGCGGCGAGAAACTGACCGCCGACGCCATCGCCGCCCAACTCCGCCAGCGGTGCGAAGCGAAAGTCACCGATGCGCTGGTGTCCGTATTCGGCGCTCCGCCGGTTGATGGCCTTGGCAACGCCGGCGGCTTCAAGCTGATGATCGAGGACCGCGGCAACCTCGGACTGGATGTGCTGCAAGCTCAGGCGGACAAGCTGGTCGCCCAGGGCAATGCCACCACGGGGCTGGATGGCGTCTTCACCAGCCTCCGCGCCAACACGCCTTGGATTTATCTCGATATCGACCGCATCAAAGCCAAATCGATGGGCGTCAGCGTCGGCGATGTCTTCGACATGCTTCAGGTCTACGTCGGCTCGCTCTATGTCAACAACTTCAACGAGTTCGGCCGCTCCTGGCAGGTCAACGTTCAGGCCGATTCCACGCACCGCCGCAGCCTTGATGACATCCTGCAAATGAAGGTTCGCAACCAGCGCGGAGAAATGGTTCCGCTGGCTACCATGGCCACGGCCAGCCCCATGAGCGGCCCAGTCATGGTCATGCGATACAACATGTATCCCGCCGCGGCCATCAACGGCGCTCCCGCCCCAGGCGTCAGCTCCGGCCAGGCAATCAGCCTGATGGAAAACGTCGGCCGTAACGTGCTGCTGCCGGCCATGGAACTGCAATGGACCGAGCTGACCTACATGCAAATCCTCGCCGGCAGCACGGCCATGACCGTGTTCGCGCTGGCGGTTGTCCTGGTGTTTCTCGTCCTGGCCGCCCAATATGAGAGCTGGTCCCTGCCGCTGGCCGTGATCCTGGTGGTGCCAATGTGCCTGCTGTGCTCGATTGCCGGCGTGGCGATCATGCACATGGACGTCAACATCTTCACCCAGATCGGATTCGTGGTCCTGGTCGGCCTGGCCAGCAAAAACGCCATTCTGGTGGTAGAGTTCGCCCGTCAGCAACGCCAGGCAGGCGTGGCCGGCCGCGAGGCCACGTTGGAAGCCTGCCGGCTCCGACTGCGGCCGATCATGATGACCTCGCTGGCCTTTATACTAGGCGTAGTGCCCTTAGTGATTGCCGAAGGCGCCGGGGCCGAGATGCGCCGCACCCTGGGAACCGCCGTTTTCAGCGGCATGTTGGGCGTCACCCTGTTCGGTATCTTCCTAACGCCCGTCTTCTTCTTCGCCATCGACTGGCTGACTGCCCAAAACCAACGGCCCCATGAAACCGGCCCGAGCAACCCAGCATCCTAACCGCGAAACGGTTGATAAGAATAGCTGCGGGTCGCCGACGCAAAGGCTACCCACGAGTGGGCGCGGTGGGGATCGAACCCACGACTTCGACCTTGTAAGGATCGCACTCTAACCACTGAGTTACGCGCCCCGAGCCGCCCCTTTCGCCGCACCTACCGACGGACCAAGAAGACCTCCTCCGCCGGTCCGATACCGACCATCCCGGCCAAACCTAGACCACCGCGACGGGCCCATTCTTGCCGCTCGGCACTGTATGCTAGATCGTAACGGTGCCCTTCCAGACGGTCAACCCATCGGAGCCCGCGCGAGCGGCTGGCCCGCGTAAGTCTCGAAACAATAGGGACTTGGGGAGATAATACCTGTATTGACAGGTACGGGAAGATGGCTATAATTAGCCCAGTTGGCAAGTTCGGCAATGTCGGAAGAACCGGATGAGCCTACGGATTGCATAGAGTCAAGGAAAGTGAAGGGTTTGCGGCAGTCGCGAACTCAGGGCGGTTCTAAAGCCAGCTTTGACAAGGATGGGTGAGCCAAACATGAAAACCGTGTTTACAACCGGCGAAGCGGCCAAAATCTGCAAGGTCTCCCAGCAGACGATCATCCGCTGTTTTGACTCCGGACAATTGAAAGGATTCCGCGTCCCGGGAAGCCGATTCCGCCGCATTCCCCGCGACCAGCTCTTCTCCTTTATGCGGGACAACGGCATCCCCACCGACGCCCTGGAAAGTGGCAAACGCAAGGTCCTCATCGTCGATGACGACGCCGAGTTGGTCGAACTGATCACCGACGCCTTGGAACGCGATGGCCGGTTCGAGACCCGCAGTGTCAACAACGGCTTCGACGCCGGCATGATGGTCAAGGAATATCGCCCCGACCTGATCGTGCTTGACGTCATGCTCCCCGACATCAACGGCAAGGAAGTCTGCCAGCGTGTCCGCAGCGACAAGAGCATGGATGACGTCCGGATCATCTGCATCTCCGGCATGGTCGAGGACGACAAAATCAACGAGCTCCGCGAAGCCGGCGCCAACGACTTCCTTCACAAGCCGTTCGAGGTCGAGCGACTGGTGGAGCGGATGTGCCAGCACCTGGACATCGAAGTCGCCGCCAGCGCCTAGCTATCGCCGCGGCTGGTCAGTGGGAAAAAGCCCCGCGACTGCGTTCGCAGGGAGGGCACCGGCGTTCTCGCGCAAAACATCTCGCGGGGACGGAGGAGGTCTTCGGGGCGTGAGTCTGCGCGACGCTCAGACTTCCACCGAGAACCCCCTCTGTCCCCTTTCCGATTTTGTAAACTATACCCATGTCGGATAACGACAGAGCCGACTTCGACCGCGCGCTTGAGGCCGAAAAGCTCGAAGCGATGGCCGAGTTCGCTGCCGGCGCCGGCCACGAGATCAACAACCCCCTGACGGTTATCTCCGGCCGCGCGCAACTGCTGCTCCGCGAAGAGACCAATCCGGAGCGGCGACACGCCTTGGCGCTGATCAGCACCCAGGCGATGCGGGTCTACGAGATGATCGCCGACATGATGCTCTTCGCCCGCCCCCCGCGGCCCGAATTGCAGTCGGTCGAGGTCGTCAAGCTGGTTGATGATCTGATTGCGGAGCTGCTGCCTCGCGCAATGAAGCAGGAGACCGCGATTCGCCGAACCGGCGATGCCAGCCCGATCTTCTTGCAAGGCGACCCAACCCAGCTTGCCGTTGCCCTTCGAGCCATCTGCCAGAACTCGCTCGAAGCCCTCCAAAGCGGCGGCCACATCGAGGTCGCCGTGACGTGTGCCACTGGCTCCGCCAGTGCCGATTTGCCACAGGACCCGGGCACCGGCACCGCGGCTCAGCAAGTGCGAATCCATGTCCGTGACAATGGCCCAGGCGTCAAGCCCGAAGAACGCCGGCACATCTTCGATCCCTTCTATTCCGCACGCCAAGCCGGGCGCGGCCTTGGCCTCGGGCTGTCGAAAGCCTGGCGCATCGTCACCAATCACGGCGGCCGCATCGATGTCGAAAGCCAACCCGGCCAGGGCGCGACGTTCATTGTCACGCTGCCGCTAATGGCATGTCCGCCAGGAACGCAGCCAAGCAGCCCCGATGGCTAACCAGTCTAGAAGCCGTTTGCCACAGGACTCAGGCGGCGGCACGGCGTCGGTACGGGCGACCTCGAATACCATGAACCCTCAACACTATCCACTATCTATCTCTCACAGGAGCGGGCTAAAGAGCTTGGCGAGGTTCATTTTGAGGCGGCCAGGCAAGGTGGTCGAGGGCCACGTGGCGGGATCGGCGCGGAGCGATTGGTCGAGATAGCCTTGCTGGAGGCGGCGCATCGATTGAACGGCTTCTTCCGCGTGAACGAACAGGTTCAATTCGAAGTTCAGGGCGAAGGAGCGAATGTCGTAATTGGCGGAACCGAACATCGCCAGCTCGTCGTCGACCGTGAGGGTCTTCGCGTGCAGCATGCCTTCCTGAAACAGGAACACGCGGACGCCGTATTGCATCAGGTACTGGCAGTAGAAGCTGCCGGCGGCATTGACCAGGCGATGGTCGCTCCGTTTGGGAATTACGAGATCGACCTCGACACCACGGAGGGCTGCTAAGCGGAGCGCCAGCAACATTGCCTCGTTGGGGATGAAATACGGAGAGGTGATTACCACGCGCCGCCGCGCGAGGAAGATGGCGCGAACAATCAGGTCCTCGAAGAGCTCGGTCGGCTCGTCGGGCCCCGTGGGAACCACCTGCACCGCGATTTGTCCCGTTGGTGGGCAATCGGGAAATAGGGCAGCGTCTTCGAGCAACTCGCCCGTCTCGTAAAACCAGTCTTCGAGAAAGATTCCTTGAAGCTGTCGGACGACGGGCCCAGTGATGCGGACCATGATGTCGTGCCAAACGCCGGCACGCTTATGGCCGTAGCTGGCCTCGACAATGTTCTGCGAGCCGGTGAAGGCGACGCAGCCGTCGATGACGGCCAGCTTGCGGTGGTTGCGGAGATCGAGCCGCTTGAAGGGGAGCCGCCAAAGATTGGCCGGCAAGGCGGGGAAGATTCGCACGCCGCGCTGCCGCAGGTAGGGGGCCATGCGGCGGAAGAGCCGGCGGGAGCCAACGGCATCGGCCAGCACCCGGCAGGCGACGCCTCGCTGGGCCGCGCGAGCGAGGGCCGCGGCGACTTGCTGGCCTACCGAATCGTCCTTGAAGATATAGAAGAGGAGGTGGACGTGCTGCTTGGCGGCGTCGATGGCGGCAATAAGTTGCTCGATCACGACGTCGGTGTCGGACATCAGGTGGATGGCATTGCCCGACACGGCCGGAAGACCGCCGACATGCTCGGCTAGGTGGACCAGCAAGGTGAAGTCGTCGGTCGCGGCGGGGTCAACGACGTGCGCGGGCTCGACCGCGGGGTAGTCGGAGGCTTCAAGCAGAGGGCGTCGCTGGCGGCGTCGCGCGAGTCGCACCCGGCCGAGGCGGATTTCGCCCATCAGAAGGTAAAGCACCAGGCCGATCCAGGGCTCGAAGAAGACGATGGCAAGCCAAGCGAGGCAGGTAGCTGGCTTTTGCTTTCGCAGCACGATGACCGGGAGCATGACGAGGCGGATCGCCCACTCGGTAGCCAGGAGGAGCTGCGTCCAGGAGAGGAAGTTCATGCCCCGATTGTACGTAGCGGGTCGAGGGGCGTCAAAGCCGCGATGGGGTGGTCGATGAAGGGCGGGCACGGGCGAATCGCTTGCGGCGATGGAGCGAATTTGGTTCAATGAGGGTTCCCGCCTACAACTCCCAACCCCCTTAGCCTTCCATGACCAGGACTATCCGCTCTCGGCTTTCGTGTTTGACGGTCTGTTGTGTGTTCGCAGTGGCGACGTTTGGCGCCGCAGCGGCCGCTTCCGGCGAAATACTCTACGCTGTCGTCGTGTCGAAACGAACGCACGCCGATGCGAAGTGGAATCGCGTGGTCGATGAACTGGTGACCAAGCACAAGGCAAGCGTTGTCGAGTACCAGAAGGACGTCAATGAGGCGACCGGCGAATTGCGGCGCTTGATGCCGCGATACGCCTGCTTCGTGGCCCAGCCGGATGAGGCGGGGCGGATGTTCGTCATCGGGATTCACCGGCTTACTCGGCAGATGAACGACGATCCGTACACCGACATCATGTGGGGCATCATCACCGGCTACACTTCCGACGATGCGTTGCGGATCGCAAAGACCAAGGAGCCGTTGATCATTCGCAAGGCGGCCGGCGGGATCGTGATTCCGTTGGACCTCTTCGACGAGGGGATTTGCTACAAGGAAACCAGCAAGAACGAGTACGTCGAGAAGAAGAAGCCCGGCGGACCGATCGAGCAGAAGACCGGCACCGGCGATGACGCCTTTCCCTTGGCCAAGGTGATTATGGAGCGTAAACCCGACATCTTCGTGACGTCGGGCCACGCCACGGAGCGTGACTGGCAGATCGGATATCCAATTGGGAAGGACAAGAACAATAAGGGGATGTTCTGGCGACAAGGGGGTACGCTGGTCGCGGTCGAGCGCAACCACAAGAGCGCGGTAGAGATCCACGGCGAGGATCATCCGAAGGTTCTTCTGGCTGCCGGCAACTGTCTGATGGGGCACTGCATCGACCGGAACGCCATCTGCCTGGCCTGGATGCGCACGGCGGGCGTCACGCAGATGATCGGGTACACGGTGAATCAGTGGTATCCGGCGGCGGGCTTCGGCACGATGAATTACTTCTTCAGCCAGCCGGGCCACTACACGCTGAATGAGGCGTTTTACCTGAACAACCAGTCGATCGTATATGAGCTCGAGACGCGATTCCCGAAGAGCGCCCGGGCGACGTACAAAGAGTGGGATTTGGCGAAGGACCACACGATTCTCGGCCGGATGGCCGAGACCCTGGGTTACACGGAGCCAGCTCCGGAGATCAGGGACAATCTCGGGCTGTTGTGGGACCGGGACACGCTGGCCTTCTACGGAGACCCGGCATGGGAAGCCCGACTTGCCCCGCGGTCGCTGCCCTTCACACAAGAGCTTTCGTCGGCGAACGGCGTGTACACTTTCCGCATTCGCGCCACGGCTGACTGCACGCCAGGCCGACAGCCGGGCATGATCTTCCCACAGCGGTTGAAGGGGATCGAGGTGACGAAGGGGAAGGAGATGGCGCCGCTCGTGACGCCCAACTTCATCATGCTGATGAAGGCCGGCAAGTTCGAAAAAGGGAAGACCTACGAGGTCCAATTCAAGGCGACGGTGGCCGACCCGTCATCGCCGGTGCTAAAGACGGCAACTGGGACGATTCTCTAGGCATAGGAGTCGGCCGGAAGATTCGGTGACAAGCGGTTCCGCCGCGTCTGCCGCGGTCAGCGGCTCCTCAATGCGCCTTGGAGTCGTCCTTGATCGGCGGCGACGGGCCCTCGATTTCCTTGGGTACCGGCGGCGGGTTGATGACGATGACCAGCGGGAACCCGAACTGATCGGTCGTAGCATTGGGGACGACCGTCGCACCGGCCGGCAAGAGCGCTTTGCCGAGGATGGCCGGTGGCACCTTTGCAGTCGGCTTGGGGTGCGACGTTGCCGCCGGCTTGCCACGCACGGCCAGCGGGGACGGAGAAGTCGGCTGCGGCGTTTCGGACGAGCATCCGCCAAGGCATAGCGCCACGGTTACTGCGAACAGGAACTTGGTGCTCATGGCTAAATTATCGCGAGCGGGCAGGTGGCGGCATAGAGGGTGGGAGGGAGCAGCGGCGGTCGAATTCTTTGCGTCGGCTGGGCCGCTGGACGTCCGACGCCCGGGCTGTTTCGGCTTTCCCCGGCCGCGGTCAAGCGGTATCCTTCAGAGTCGCTCGTAACCGTCGCTTTGTGGAGAAACAGGTCACGCGCCGAGGGATCGGCCAACTCTTGCTTCGAGAGCACTAAAAAATGTCCACCCGCGAACGCTGGATTGTCTATCCGCTGTTGTTCCTGACGCTGGGGGCTGTCCTACGGGACAAGCTGGTTGGCTCGCGCGAGGTGCGGGCGGAACGCGTGGTTTGCGAGCGACTGGAGTCGATCCAAGCCGAGTGCGGGAGGCTCGTGGTGGTCGGGGCCAACGGCAGGCCGGTGATTTTGGCAGGCACCGACAGCCAGTCCCACGGCGGGGCGATTGCGACCTTTTCGCCCACGGGATTTCCGCTGGTCCAGATCGATTCGTCCCCGTCTGGGGGGACGGTTGTTTTGAGCGGAGTTGGTCAAGGATTCGGGGTTTTTGCCCAATCGCCCAAGCAAGGAATGGTGCCAATCGCTCTGCCGCACTGGCCGGAAACGAAAACCAGCGGCAAGGCCACCGACAAGAAGGCCGGGGCAACGCCGGGAGCGGTGAAGCAGCAACCGGGGAAGACGCAAAACAGCGGTGACGGCGCGAAGGACGCGACGAATAATAAGAAGGCCGGGGAGAAGCGAACCAGTGGACCGTCGAATCCGTAGATAAGGCAACCCCGCCGTGCAAGCGTGCGGCCGGGGCGAAAGGGCAAAGGTAGCAGGTATGTTTTATTTCGATCCGATGTATTTCCTGTTCATTGCCCCGGCCGTTTTGCTGGGGCTTTGGGCGCAGTTGCGGATTCATACGGCCTACGCTCAGGCGCAGCAATTGGCGGCGCCGTTGAGCGGGGCGGCGGCGGCTCGGCACATCTTGGATTCTGCCGGACTGATGAACGTGGCGATCGAGCAGGTGCCCGGGCAGCTTAGCGACCATTACGACCCGCGGGACAAGGTGCTTCGGCTGAGCCAGGACGTGTACGCGAATCGAACGCTGGCGGCCGTCGGCATTGCTGCGCACGAGGCGGGTCACGCCTTGCAGGACGCGCTGGCGTACGCGCCGCTGACGATTCGCAACGCTGCGGTGCCGGTGGCGGGCATTGGCAGCAACGCGGGCGTGATCCTTATCGTGGTCGGGGCGGTGCTCCACATGAACCCGGTGCTGATTTGGCTCGGGATCGCGCTGTTTTCAGCGTTCGTTGCCTTTCAGGTGGTAAATCTGCCCGTCGAGTTCAACGCGAGCGCACGGGCAAAGGCCCAGTTGGTCAGTCTGGGCATCGTAAGCCCTGATGAATTGCACTATGTGAGCAAGGTGCTCAATGCCGCGGCCCTCACGTATGTGGCGGCGACGCTGCAGGCGATATTGACGCTGATGTATTACTTAACGCTGGTGACCGGGAACCGGGACCGAGATTAAGTGCGAAGAGTAGCGGCGTTTGAGGACGGATTTGGAAATCCGTCCGACAATACGCGGGCCGTCTGAAGGCTGGACCGGGAGCCCGGAAAAAAGCATGGGCGTCATGGGCTGAGTCCTTCAGCCCATGACGCCCGTCGTCGCGCAACGAACCGTTCGCGGATCGCAAAGGGGACATTTGCGACCCGCAGGAAACTGCACTCGCCACGCTCCGCGTGACGCAGTCTCGGAAGTGATCACGCTCCGCGTGATTGCCGTATACCACAAATCGCCGACAGGTTGGCAAGGCCTGTGGGGTGCTTAATGCTTCCTCGAGCGCTTCTCTGATTGCACACTCCCCACGCGAAGCGTGAGGAGCACGTCTCATCTCACTTCTTCAAGTTTGACCGGGCGGCGTTCTTCGGCGGACAAAAGTGCCGCTTCCAAGACGCGCTGCGTTTGATACGCGTCCTCGAAATCGGGGATCGGCACGGTTGGCGACTCGCCGGCGAGCACGCGGAGAATGTCGTAGGCCTGGTTGGTGAAACCGTGCTCGTAGCCGATGATGTGTGCGTCGGGCCACCAGTTGGCGACGTAGGGATGATCGCCGCCGTGGGTGCACATAATCGTGCTCCACCCCTGAACCGCACGGGGCAGCGTCGCATCGTACCACTGCAGCTCGTTCATCCGCTCGAAGTCGAACTTGAGCGAGCCCTTGGTGCCGTTGAGCTCGAAGGTGTTTCGGTTGAAGTTGCCGGTGGCCTGGCGAGCGGCCTCGAAGCTGGCGACCGCGCCGCCGGAGAAGCGGGCGAGGAACAGCACCGCGTCATCGACGGTGACGGGGCCTTTTCCACCGCCGCCTTGGCGCCCGGCAGCGATTCCGCCCGCAGCGACGCCCGCAGGCAGTGTCCGCTCCTTGATGAATGTCTCGGCGATCGCGCCGGCAATTTCGGTAATCTCTTGGCCGGTGACGAAGCGGGTCATGTCCACGATGTGGGCATTCAGGTCGCCGTGGGCGCCGGAGCCGGCCAGCGTCTTGTCGAACCGCCAGAGCAACGGCACGCTTTCGTCGGCCCAGTCCTGCAGGTACGTGGCGCGGACGTGGCGAATGGCGCCGAGCTTGCCGTCTTTGACCATTTGGTAGGCCAAGGCGACGGCGGGGCAACGCCGGTAGTTGAACCAGACGAAGGTCTTAAGCTTAGCGGCCTTGGCGGCGGCAGCCATCTCGCGGGCATCGGAGAGTGAGCCGGCGATCGGCTTTTCACAGGCAACCGGCTTTCCGGCGGCAATCGCGGCCCGAGCCACCGGGGCGTGCATGTAATTCGGCGTGACGATGTCGACCAAGCCGATCTCGGGGGAGCGAACCAACTGTTCCCAGTCGGTGGAGGCGTTCTTCCAGCCCCAGTTGGCAGCAAACGCTTGTGGCTTTTCTTCCGGCTGGCCGAACACCGTGTGCATGACGGGCGTGATTGGCGGCTTGAAGAACTTCGCCACCTGGCCCCAGGCGTTCGAGTGCGAACGGCCCATGAAGCCCTGGCCGATCAAGGCCACGTTGATCGTTGCCATCAGTTGCTCCATCGAGGGTGTTTGACGGGATTGCGACTGTCGTTCACGTGAGGCGAAGATCCGACGCGTTTCCGACACTCTTCACTGCGCTCAGGATGACGTTCCGCAACACCCCGACCGACGATGAAAGATGGTTATAGACGATTTTCAAATTCTGACAAGAGGCCGCGACGCGAAATTCTCGCCGTCGCTGGGCGGTGGAATTTCCATGCGAGAAAAGCGGCCGAAAAGTGGTCGCAGTTTTGCGGCAGATTCTTCGCCGGCGATCAGAATGACGTGCCCAGACGGCGTCGGAATCGACGAAGCGCGGTGCAGCCGGAATAACGAAGGTGGTCCGGGCGTTTGGCATCGCCGGAGACGGCTGGCATGGGATCGCGACCGAGGGAATCGACCCATGCTGGCGATGCTAGCGGCATGCGATCGCGATACGCGCGAGCCTGGCCCCGTCTGGCGACGGAATTGTGCGGAATCGCGTGCCGCGTGGAGAAAAAACGCTTCTCCCAGTCTGGTAGCCGGTCCCGAATCCGGGTACGATTTTCGGTAGTCCGGTAGTCGCGCGGCTCGTGGTCGAGCATTGCGACGAACCAACACAGGAGACCGTCTATGTTTCCGCGCAGGCCGTCGCGATTGCTGATCGGGTTGGGAATCGGTTTGCTAGGTGGGGTGTTGCTGAGCGGTTTCTGGCCGAGCAGCCCGCTTTACGCGGTGGCTACGGACCGGACCGACACATTCGGCGCGGCCACGGGCCCGGTCGACAACGAGGTCGAGGCCTTTTACGTGCTTGATTTTCTCACCGGCAACCTGAAGGCGTTCGTGCCGGGAAAGCAGCCGGGTAGTTGGACGGGATATTTCTTCCGCGATGTGGCTGCCGATCTGGGCGTCGATCCGCAGAAGAACTCGAAGTATTTCATCACCACCGGGATCGCCACGCCGCGTCGCGCCGGCGGCAATCGGTTGCAGTGGAGCACCGCGATGTGCTACGTGGGCGAGGTCAGCAGCGGCAAGATGGCCGCGTACTCGATCCCGTGGAGCCCGACGATGTACGCGGCGGGGCAGTGGCAGAGCCGAGAGATGTGGCTGGCCGGCCCGGCGATCAGCTTCCGCGAAGGGCTAGGCCAGGCGGGCCGCATGGGTCCCGGGGCGTTGCCCGGCGGACCGCGGCGGGGTCGGGGCGAATAGTCATGCAAATCACCGTCAACGGGGAAGCCCGTCAGGTCGCCGAAGGCCTTACGATTGCCGCTTTGCTGGGCGAGTTGCAACTCGGCGGCAAGCCGGTGGCGGTTGAAGTCAACCTGGAGTTGGTTCCTCGGCCGCGTCATGCCGAACACCGGCTGGCCGAGGGCGACCGGCTGGAAATTGTCACGTTAGTGGGGGGAGGATAGAAGGTATGTCTGACATGAAGACACAAGCCGACGAACCATTGCGCATCGGCACTCATACGTTCACGAATCGTCTTATCGTCGGCACGGGCAAATATGCCAGCTACGAACAGATGCGCGAGGCGCTCGACATTTCGGGCACGGAGTGCATTACCGTGGCGGTGCGTCGCGAGCGGCTGATCGACGCGGCGGGGAAGAATCTTCTGGACTTCATCGACACCAAGCGTTACACGATCCTGCCGAACACGGCGGGCTGCTTCACGGCCGAGGACGCGGTGCGTGTGGCACGCCTGGGACGCGAGATTCTAACGCAGTTGGGAAATCCCGGCGCGGATTGGGTGAAGCTCGAAGTGCTCGGCGACACCCGCACGCTGCTGCCGGATCCCATTGCGACGCTGGAAGCGACCAAGACATTGGTGGCCGAGGGGTTCCAGGTCTTGGTTTACACGAGCGACGATCCGGTGGTGGCACGGCGGCTGAAGGAGGCCGGGGCAACGAGCGTCATGCCGGCCGGCAGCCCGATCGGTTCCGGCCAGGGCGTGCTGAATCCGAACGCGATTCGGATTTGCCTCGAGTACCTGAAGGAGAACGATCCGGACTACCCGGTGATCGTGGATGCCGGCGTCGGCACCGCCAGCGATGTGACCGGCGCAATGGAATTGGGCGTGGATGGTGTTCTGCTGAACACTGGCATTGCGCATGCCAAGGACCCGCTGCGGATGGCTCGGGCGATGCGCCTGGCCGCCGAATCGGGCCGGCTCGCCTATCTCTCCGGTCGAATTCCGAAGAAGCTCTACGCGACGGCCAGCAGCCCGACCGAGGGCGTCGTTGCCAGCGCAAGAAAGTAATCGGCCGCGGCTGCGGCAAGTACCGTGGCGCGGGGAAGGCCGGCAGTGCAACTGCCGGCCCAACATAGCGCGCAACTGCCGGCCCAACATAGCTTGCGCCGGCGGCCGATCGATATTCAGCGCAATTTCGCGCCGTGCCGGCGTTACCGACGGTGGACTCTATCGTGCGACTCTTCCGATTGGCTCGTTCGCCAAGGCCAAATAGATCACGACGTTGAGAAGCAGCAGGAAGGGGGTCGTGAAGAAGGCGCCAACACCGCAGGTGAGCACATTGACCACGCCCGCGCCAACCGAGGATAAGAGCCAAATGAGAAACAGGTTCATTCGGTTGCCTTCGGTCATTCGCCTGGCGGTTGAAAGGGCATCGCCAACCATCAGGTGGCGATCGATGGCGAGTGTGACGCATGGGTAGAACAACACCATGAGGTAAACGCCCGGGATGATGCAAAGCACCGTTCCGACGCTGACCATCAGCCCAAACACGATCGAGGTAAGCACGGCCGCCAGCGTCGCGGCATCAAAGGTGAACACTTCGCCCAGGCTTGCTTCTAGTCCCCGGGCGATTTTCAAGAAGACGCGAATCAGCGACACCATGAGGCAAGCCGAGACCACGGCCACCGCAATGGCGACGACTGAGGAGAACAACGTGGTCAGCGTCTGACTTCTTGTGACGCCTTGGATGACGGCCACGAAGATCCGCAGCGCGAAAGACAGCGTGGCGATAATCACGGTGGGGAGCAACGCCGCGACGATGCACAGTCCCATTCTGTCCACAAAGAGCCGCCACGTCCGGCCCAAGACGTCGGCGACGTCCAACTCGGGAGGAGCGACGATAGGGCCGCGGCCGGAAGGCTGTGAACCGCCGGTGGCAAAGGGCCTATCGCTGGGCGTGATTGGCGGCGGGGCACCGGCGTCTGACGCGTCAGCCTTGCCGGGGATTGTTGTCAGTGCGCCGCAATCGGGACATTGAGCTTGCCGGCCGGCGGTGTTGTCGGCGGTCCGCAACAGCTTGCTGCAATTGGAGCAACGGAACTCGATGGACATGATGCGGTTCACCCTTTCTTAAGCTGGCGGTGCTGGAGATGGCGGTAGCTGGGGCTCGGGGCAGTGCACCCGTTGCACCAAGGGGCTTTTTGAATGATCTCCGCGATTCGCGGCGGTTTCACATTCCCACGCAGGGCAAATTTCGAACGAAAAAAAACAGCACGGCGGCCAGCGTCACTGAAATCCAGAACCAGGGTTGTCGTGGCAGATCGCCGGGCAAAGGCCGACGACCCGCCAGTATCCGCAATTCGGACGCGACCAAGTACAAGGCCACTGGCCAAGAGAGCACCCAAAGGGCGTTCAGCCGCCAGGCGGCCAGCCAGTGGCCATGGAGCATTTCGTGCGTCGCCCGAGTAGCGCCGCAGCCCGGACAGTTCAGGCCGGTCAGCACTCGGAAGCTGCAAAGGGGGAGGCCCATCTTCGCCGGGTCAAACCACCAAAGCACAGCGAGCATGGTGACGCCCAGGAGCGAGAGACCAGCGACCGCCAAGCGGCGCGGCTCGCCTGGCGCGGGGTATTTTTCATGCGCTCCAGCGGGCGTTCGCCGCACGCTGCGTGCGTCGTCGGCGCAATCGGCGATAAGTACGGCGTTGTTCATACTCACGGATCAACGTCGGAACGCAGCCTTGACGGCGTTGTCGCTGAGAACAGTGAGCGCCCAAATTCCGAACGGGAAGGTCAGGAGACAGCAGGGTTCGATGCACGGGACCAGGGCGACGATGGTGGCAGTCATCGCGAGACCATAACCCTCGAGTCTTCGCATTTTGCGGGCGCCGATCATGATGAGGATGCTTAGCGCGATCCAGACGATCGTCAGGGCGAGATAGACGGAGCAGCCGTAAATGGCTCGGACCTGTTCCTCGCCATGTAGCGCGTGGCCCTCGCGGACCGGTGCGCCGGAAGCCACGAGCGCGATGCAAAGAATCAGGAAGAGCGCGGCCAGGAGCGAGAGAACGGCGGTCACCCATCCGATGACGGTCAGCGCGGTGGCCGGGGCCGCGACTCGCTGGGCGGCGCTAGCATACAGTTCCGTCGAACGTTCATAGCCGGCGCCGAGGGCCGGCTTGAATGCGGGACCGATCGGCGCCGTTTGGCTGGATCCCATGGGATTATCGACGACCGGCGGGAAGCCGGCGGGCTCGGGCGGTGTTTCGCCCGGTGATCCCGCGGAAGGCGTCTCGCCCGGCACCGCGCCAATCGTCCCGCATTCGGGACACTGGGCCTGGCGTCCAGCGGTGCCATCCGGAGTTCGAAGCAACTTGCCGCAGCGGCTGCAGCGGAATTCGATCGGCATTTTCGCATCCTCCCGGGAAGAATATAGCGGAGCGACCAGCAAGAGGATAGGGGAAAGGATGAGGCCGAGGCAGTGGCGAAGCACGAATGACGAGGGACGAGAGAAATCCGAAGCTCGAAATCCGAAAGCTACCTCGGACTTCGGCGCGGCCGTGTCGGCTGAACTTGCACGCGGTACGCTTGCATCACAAGACCGTCGGCCAAGCGTTTCTTGCGCCAGAATCCGTCAACTTCGCCCCTCCCTCGCGTACCGAACGGGTTTCCAGTACCCTTTAGCTATGCTTACTGTCAGCGACATTCTTGGCCCCGGGGGACGAATTGCGGCTCGGCTGCCGGACTACGAGCAGCGGCAAGAGCAGCTCGCAATGGCCGAGGCGGTTGAGCAGGCGATTGCCGCGCGGCGGCATCTGGCCGTCGAGGCAGGAACGGGCGTCGGCAAGAGCTTTGCCTATCTAGTGCCTGCGATTCTTGCGACTGCGGGGGAGGACAGTTCAACTGCCAACCCGACCGACGCGGAGCCGACAGGCATAGCGCCAGCGGGAGCTGCGCCAGGTGATGCCGTACCTCCCAAGCCATCGCGGCGGGTGGTCGTCTCGACGCACACGATCAGCCTGCAGGAGCAACTAATCTCGAAGGACATTCCGCTGCTGCGAAGCGTGATTCCGGTCGAGTTTTCGGCGGTGCTGGTCAAGGGCCGGGGGAACTATCTGAGCCTGCGGCGGCTGGCCGGGGCGCTGAGCCGAGCCACGAGCCTGTTCAACGATTCGGAGGAATTGGAGCAGCTTCGCCAACTCCGCGACTGGTCGACGGAAACGAACGATGGCTCGCTGGCCGACCTGGGCTTTCGACCGCTCCCGGCCGTTTGGGACGAGGTGGCCAGCGATCACGGCAACTGCATGGGCCGCAAGTGCCCGATGTACAAGAAGTGCTTCTACTACAAGGCCCGACGGCGGATGCAGCACGCTCAAGTGCTGGTGGTCAACCACGCGCTGTTTTTCACGGACCTTTCGCTGCGTCGCGAGGGAGTCAGCCTGCTGCCGAACTACGATGTGGCGATTCTGGACGAGGCGCACCAGATCGAGGGCGTCGCCGGCGACCATCTCGGACTGAACATTACCAATGGTCAGGTCGAGTACACGTTGCGAAAGCTATACAACGATCGCACGAATCGTGGGCTCTTGGTGCACCACAGGCTCCGCGACGCGCAGAAGGAAGTCTGGGAGTGCCGCGAGTACGCGGCTGATTTCTTCGACAGCGTCGGGCGGTGGTTGGCCGAGCAACGCGACAGCAACGGCCGCGTCCGCCAGCCTGGCATCGTGGCCAACCCGTTGAGCGAAAAATTGGCGCACCTCGTGGCAACGTTGCGTCGCCAAGCCAAACTGTTCGACGAGCCGGAAGAGCGGCAGGATTTCAACGCGGCGGCGAACCGGCTCGACGCACTCGGCCAGGGGATCGAGCAATGGCGAACGCAGAGCATTTCCGACTCGGTGTATTGGGCGGAGCACAGCGCAGGCAGGAGCCGACAGCGGGTGACGCTGGCCGCGGCGCCGATCGACGTTGGGCCCATTCTGCGAGAGCATCTTTTCGCCAAGGCGCCGAGTGTCGTGATGACCAGCGCGACGCTGGCGGCGGGCGGGAGGAACAGTTCCTTTCAGTTCTTCTTGTCGCGAATTGGGCTGGGCGGACAGGGGAAGTCAGACGCTGCTGATGACAGTTTGACGACCCGCCCCACGGCTGGTGCAGAGACCCTGTTGCTCGGCAGCCCATTCGATTACGAGAATCAGGCGCAACTGATCCTGATCGATGGCATGCCTGATCCGAGCGATGGGCGGCACTACGAGGAGACGGCAACCGAGATGATCCGCCGCTACGTGGCGCGGAGCGACGGGCGGGCGTTCGTGCTGTTCACCAGTTACGAAATGATGAAGCGAGCGGCGGCCGCTTTGAGTCCTTGGTTCGCCGAGCAGGAGCTCTCGCTCTTCAGCCAGAGCGACGGAGTGCCGCGAAGCCGGATGCTGGAACTGTTCAAGGCCAACCCGCGATCGGCGCTGTTTGGCGTGGAGAGTTTTTGGCAGGGGGTCGACGTCCCCGGCGAGGCGCTGCAGAACGTGATCATTACGCGGCTGCCCTTCAGTGTGCCGGATCGGCCGCTGCTGGAGGCGAGGCTCGATGCGATCCGCCAGGCGGGCGGCAATCCGTTTCGCGACTATCAACTGCCAGAGGCGATTCTGAAGCTCAAGCAGGGCTTCGGCCGGCTGATCCGCACGAAACGGGACACCGGCATGGTCGTGATCCTGGATCCGCGCGTTCGCACGAAACCCTACGGCCGGCTGTTTCTCGCGTCGTTGCCGAAATGCCGGCAGGTGGTCGAGCGAGTGTAGGCGGTCGCCAAAGTGACCAGAAAGCATACTTCTCTTAGCCGCCGCTGGTCGTGGTCGCAGCCAAAAAATCGACTTTCGCGCGATCACCTCAATCGCAGCCCGCGGAGTGCGAAAGCACTGAGTCATAGTGACCGATGAGACCTGCGACGGCTTGGCGAATGTCGAAATGATCTTCGGCGCCTTGGCGGGCGGCTGCGGCAAGACAATGACGCAACGGCGCGTCGTCGAGCAGCCGGGACATCGCGGCAGCCAAGGCGGCCGCATCGTTGGGCGGAATGAGAAGCGCGGAATGGCCCTCGGGCGGGAAAATCTCGGCGGTGCCGCCAACGGCGGTTGCGATGATGGGAACGCCCGCGGCGGCTGATTCAAGCAGCACGCGGCCGAGCGGCTCCTGCCGAGCGGTGTGGACCAGCAGCGTCAATTCGTTGAGCAACAGGGGAACGTCGTTGCGACGGCCAAGGAAGTGGACGCGGCCGCTCAACGATCCGGTCGCCATGGCGTGCAGGCCTTCCTCAAACCGACGCGACTCCGCTTTGTCGGAATTGCGTTCGCCGACGATGAGATAGTGCGCCGCGTCGGCGTTCGGGTCGTGAAGCATCATCGCTGCTTCGAGGAGGATTTCCTGGCCCTTGCGAAGGCCGATCTGGCCCACCGTACCGATTAGCTGGGTGTCGGGAGGAAGCCCGAGTTCGCGGTGCAGATAGCCGGTGGACGGGCGGGGACAAAAGACGTCGAGGTCGACACCATTGTGGAGGACGTGGGTTTTTTCGGGCAAGAGTCCGTGGGCGATATGAAAATCGCGGGTTGCCGCAGAAACGGCCAGAAGCCGCTGATGCCGGTTAAGATCGGCAACGGCCTGCGCGCTCAACTTGATGATGTCGCGGAGGTGCGAGAGGCTCGGCACGCGGAGATCTGCTGCGACGGGGCCGGAAAGTCGCCCCATGGCGAGGCTGTTGGCGTGCAGAACCGAAGGACGACGACTGTGCAGAATAGCGGCAAGTTCCTCGCGAAGCTGCGCGAGCGGTATCCGCTCATCGCCGTTGCGGCAGCGGAAAGGGAGTACCTCGATGCCGCGACGAGCCAGCTCGTTGGCCAGTGGGCCGTCGGGCGGCGCCATCACGGTCGGCGTAAAGCCGGCGGCGCCGAGCCCGTCAAACGTGGCTAGCATCGACCGCTCGCCGCCGTTGAGCGTAGCGTATTCGCAGAGCAGGAGGATTTCGCGCATTTGCGAATCGTATCGCAAATGGACACGAGCAAACAGAGGGAACGGAAAGATGTCAGACGGTGACGAGCCGCTTCATCTCGCGGACGGCGGACTCAAGGCCGACCATGATCGCCCTCGCGACGATGCTGTGGCCAATGTTCAACTCGTGCATGGCCTCGATGGCGGCGACCGGGCGGACGTTGCGATACGTCAGACCGTGACCGGCGTGCAATGACATTCCTGATTGACGCACCAGGGCGCCGATGCGCACAAGGTTCTCAAGTTCCTTCTGCTGCGCGGCACCCGACGCGAGGGCATACTGGCCGGTATGCAATTCGACGGCATCGGCCCGCAGGCCGGCGGCGGCTTCGATCTGCCGGGCATCGGGGTCCAGGAACAGGCTGACCGAGATGCCAGCGCTGCGGAGGCGATCGATCGCGCGGGCCACGCGGTCGTGTTGCGCGACGATGTCCAGCCCACCCTCGGTCGTAACTTCTTCGCGTCGCTCGGGGACAAGCGTAGCCTGATCGGGCTTCACCTGGCAAGCGATCTCGACGATCTCCGGCTCGCAAGCCATTTCCAGGTTCAGCTTGACCGTAACCGTCTCGCGGAGGATGCGCACGTCGCGGTCGGAGATGTGGCGACGGTCTTCGCGAAGATGAACTGTAATGCCATCGGCGCCGCCGAGCTGGGCCAAAGCGGCCGCCCAGACGGGATCGGGCTCGTTCGTGCGGCGAGCCTGACGGACCGTGGCAACGTGATCGATATTAACACCAAGTTCGGGCATGGCGGCGATTATAGCAGGGCAAAAGGGGAGACGGGAGAGGGGAGAGACGTCCGAAGTCCGTAGTCAGAGGAACGAACCGTCTGACCGTCTGATCTCTAGCCTTTGATCTGTGACCTACCGCCGGTACGGCTCGCGGCTTGGCGGAGTGGCCATCTGCATCTGGGTGGAGCGGTCGTCGAAGACTGTCCAGACGGGCGTGCGGGTCTTGAGCTTGGTCAGATACTCGTCGATCTGCTTTTCGCGCCGCTGTTTGACAATCTTGTCGCGGATGTCGCGTTGGGCGTCGAGGAAAGGCGCCACTCGCTCTTCTTCACGTTGCGTGACGCGAACGATGTGGAACCCGGTGGGGCCTTCGATAATCTGGCTGAGCTGGCCGATTGGCAGGCTAAAAATCACCTCGTCGATCTCCCGGCACACCAGGCTACCTTTGCCGGTCCAATCGCGGCGGCCGCCATCGGCCGCAGTGACGCCGTCGGAGGCGGTCTTCGCGACGTCGGCCAACGGAGCGCCGGCCAGCACCTGATTGCCGAGTCGCCCAATGGCATCGCGAGCGGCTTCACGACTCGGGTATCGGGCGTAGCTGACCATCAGTTCTTCCCACTTCGCCCGCGCCCTGGTCGCAAAATCGTCCCGATGCTTTCGGTAGTAGGTGACCATTTGGTCGTAGGTGACTTCGTCGTTCGGCTTCACTTGCTGCGTGACCCACTGGCGCGCCAGTTCATGCTCGCACCAAGCCATTTTGACTCGCTCGAGGGATGAGCCGAACTCACGAAGCTTTCGGTCGAGATCGCCGCGGGAGGCAGCGTTCGACTGCTTCATCATCTTGTCCAGTTCCTGGTCCTCGAAGAGCTTGCCAAGTTGCGACTGGACGTGCGTCCAACCTTCGGATGGGATCGTTCGTTTGGCGTCCTGAGTAATCAGAAGAGTCTCGATGCGGCGTTGCAGACTCTGCCGGATCAGCATCATCCGCTGCGCTTCAAACTCTTCAGGCGGCATGCGGTCCTTGCTCTTGAGGATGAACTCCTTAACGGGAGGAGTGACAACGTCGCCTTCGAGAATTACCTCTTGGCCCACCACGGCGAGCCGGCCGGTGCCGTCGCACGAGTGCAGTTCGCCGGGGGGCAGAGACGATGCGGAATGCGGCGCTCCGGGCGAGGTGTCGATGGGGCCGCCTCCCGGCCAAGTGGACGGCCGCGATGCCGGCGTGGGCTTTGTGGGTGCGCCGGGTCCAGTGAACTGTTCTCGCCAGGCGGACGACACCGGCGCGGACTGGCCCATCGGCATGGTGCCGGTGCCGCTCGGCATATCTTGCGCCGACGCGAAGCGTGCCACGATGGCAACGAGAACAGAAACACCGGCAAGAAGTTTCCGGTCGATAGTCATGGGAATCGCAGCCCGGTTTTTGCGTGCGGTGACGCAGCAACAGCGCAGCGGCGCGACGACGCACCCTGCGGCGGGCGGGATTATAGCCACGGTCTCATGGTCGCTGCAACAGCGATTTCACTTCGGCGAAGACTGCGGCGAATTGCGTAACCCCATGCTCCAACGGGAGATACGCACTCGCCGCATCGACCACCCGGAGCTGCCCATGGCTGGCGGCCGCGAGTCGCTCGATTTGTCGCCGCGATGTATAGCGGAAAACAGCGTACGGGTCTTCGAGGTGAATTGACGTAATTCCCCAGCGATGCGCGGCGATCCGAATGCCCGCCAGTTCCAACAAATGCTGCACCGGCGGTGGCGGCGGGCCGAAGCGATCGGCCAGTTCCGCCACGATGTCTTCCAGTTCCGATGCGTTGGAAATCCGCGCGATCCGGCGATAGAGATCGATCTTCAGCCGCATGTCAGGCACGTACGATCGCGGGATGTACCCCTCGCCGGGGAGATCAACGTCGACCTCGATCATCGTTTTCGGCGGCAGCGCCTTCAACCGGCCGACGGCTTGGGCGAGCAGATCGCAGTAGAGTTCATAGCCGATGGCCGCGATGTGTCCGCTCTGCTCGGCGCCGAGGATGTTGCCGGCGCCGCGAATTTCCAGGTCCCGCATGGCGATGGCGAACCCGGCGCCCAAACGACTGAACTCCTCGATGGCTCGCAGTCGCTTCGCGGCGGTTGGCGTGAGATTCTTGTTCGGGTCGATCAGCAGGTGGCAGTAGGCGCGGTGCTTGTAGCGACCGACGCGGCCGCGGAGCTGGTGCAAGTCGGCCAGGCCGTAACGGTCGGCTTCGTCGATGAAGATGGTGTTTGCGTTCGGGATGTCCAGCCCGCTCTCGACGATCGTCGTGGCCAGCAGCATGTCGCAACGGCGGTCGAGGAAAGCGAGCATGACGTGCTCCAGCTCGTTTTCGTTCATCTGGCCGTGAGCCACCGCCATTCGCGCCTCGGGCACGATTTGCCGCAGCCGTCGAGCGACGACCTCGATGTCCTCGACGCGATTGTGCACGAAGAAGATCTGTCCGCCGCGGTTTAGCTCGCGCAACACGGCTTGGCGGATCAGCTCCGCATCGAAGCGGCCAACACGCGTTTCGACGGCCAACCGCTCCTCAGGCGGCGTTTCCAAATTGGAAATGTCGCGAAGGCCGAGCAGGCCCATGTGGAGCGTGCGCGGAATCGGCGTGGCCGTCATCGTCAGCACGTCGACAATTCCGCGCAGTGCTTTGAGCCGTTCCTTCACCTCGACGCCAAACCGCTGCTCCTCGTCAATGACCACGAGGCCGAGATTGTGGAACTGGACGTCGGGCTGGGCGAGGCGGTGCGTGCCGATAACGATGTCGATCGAGCCCTCGGCAAGCCCGCTAATGATCTGCGATTGGCGGCGTCGCGTGGCGAATCGCGACAGCGAGGCAATCTCAAACGGGAACTCCGACATCCGCGCGGTGAACGTTCGTTCGTGCTGCTCGCACAGCAAGGTGGTGGGCACGAGCACGGCCACTTGATAGCCGGCATCGACGGCCTTGAACGCCGCCCGCATCGCCAGTTCCGTCTTGCCGTAGCCGACATCGCCGCAGAGCAGGCGGTCCATCGGCCGCGCGAGGCACATATCGCGTTTAATGGCGTCGATCGTGGTGAGTTGGTCGACGGTTTCTTGATAGGGGAACGAGGCGTCGAACTCCCGCTGCCATTCGGTGTCGGCCGGATATGCGATGCCGGGTCGGGCGGCGCGGGCGGCCTGCAACTCGAGCATGTCGGCGGCCAAGTCCGTCACAGCCTCCTCGACGCGGCCCTTCTGTCGCTCCCACATGCGGCCGCCAAGCTTCGCCAGCGTTGGCCGACTCTTGCTGCCGCCGACGTATTTCTGCACCAGCCCGATCTTGGCGGCCGGCACGTAGAGCTTCGTGCGGCCGGCGAACTCCAGCTCCAAATGCTCCTCGGCCTGGCCGTTTTTTTCGAGTAGGCGCAGGCCGCGGTAGCGGGCGATGCCGTGCCCGACGTGGACGACGAGGTCTCCCTCTCGGAGTTCGAGGAAGCTGTCGATGATGCGTGAGAGTCGCTTGCCAGTCGGACGGCGAAGGTCGGTCCGGTGGAACAACTCGCCGCTGCTGAGGAGCACGATCCGCTCGGTAACCAGCCGGAAGCCGTGGTGCAGCGCTCCAATGGGGAAGTGCAGGCGGTTCTCCTGCGCGGATTGCGTGCTGCCGAAGATATCGGTCAGGCGGCGGACCTCGGCGTCGGTCTGGCAGACGACGAACACCTCCTGGCCGGCGCCGGCTTCGTCGAGTTCGTCGCGGACGCGATTGATGTCGCCGCTAAAACGCTCGACCGATTCGATCCGCAGTCGGCAGGTGGTCTCCAGCGACGCCGTCGCCACTGCGGATGCAGCCACCGATGGGAAGCGGAACACTTGTCGCAGCACGTCGGCGACGGTGTGGAAGAGAGGCGGGTGCTCAGCAGACGGCGAGGAGCGACTGGCGGGCTCGATATAGTCGTCGAAGCCGCTTGGCCCTCTCTGCTCGGCTCTGTCGAGGTACTGCCGCCCTTGCTGCTCCAAATCCATCGGCTCCAGAAGCAGGAACCAGCTCTGTGGCGGAAGATAGTCGGCCAAGTGGGCGCGGTCGGTCCTCGCAGGCCCGACGATCGTCACATCGACGCTATCGAGCGCGGCCAAGCTCCGCTGGCTGGAGATTTCAAACCGGCGGATCGACTCGATTTCGTCACCGAAAAACTCGACGCGGACCGGCCAATCCCAGTCGGGCGCGAAAATATCGACGATGCCGCCGCGCACGGCGAACTCGCCGGGCAAATCAACCGCCGGTGTGCTTGCCAGCCCGCTCTCGGCAAGCCAGCGAGTCAAGTCGGTCACGGCCATCGCGTCGCCCACGCGGAGCGTGCGGGTCTGGCGTGTGAGCGTCTCGCGGTCCGGCACCGGCTGCAATAGGCTCTGGATGCTGGCCACCACCAGCTTCGGAGCCTGTGCTGCACCGGAAGCCAACAGCTTCAACAGATGTACCCGCTGGCCGAAAACCTCGTCGTGGATGGGCCGTTCTGGCGATTCCCACGCGGGAAACCGCTCGGGCTTGAGCTGCGTGAAAAGGGACAGGTCCTCGATCAGTTCGTCGACCTGTTCGACTTGCGGACAAACGACCAGCAGCGTTGCGGGAACGCGAGCGGCCAGCGCGGCGGCGACCAGCGCGCACGAAGACCCCCAGACTCCGTCCAGAGTCGCCGCTTGGCCCCCCTCCAAACTCTCGACGACCTCGGCGAAGCCCTCCTGTCGCTCCAGGCGTCCGACCAGTTGCATCAACCGCTCGGACGCAACAGCAGCCGTCTCGGCGCTTGCCATAGTCCAAGAGTCATTGTACTGGAACGCCCGGCGCGATGGAACCGCGGAAGGCGGTGCTCAGAAGGACACGGCCTAGGACCGGACCTGGGCTGACAAACGGGCCAACACCAGGGCTGCGGCCACCCAACGATGAACGTTCGCCAACGAGGGCTTATGACCGGCGATCGCCACGGCCACGACCGCGGTTATCGCCGCGCCCGCGATTACTCCCACCGCGGCCGCCGTTGGACGGTGGCGGAGCGGGGCGTTTCGCCCGGG
The DNA here is from genome assembly GCA_021372555.1 of Planctomycetaceae bacterium. Lineage (GTDB taxonomy): Bacteria > Planctomycetota > Planctomycetia > Pirellulales > Thermoguttaceae > JAJFUI01. The sequence continues at coordinate 7,283 of JAJFUI010000111.1, read as the reverse complement.
CTTCCATGTTCTTGGTAATGAGCATTCCGACGGCTTCGTCCCATGTGGGAATTCCGCGGAAGCCGACGCGGGCCGGACGATCGCCATCCCCTTCTTCGCCCATCTCGTCCTCGACGCCCTCGCCAGCGACCACAGCGGTTTCGAGGGCGTCGTGCGGTTCCTCCGGCGGTGATTCGGCCGTAGGTCGATCCTTGCCGGAAGCGGCTTTCTCCCGTCGATCACCGGACGAACGGCGGCCGCGGCGGCGACCGCGAGATTCGCGGCGACCACGCTCAGGCTCCTCGACTCGCTCGGCGAGGATCGGCTCCTCCTGGGCGGACGACGAGTCCTCGGCTGGCTGCTCGGCAACAGCGGTGCTGGCAGGCTCGCCCGGCTCTTCGGTCGGCGATCGGCCAGTCATCGGCTCGCGAGTCTCCCGTCCTTCGGAATCACGGCCACCGCGGCGACGACGGCGACGACGACGGCGACGCTTTTCGGTCGGCTCCGTCGCCGGCGTCTCGGTGGCGGATGTTTCCCCGGGTTCGACGACGTCGAACGGCTCCTCGAAGTCGAACGGCTCCTCGAAAAAATTGGGAGATTCGGTGGCGCTCTCGGCCAGGACCGGGCGGGAACGCGGCGATTCGGGCCGCGTCGTCGCCGGAGCCGGAGGCTCGACTGGGCGGGAACGCGGCGGTTCGGGCTGCGCCATTGCCGGAGCCGGAGACTCGGCCGGGCGGGATGCTGGCCGCGGCGCCTCGGGCGCTGGGCTTATGCCAAGCTCGCTTGCGATCGCGTCCCAACTGGCTGCGGGGGCTGTCTTCGCGGGACGACGAGCGGTGGGTTTCTTGGCCGGTGGCGGCGGCGTCGCGGGGCGGCTGGCTGGCTGTGGCTTTTCTTCGGAGGGCGTGATGCCGAGCTGGGAGACTAACGCGTCCCAATGGCTCGGGGAATTCGACTCGGTCATTGTACTTCCGTCTGTTCTGCCGAAAGACGCCTCTACCCTACCGTTGGGGAGGCGGTTCCTCTGGGCGTTCCATTCCTGTACTTTCTTAAGTATAAAGCCGCGGCGACGGTGTGAGAAGGTGTGCGGCGCGACGACGGCCCGACGATGGCCATGTCGTCACAATGACCCGCGGCGGCGTCATTTCGACATCCACTTGTCGCGTCCTCGGTACATGGGAAGAATCAAAGTGCCAACGCTGCAAGGTCTGACTCAGCGAAATTCGAGCTGACGGCAAGATGCAGCGAGGAGCATCTGGTTGCGGCACAAGCCGTGCAGCGTCTATCCATCGGCGCGATACAAGGACAGGAGAGCAGCCATGAGAATTCGAGGGTTCAGTACTGTTGGGCGTTTTTGCGTTGGCCTCGGCATCGGGTGCGTCCTGACCGGCGCCCTTTCGGCCGCCCCGCCGGACAGCAGCCGCAGAGATTCGCGGCAGCCGGATCGGGTGGCGCAAAAAGAATCGCGGGACACGAGGCGCGATACCCCGCCGCCACAGAACATCAAACGCGACAATCCGCAGCCGGCGCCGGCGACCAGGCGTGACAACCCGCCGCCGCCACCGCAGAACATTCGTCGCGAGGCGCCCCAAAATCCGCCCCAGAACATCAAGCGTGACAGCCCGCAGCCGCCACCCACCAAGCGAGACGTTCCGGACGCAGGGAAGGCGCCTGGGCGAGATGTGCCAAAGCAGACTGAGGGACCGGCCGGCAGTGGCACTCGTCGTGACGCCGGGCCGGACAAGGACAAGCGCCGACAACCCGACGTCGATAAGGGCGCTGGCAAAAAACCAGACGCTGACAAGAGGCAGGATCAAAAGGTTCCCCCAAAACCGATCGGCGGGTCGGTCGACAAGAGGCAGCCGCCTGCGGGCGATCGGTCTCGGATCGAGGACGCCAAAAAGCGCTTGGATCGAGACCGCGGGAAGCCGGTCGTTGGCCCAACCCGCGTGCCGGATAGAATGCCGCCCCGCGACATCAAGCAGCCTCGGTTCGTCGATCGAGTAAAGAGCGGGGAGGTGAACCGGATTGCCGGTGGGCCGAACGCCCAGAAGCTGCGGCTGACGGAGCAATATCGGCTGTGGCAGCAGGGGGACGTCGCGCGACGGCTGGACTTGGAAAAACACCGCCCGCCGACAACGGTCTATCGAGGCGTGGTAAGCCCGGCGTATCACCAACATAGCTTCCAGTACCGCTACTATGGGCCATCACGGTTTGCCGGCGTGCATTGGTACCCCAAGTGGGATCCCTGGGTGAAGTGGTCCTGGTATTACCGCGCTCGACCGTGGTGGGATCCGCGGCCAATCTGGTGCCGGCCGGTGGTGTATGCCGCGGCCTTGCCTTGGATTTATTGGGCGACGCCGGTCTGGACGCCGCTGCCGGTCGTGTCGTGCGGGACGTGGGTCGACCTGCGGCCCGTGGTGCTTGCGCCGCAACAAGCGGATCTGCAACTCGTGGCGGTACGGTTCGTTGACCCGGGGCATCCCGAGGAAAGGACCGGCCCGCGTTATCGAGTTTGGTTCCGAAACAACGGGAACGGCCCAGTCACGCAACCCTTTAACGTGATGCTGTTCGCAAGCAATGACGCCAGGCTCGCGCCGAACCTGCCCCAGGCGGGCGTGCGCGTGAACGCCATCGAGGCGGGCGCCATCCAGAGCGTCGACATTCGGTTGCCGGTCGATGTTTATGCGATGAACCGCGATGCGCAGGGAAACCCCGCGCCGTTTGCGACGCTGCACGTGCTGGTCGACGCCAACCGCGAGGTGCCGGAGACAACGATGGCCAACAACGGCACGCGGCTAAACCCTAGCGAGATTCTGCCGGTCGATCCCGCGGCGTTCCAACTCGATCCGGTCGCGGCCCGGGCCGGCAGCGAAGTGACTCTGGCCGGCGAGGGTTTCGGACCGCAGCCGGGCAGAGCGCTGGTCGTCGTTAACGGTCAGGAAATGGACGCCGAGATTCTCGGCTGGTACGACCTCGGCGTACGGTTGTCGCTGCCGCGAGTGGCGGTCGCCGGGCCGACGGAGGCGGACGTGATCATCGTCCGCGGTGACGGCGCGGCGGCGAATCCGCTGAAGGTGACCATTTCGCCGTGATGTCGCCAACTTCTCCCCTCGCCCGCTTGCGGCTGGGGCGAGGGCCGCGCCTCTCCTCCCCTCGCCCGCCCGCGGGAGAGGGGCCGGGGGTGATGGCGGCTCGCCGCGCGCCAAAACTGTAAGTTGGGGCGGTAGTTGCACTGCCGCCCCCGTCCGCGACGCCGCGAGCCTTGTCCCCTCGCCCTTTGGGAGAGGGGCCGGGGGTGAGGGCGATTCGTCCTGTGCCGCGAGTCGCGCCGGCAGCCCGGTTTCGTTCGTGACCGAGCAAGCGCCGATGATGCAAGCTGACGCCACACTCGTTCCCATGCTCTGCGTGGGAACGCTCTCCCCATTCTACCGCCGCGCCTCCACGATTCGGAACTTCATCCCCTTGATCGGCGCGCCGCCGTTGTGGAACTGCAGGCCGCGGTAACGATAGTTCGAAAGCCGCCGATGGGTGTGGCCAAAATAGACGTCGCGCACCCCGTCGCCGTGGCCCTGCCCGACGCTCTCCAAGTAGTTCAGCACGCGTCGCACCACGGTCCGCTTCGTGAAGACCAGATGCGCGACTGGCTTGTGCAACCGCGTGAGCACCACCACGTCGTAGAGCCGGCTCAAAAACGGCCCCCGTCGTCGCTTGTCCAGCCAACGGTCCCGGGCCTCGGCCAGTCCGCGGGCGTCCATCCGTCGGTTCGCCACGTCGCCGTGCAGGAACACGCTGTTGCCAAGCCGAACGTAGTAGCGGTGCCACGAAAGATTGGGCACCTGCCGCTCCAGCCGCACCAGCCGGTCAATGAAGACCTGGTGGTAGTCGTGGTTCCCGAGCACCAGATGAAACTGGCACTGTGGGCAAGACGCCGTCAGTTGCAAAAGCCAGTTGACCGCCCGTGCGACCGCACGCTGAATCGGCATGCCAGACCAGGGGAAATCGAAGATATCCCCGCCCAGCACGAACACCTCCGCGTGTTGTGCCGTCCGCGACAGTTGTTCCAAATACTGGTGCGCGGCCGATCGATTTGCCAGCAGGTGCAAGTCCGAGACAAAGTAACACTTCCCCATGCCATCATTATAGCAGAGAGGGGAGCGTGGAAAGCCGAGAGAGCAACTGCTCTCCACTCCGGATTCTCGTCTCTCGCGACTCACTGAATTGTGGAGCCGGGCTTGACCGCGTCGCGGAGAATCACGCCAGGGTGACGTTTCAGTTTATCGGACAGCACCCGCGCGTCCTCGATGATCGGCTTAACGTCACGCGTCACCTGCTCGACGTTCCGCGCGGCACGGTTCAGCCGGTCGTAGAGCTGCCGGTCGTTGAGGAGTGCCCCGAGCGAGCCATCGCCGCGGTCGATGCGGGCCATGATCTGCCGCATTAGCCCAGTGATCTCGTTGATGTTCTCCATCGCGCTGGCGATCTGATCGGCCGGTGGCGGCTTGTTCGGATCGCTCGACTCGCTGAACTTCCGCAAGGTCCGCTCGGTCATCTCGATGGTGGTGACCATTCGCTCGACGGGTGTCCTCTGGTCCGGGCCGCTACGCGCCGTGAACGCCTTCAGGCTCGCGTCCGCCGAATGGAACGTCTCGTTCATGTTGTCGAGCGTGTCGGGCAGCTTCTTCATAGCCTCGCCGAGCCGCTGCTGCGTTTCGCGATCGCCGAGCACCGTTCGCATCGCTTTAAGCGACTCGGCGGCGTTGTCCAGAACGTCGTGAATCCGGCTCCGCTCCGCATCGAGCAGTTCGTCAACCTTTTTGGCCGCACTGCCCAGTTGCAGGCTCGCCTGTTTCAAGGCTTCGCCGGTCTCCTCGACCGTATTGATGGGCCCCTGCAGTGCCCGCTTGAGGCCCGTTGGATCGTCGGAAACGCGGCCCTGCAACTCGGTGCCGTCCGGAATTCGCTGCCCGCGAAGACTTTTTTTCTCCGGGTCGGGAATGAACGACAGCGCGGCGTCCCCGGCAACCAACGAGTCCCGCGTGATGTAGCAGTCCTCGTTGCGGTAAACGGCCATGTTCTTGTTGATCTTCAACGTCACCAGGACCTGTTCCTGGTGGTCAGCCAGCTCGACGTTGCTCACTCGCCCGATCAGCACGCCGCTCTTGCGCACCGGCGTGCCGTCGGCAATGCCAGCCGCGTAGTTGAAGCGAGCGTAGAGCGTGTAAGTGCCCATCATCCTCGGGAGCTTCCCGAACATGACCATGAGGATGGCCGTGATGATGAGCACGGCCAGTACCATGACGCCGACCCGGAACTGCTGTACTCGTTCGTCCATGATTCACCTTCGACACGCACCACGCTCAGTTTCAGGGCGTGCCACCGACAAAACGGAGCCCCTACTTTGCATAGTCATTCTGCTGCCGCATTTCCATCAAACGCTCGCCGGCCTCGCCTTGCACAAACTGCGACACCCTGGGGTCGGCGGTCTGTTCGATCGACGCGGCTGGGCCGTCGTAAATCATCTGCGGCTCGTCGCGCTGGAGCCGCGAAAGCGGGTAGAGCATCACGACGCGCTCGGCCACTTTCTGCGTCGTCCGCATGTCATGCGTCACCACGATGCTCGTCACTGGATGGTGTTGCCGCGTGCCGAGGATCAACTCGTTGATGACGTCGCTCATGATCGGGTCCAGGCCGGTGGTCGGCTCGTCGTAGAGCATGATTTCCGGCTCAAGCGCCAGCGCCCGGGCCAGTCCGACGCGCTTGCGCATACCGCCCGAGAGTTCCGCCGGCTTCTTCACGAGGATGTCCTCGGGAAGGCCAACCTCGGCCAGCCGGGCGGAGACAATGCCGCGAACCTCATCCAGCGGCTTGTTCGTGTGTTGCCGCAGCGAGAACGCGATGTTCTGCGCGACCGTCATGCTATCGAACAACGCCGCCTGCTGGAAGAGAAACCCGAAGCGAATACGCTGCTGAGCGGCCTCGCGCTCGCTGAGCTTCGCCAGATTGCGGCCATCGAAGTACACGGCGCCGCGGTTGGGTCGCAACAGCCCGATGATCGTCTTCAGCAACACCGTCTTGCCGCACCCGCTCTCGCCGATGACCGCTAGCGTTTGCCCGCGGGCGATCGTCAGGTCGATGTCGCGCAGCACTTGTTGCCGCCCAAAATGGATGCTCACGTGATCCAAGTGAATCAGCGGCGTGGACGTGTCGTGAGGTGTTGCGGCAGTGACCATTTGATTCCAAGAGACACAACGCGGGAAGCGGTGGTTACAGGAGCTTCGGGGCCTCGGGCCAAAGGGTGAAATAAAGACCGTCCAGGGCGATTCCCAATAGCAAGTCCAACAGCAAGATGACTACGAACGAGTAAACGAACGCGGCGGTGGCGGCTCGACCCACGCCTTCCGCGCCGGGATCACAATTGAATCCGCGATAGCAGGCGATCAGTGCGATGGCGGCCCCGAAAAAGAGGCTTTTAAACACGCCTGCGAAGAGGTCGAAGTTGCCGACGAAATTCTGCGAGTTTAGGAGGTAGTGGTGATAGTCGATGCCGAGCAACTCGACGGCGTAGAATAGCGCGCCGGCCACGCCCATGAAGTCGGCCATGATCGTCAGCGCCGGAATCAGCAGCAGGCAACCGAGGAAGCGGGGCACTACCAAGTAGTGAATTGGATTAGCGCCCATCGTCACCAGGGCGTCGATCTGCTCGGTGACCCGCATGGTGCCCAGCTCCGCGGCCATGGCGCTGCCGACGCGGCCGGCAAGCATCGTGGCGGCCAGCACCGGCCCCAGCTCGCGAACCAGCGACATATTGATGACGGCCCCGAGCTTCGCCTCCATGTGGAGGTTGCGAAACTGCACGTAGCTTTGCACGACCAGCACCATTCCAATGAACGTGCCGGTCAACGCCACGACGGGCAAGCTGAGCACGCCGATCTGGTAAAAACAGGGCATCACCGTCCCTTTTCGCGGCAAGTGACCGCACATCCAGCCAAACGTGCGGAGCGAAAAGCCGGCGACATTTCCTAGCCCGGTGATCCAGTCCATGACCACGCCGCCGAAATCGGCGATCCACGCGGTCATCGCCCCCAGTGGGCCGCTGCTCGTTGGTCGGCGGATGTCGGAGGTGGAATTGCCGTTCATACCTGATCTCGTCCGGAAAGCGGCTGCGGGCTGTGCAGAACGACGCGGAGGAAGTCGTTGCGTCTGGACCGCCCTCGCCCGCCAAGTCACCCCTTCCCCATTATTTCGTCGTGACGATCTTGCGGCTTGAGGAAACATTGCCGGTTAGTTGGCTTGGGCTGGCT
>JAJFUI010000133.1 GCA_021372555.1 Planctomycetaceae bacterium | reverse complement strand
CCTCGACTGAGGACCTGAACCCGGAAGTCGAGTCGGAACCAGCACTGGCGCCGATGTTCGAGACGGTGATGCTGCACATGGGCCCCGAAGAGTTCGCGCGCTTCATGCGCTGGTATGGAGATCTCGATTGACGATCACTTGGGAAGGACTCGCGGCGCTGTGCGCCTTCGTCGCCCTGCTTGGTGCGGGGCTGTTCGGCGCGATGAAGATGATGCTGAATGCCGCCCTGCTGGACTTCGAGCATAGATTCTTCGAGCGCCTCAACGGTCGCTACGTCAAAACCGAGCTCTGCGTGGCTCTCCACCGGGAGATCGACCGCCGGCTCGAAGCGCGGAAGGCTTGAAAAAACCGGCGGCCAGCCAGTTGCGAGCTGGCCAGCCGCCGAGGATAACGCCAGAAGTGACCTGGCATCATCCAGCCCCCGGGGGGCATGGAAATGTTAACACCATTAGATCAATGGGTTGCGATGGCCATGATCGCGAACCGACGCCGACAGAATGACCTGCCGCTGTCCACGGAGTGGACGAGATGCAGGTCGAACAGTGGCCGATAGACCGGCCGATCCCCTACGCGCGGAATCCCAGGAAGATTCCGGCCTCCGCCATCGACAAGGTCGCTGCCTCGATCAAGGAGTTCGGCTTCCGGCAGCCGATCGTCGTTGACAACGAGGGCGTGATCATCGTCGGCCACACCCGCCTGCTGGCGGCGCGGAAGCTCGGCCTCGAGTTCGTTCCGGTGCACGTAGCCGCGAACCTGACGCCGGCGCAGGCCCGGGCGTACCGGCTGCTGGACAACCGCAGCCACGAGGAGTCGTCATGGGACGAGGAACTCCTCACCACGGAACTGATGGAATTGCAGGGCATGGAGTTGGACTTGAGCCTCACCGGGTTCGACATCGACGAGTTGGAATCGGTCGCAGAAGAGGGCGCCGAGCCCCAGGACGTGGCCGAGGTAGCTGCGCCCGAGCCGCCCGAGAAGCCAATCTCTCTCCCTGGCGACCTGTGGCTGCTCGGCGAGCACCGCCTGCTCTGCGGAGACGCCACTTCCGTCACCGCTGTGCGTTTGCTCTGTGGCTCGAGGCGGGCTGTGCTCGTGGCCACCGATCCACCGTACGCCGTGAACTACAAGGGCGGCGAGCACCCGGCGCCCAAGGAGGACAAGAGGGAGCGCGACAAGAACTGGTCGGATCAGTACTGGGACGTCATCGAAGATGCGGCGAGCTTCTTCCGGGCTTTTCTCCGGACGGCCATCAACTATGCTGCGGTACCGAGTGCCGCTTGGTATATCTGGCATGCCTCGGCCCGGCAGGCGGAACTCGAGGCGGCAATGCGGGACTGCGGCCTGCAGGTCCATCAGCAGATCATCTGGTTCAAGAGCCGCCCCGTGCTAACGTACTCGCACTTCATGTGGCAGCACGAGCCGTGCTTCTACGGCTGGCTCAAGGGGAAGCAACCCGGCCGCCGTCCGCCTCCTGAGACGCGTTCGGTTTGGCAGATCGAAAGCAAGATCGAGGACGGTGTCACTGGCGTCCACCCGACGCAGAAGCCGATCCAGGTGTTCAGCCGCCCGATTGAGTACCACACCAAGCCCGGCGACCTGATCTACGAGCCCTTCGGCGGTAGCGGGACGGCGTTGGTCGCCGCAGAGCAACTGGGCAGGGTGTGTTACGCGATGGAGATCTCGCCGGCGTTCGTCGACGTGATCGTCCAGCGCTGGCAGAAACTGACCGGCAAGCCGGCCACGCTCGACGCAGACGGACGCACGTTCGACCAAGTCGCGGTCGCGCGGCGCGCATCCGTCGTGGACGCCGAGCACCCGCCTGAGCAGCAGCCGGACGCCGTGGCTTTCGAACCCCGCTTCTCGTTGCGGAGACTGGCTGGCTGGATTGGAGCGCGCCGCCATCAGAGCAAATGAGATGCCAAAGTCCATCGCTCGGGTCCTTCCCTGGGGAGAAAGCCGGGCGGGTAGCCCGAT
>JAJFUI010000110.1 GCA_021372555.1 Planctomycetaceae bacterium | reverse complement strand
CCAAATACCAACTGTGGCGACGATCCAGCCGGGGTTCGGCCAGGATGACGCCCGTGTCCCGGCGCGGCCCTTGGCGACAAATCGTCCCGTCGCTGGCGAGCCACGCCGAAAAACCCGTGTTGGCCGCCACAAGCAGCGGCTTGCGACACTCCACCGCACGGAACACGCTGCAGGCCAGATGCATGTCCAACTCGCTGGAACCCCAAAACCAGCCGTCGTTGGTCAAGTTCATCAGAACATCCGGCTCACGTCCCACGGCTGACAGCTCATTCACCTGGCGACGGATGACGTGCGGCAGCACCGTCTCGTAGCAGATGTTCGGCGCAATCCTGCAAAGCGAGCCCCGTTCGCCCATTCGAATCTCGATCGCCATCGGCTTGTCGCCCGCCGTCACGCTAATCGGCAGCGGCGTTAGTCGCTGTAGCCAGGGAAAACGGTCAGCGAAGGGGACATACTCGCCGAATGGAACGAGGTGCATCTTGTCGTAGCGGCCCAGCAGGCGGCCCTCGCGGTCGAGGTATGCCGCCGAGTTGTAGCACCGTGGCCCCTCGACGCCAAAGTGGTTCGTGTCGACACCGAGCAGCAGTGGCACGCCAATTCGCCGGGCGGTCTCCGCCATCAGCGATGCATTTCGCTTGGCTATCATGGGCAGCCACTGCTGGAATTCGCTTTCGCTCCCTTGGAACTCGGCCGGCCGCCGCGCGCGCGGGTCGAAAGTCACGATCGGCTCGAGGAACATCGTCTCTGGCCAGACGAGAAGGTCCACGTGGTGGTACTTTTCGACGGCCGCCCGCGAAAGCTCGAAGTACTGCCGAAAGACCTGCGACCGCCTCTGGCTGTCGTACCGCATGTCGATGTCGATCGATCCCTGGATGAGAGCGATTCGCGGCCCTGGTGCGTCGAGGTTCTCGGCCATCCGCATGCGTCCATAGAGGAGCACTGCCGTCATTACGGCCACGGCCAGCAACAATGGCCATGCTACGGCCAGTGCCCGCTGAAACGCGGGCCGTTGCGTCGGCATAGACGATTTTTCGGGTGCCACAGAGGCGAGTGCGGCTGCTACCAGCATCATGACGAAGCTGACGCCATAGCCCCCCGCTAAATCGCTGATCTGAATTAGTTGTGTCCAACGATACTGCGTGTGGCAAAGGCTGCCCATCGTCATTCCGCTGAGCAAGTGTCCGCGAGCGAGTTCCAAGCCCGTCCAGACCATAGGCGCCGCCAGCATGACTGGAATGTGGAGCCGATGCACCGCTGCCCGCGAAAGCCCTACGAACGCCGGCAGATAGAAGGCAAAATAGAAGCTGAGCGCCACCCAACCGATGCTTGTGGCCGGATCAGGCAGTCGCAGCCAATGCAGCGCCCCCATCCAAAAGGCAAAGCCGGCTACGGTAAGCGTTAAGTAGGGGCGACGATCGTGCACAACTTCCCAAAAGACGAGTCGGCATCGCCTCAGCGCGCGTGCCAACCGGCCGCCAGTGGCAACTTGGCAGCCCGCGGGCCGTCTTTCCTCTTGGCCAATCAGTTGCGTACGTCGGATCAGCCACACCCAGGGAACCGGCGCAATCCAGGCCAGCGGCCAAAGATCGAGCGGCGACATCGCCACCCAGAGCAGCACGGCCCCAAGGAAGGCCATCAGGCAGGCAGTCGGCATCGGCGGTGATCCAGTGCGAAGGGCAGGGAAGCGAGCAGCAACGCCGCCCATGTTACCCCGACGCAAAGCCGACACCAAGGTGATTCTGGCAGTCGACTAGTCCTGGGCCCAGCCGACCTCGAGGTCCAACTTGTCTGCCTCGACCCGAACAACGACGACCTTTTGACGCGGTGCCAAGGTCGGCGAAGGGGCGTCCGGAGTAGCCGCCGGCTTCAGAGATGCAGCCGCGGGACAGGAACGACCGCAGTACTGCGGCCCACCGCTCGCCAGAAGACCCATTGCCACGGCTAGTGCCGCACAAGCCGACAACAACGGCAAACGGGAGGCGGTAAATTTCATGCAGTTCCCCACGGCTGGTTTACCCGTATATCTTAATTGGCGACGTCAAAAACTGCAAGAAAACAGGGATCAAGCCCAGGGCCGATCACTTTCCAGGATGTTGGCGTGGCAGTTGCACTGCTACGCCCGAATTGTGGGCATTTCCCGGGGGCGGCACTACCACTGTCACCTCAACTGAGCCCTATCCCCAACAATCGATTGGCCCTGGGTCAGGCCGGGCGCAGTAAGGAGTACGGCCGCAAAACGCTTGGCCCGACGGGTTTATGGTGCAAGCATCTGTGGTGCAGGCGTCCCGCCTGCAAGTGCAGTTGAGACCGCAAAACGACGCCAGCTCCACAGTCTTCCCAAATTAACCACAGGCTACTACTCCGCCCGCCACTCCTATTGATAGTGTCGGGTATTTCGATTGAAGAGATTATTCTCCGCCTCGGCGGGATGACGCCATTGCCAAGTTGGCTAACCCGGGTCGTCTGGGAAACATGGATCATGCGACTACGCATGGCGCGACACGCCAGTCGTCCGCCGAGACGTGCCCAATGCCACCGCGACTACGGCTGCTGCGGAATAGACTTCGCCCAACGTTCCCGGACTTCGCGTTGCGCCTGGCGGAAAAAGTCGCGATCAGGCATTTCGGCGGCCGCCTGATTCAGAATGCCAAGCGCCGCTCCAAATTGCCCCGAACGGCAAAGCTGCTCCACCCATTGATGATGAAGGTGGACGTAATTCTGGGCGAAGGCGTCGAATCGCGCGTCCATCGCCATGCCTCGCCGCAGCAAGCCGATCGCCTCGGACCACTGACCACCGTTCCCCAACTCGATCGACCAGTTGTTCACAGTTGCCAGCAGGTTGCCGCGAGCCGTGGCGTTGTTCGGATCAAGCCGCACCGCCTTGGCATTGGCCGCGGCCGCTTCGGCAAAACGGTGCTCGGCCAGCAGCGACACGCCGCGATTGTAATAAATCATCGCCGCCATCTGAATCGGCGAGACCTCCCTGGCTTGCATCCGTGCAGCCAAGCCAGCCGATCCGATGGCGCCGGCCGCATTGACTGGCTGCCGGCTCCTCTCTTGCTCGGTCATTAAGAACCATCGTGGGCAGGTGGTTTCCACGTCGAGCGGCCCGTCGGCGAGCATGACACGGCTCATAGCATGGCCCGGCATTTCCAGCCCATGGCACTGCAGCCCGCACTGCTCGGCCAGGTAGTTGAACAGCGCCGTAGCGCTAATGCAGTTGAAGCGGCCATGGTCGAGCACTTGCCGCAGATCGGTAGATGCCAGATCGTAGCCGCCAACGAGCACCCGCTGGTGCATGAAGTCGAAGATGGCCTCAACCCGTTGGCGTTCTGTTGCGATGAGCCGTACAGCCGGCTGCAATTGGTCGGCCAGCGCGGCCGCTTTCTTCAAGTACTGCTGCAATGAATCGGCGTCTCCGACGCCACTGGCCACCAACGCGGCCCCGAGTGGCGAAAACCCATCGAGCCGCCCGTCCGCCGCATCGGCCAGCAGCCTCGTCTCCAATGGATTCAGAACGCCGACAAAGCCGTCGGCTTCCGCATTCCCCCCCGTCCGCGATAGGGATGGCCCGAGCAGCGACCGGCTCCCAGCGTCGACGCCGGCCATCGCTAACTGCGTGGCTGCCAGCCAGACCACCGTCACCCATAGTCGTCGCATGACTTGCCGAGGTCGCGGTTGTATCGAATGCGCCGACTGATCCGCCTAAAGGAGGATTGTAGACGGCGCAATGATTTGCGCTTACGACAAGTCTACGATGCAATTTTGCAACGCGCCACGTTAGGGCAGCAGATTGCGAGCCCTACCTGTCGGTTTGATGGCCTCAGACTGCGATGGGCCAGAACGTCAGTTCCGCACGGCCGGGCCGATGTAGATCACCGAGTCGTTCTGGAGCCGGAAGAACGAGCCGGGATCCTGCTCGAGCAACTGGCCCAGCAAGCCGACGGTCCGCGGGATGACGAAGAATGCCTTTCCCGTTTCCGGAGCCAGTTTCAGGTCGCACAGCAGGGCGCCGATCACGCCGTCGACGTTGAAGCACAGCGCCATCGACTTCCGCTTCTTCAAGATGGCTTCGATCTCGGCGGCCAGGGTGCAGTATTCGCCAGCCAGCCCCAATTCCTGCGCGATGCTCAACAGCGTGCTCGCCCGCGGGTCTTTGCCATAGAGACCGTAGTAGCGGTGGCCGTAGCCCGGGATCCGGCTCTTTTCGCCACCATACGCGCCGGTGATCTTGTTGATGATGTAGGCGGCCAAGTCCTTGCGGTCGGCGATTCGGACGCCATCGGCCTCGAAAACTCGGCCAGCCTCCTGGGCTTGGTGCATCTTCGAGACGAACTCCATGAAGATCCTCGCGGTCCCCTCGCCAGCGCCAGCATGGGTGTCGCCCATTGCGGTGATGCCTGCCGCCAACGCGGTCTTCAAGGCATTGCCGCCCGAGTAAGAGGTCACGGCAGCCAGCGACGACGGCGTGGCCGGCGTATGATCAACGCACGAAATGAACACCGCTCGCATCAGGTTCGCTTCGGCCGCTGTCGGCTTACGGCCCGACAACGCGGTAAAGATCGTCCCTTCGATCGGTTGTTCGTTGCTCCACTGCAGTTGGTGGCCAAGAATGCTTGCCACCAGGTCGATGACCTGGGGGACCAGCGCCAGGGCGTCGGCCTGCGCCGGCGAGTATCGGTCATGCAGGCTGGCCGGCAGTGCGTTCACCACGTTGGCCGGTGCCGTGAGCAGACCGGCGCTAATCGCGACGTTCATTGGCGAGCCGCCACGGAACGAAGCAACCGCCGCTTGCCGAGCCGCATCGCTCGTGGGATTGGTCGTCGCACAGAGCACAAGATCCCGGGCCAACTGGGCCGATTCCTCCGCGCCGTCGTCTTCCTTCGTAAGCGCCTCGTAAATCATCTGCGGGACGGAATACTGCCGCATCAACTGCGGAAGCGGCCGGCCGCGGAAGTACGGCATGCCATCGATGATTTGCGTTAGATGCGTGCGGATTTGCACCGCGCGAACCTGACTCTTCAGTCTCTCCAATTTTTGCTTCGAGATGCTCACCAACTCGAAGTCCTTCGTCAGTGGCGTCTCGAAATCCTGCCGGCGGCGCGGCAGCACGCGATCGACGAAGGCCACCAGGTCCTCGGGGGTTTTCGCCACTTTGACGCCAGCCCGCTCGAACGCATCGACCTTGCTTTCGTAGGTCCCGAAGCGGCCTTCGCCGATAATGGCGCCCGCGTGACCCATCCGCGAGCCTCGCGGGAAGATGTTTTGGGCGCCGATACCAGTGATTCGCGCGATCACCGGTTTCGGATAGTGCGTGTCTTGGATGTACTGAGCGGCCTGCTCCTCATAGTCGCCGCCGACCTCGCCGTTAAGGATCACGACCTTGGTGCGCTCGTCGTCGCGGACCAATTCCAGCAGGTCCTTAAAGCTCGTGCCGGAGATGCGATCGCCGCCGATGCCAACCACGATGCTGGTGCCGTGCCCCAGGGTGTTGAAGATTTCCGTGGCGATGGAAAGGCACATGCCGCCGCTCTTCGAGAAAATCGCGATTTCGCCGGGATAGAACACGCCAGGGTCGTTGCCGCCGATGGCGCCGATCTTGACGCGGTCCAGGGGGTTGATGATGCCGACGGAAGCCGGCCCGATCACCCTTACGCCCAAGTCTTTCCCGGCCTGGACGATTTGCGCGGCATCCAGACGCGGCAGGCCCTCAGTCAACACGTTCACCAATCGAATCTTGCCGGTAGCCATCGCTTCGATGGCGGCATCCTTGGTTCCCTCGCGCGGCACGGAAACCAGACTGGTGTTGATTTCCGGGTGTTCAGCCAGCGCTTCGGCGATCGTGTCGTACACCGGCACGCCGTAGACGTCCTGGCCGCCTTTTCCCGGCGTCACACCGGCGACCACATGAGTGCCGTAGTCGAGCATCTCCATCGAGACGCGCCGCCCCTGCTTGCCGGTAATGCCTTGGATCAAGACCCGCGTGTTTTTATCGATCAGCGTACTCATGAATGTCTTCCGAATGTGCTTGTCACGCTGTGGCGTGCTGCCTGTCGTGTGCCCATCACGCTCGGCGTGATGCATTATCTTCTTCTTAACCCATGCGATTTGCTACGGACCGCTTCTTCACGCAGAGCGTGCGCTGGCGGGCTGAGGCTTGCGCTGGTTCCGCTCGCGATGTTTCTTGGCTTGGTGAATGACCATGCGGGCAGAGTCGGCCACCGAGGTCGCCATGCCTCGCAGGAACAGGTGATAGCCCTCTTCCGCTTGAATCTTGTTGAGCTGAGCAAAAGCCTCTTCGTCGCGCGGGCCGGCGCGGCGAATCAAGATGGGAATGCTCTTATCAAAGTTCGGTGTCTCGCGAATGCCGCCCATGATGCCGCCGATCAGCGTCTCGTAGACATCCGTGAAATTGGCCCGACCGCCGACAACCCAGATCGCGTTGATCGGGCCGGGGTGCATGAGCGCGATCTTCGTCAACCCCTTCACCTTCTCCGGCGTGGGGTTGCCGCTGTACTCGGTGAAGATGGCCGGCTTGCCGCCCAGGATGCACAGCGAATCGAGCGCCTCGACGCTAGTGCCGCCGCCCGAGGCCAACACAACGATGTCGCCGTCCAGTTCGTAAAACATCCGGCCCGCGGCGCCGCGAGTGTCGCTGCGGTCGTTATCCAACGCCAACTGCTCCAAGCGGCTGGGAGTGCGACCCGAACTGAGTCGCTCGGGCAGGTTCAGATGGCCCTGCCGGAACATCGCGTCCTCGTCGATCTCCACCTTGGCGTCGGCGGCGACCCAACGGCCATCACGCGTGCGAACCAGCGGGTTGATTTCGGCCAGCGTGGCGTCGCAGTCGACAAACATCCGATAGAGTTGCAGAAGCACGTCTGCCGCGCCGTCGAGGCCAGCACGCTCCGCAAGTTCGGCCGCCATTGCCGGTTGCAGACCGCGCCGCACGTTGACCGCCTGCTTCCATACGCCTTGCTGCGCGTCTTGGCAGGCGGTTTCCACGTCCATGCCGCCGCGATTCGAGACAATCATCGTTGGCGAGGCGCCCACGTAGGTCACAGACGCGTACACTTCCTGGGCGATATCAAGCTTTTTCTCGACCAGCGCCTGCTGAACCGTCTCGCCGTACAGCTTGCGACCCAGTAGCGAACGGAGGGCCTCGTCCACCTGCTCTTCCGAGGTGCAAGAAATGACGGCGTTCGCCTTTCCTCGCCGCCCCGAAAGCACCTGCGCCTTAACCATCACGTCGCCGTACTCGGCGATCAGCCCACGCGCCTCGGCGGCCGAGCTAACAACTTTGCCGGGCGGAATGGCGATACCGGCCCGCTGAAATAACCGTTTGCCCTCGAATTCGTACAGTTTCATTTGCCGTCTCTTGTTCGTTGCCTCGCGAAGCACCGTAACCCGTTAGTCTTATTTCTGTCGACTCGGTGTGTCAATAGCGAAGGGCCGACATAGAACCGAACGCGCAGAAGCGAGACGGGAAAATGAGGAAAACTGAATAAAGAGCCGGTGTTGGCGGCGTTTTCGTTTGACCGGCGATGGCCAAATGCGGCCAACGAGCTAGACACGTCGCCTCCGCCCGCTCCGCAAGCTACGCCGGCCCGCCGTCGCCCGGCAAACGAGCCAGCACCGGAAGAGCAATGGTCACTTGCGTCCCACGGTTGGGCTCGCTCTGCAGCGTAATCTGCCCGCCATGGCCCTCGATAATCCGCCGGGTTGTGGGCAAACCCAGCCCGGAACCGCCACGCTTGGTCGAATAGAACGCCTCGAACACCTTGGCCCGCGTCTCTTCGTCCATCCCGCAGCCGGTGTCGATCAGGTCCAACGCCACGCCGTTGGGCGTGCCATACGTCCGCACGACAAGCTGCCCGCCATGGGGCATCGCCTGCTCGGCGTTCAGCATCAGATTCAAAAGCGCACCGTGAAACGCTTCGCCATCCAACAGCACCGTCGGCAGATTGCCGGTCAAATACTCCACCAACTCAACCTTCGCCTGCCGGGCTTTCGGTCGATAGAACTCCAGCACCTGACGCACTCGCGCGTTCAGATCGCTCGGCTCAAGATTCAGCCGATGTGCCTTGGCGAACTGCAGAAAGTCGTCCAGCAGGTCTTGCAACCGGCGGCATTCCTGCTGGACCAGTTCCACTTTCTTCATCGCCCGACGGTCGCGTGCCGAGTCCGAGTCCTGAAAGTCCTCGGCCAGCAACTCCATGTTCATCCGAATCGTCGACAGCGGATTCTTGATCTCGTGCGCCAGCGCCCCCGCGAGCCGCGCGATCTCCGTGTACTGATCCATCAGCCGCTGGTTCAGGTCGTCATTCGAAGTCATATGAGTGATTGTACCGGCCAGAGGCAACGACACAACTGGCCGAGTGCGCATAACCGCCCCGCCGTGCGGTTTAACCGGGGGCCCGATGTACATTACGCACACCGCATGAGCGCTCAGCGAACTTTGCCGGGGCCCAGCGCCAGCGGGAACCGCCCTCATATTTACGAAGCGCCAAGGTCCCCGTACTGGCTGGCCTTGCGCTTCAGCGTCACTCGATGCAAACCGAGCTCTTTGGCGGCGGCTAGAAACTGGCCGCGGTGACGCTGGAGAACCGTTTCCAACAGCGGGGGCTCGACGATCCGCAGCAGACGGTCGTACAGGTCGCCGAAAGCAGCGGAGTCTTGGACCTGGTGGTGGGCCCAGTCGCGAATCATCGCCGCAAGCATTGCCTCGCGCGTTTGGCCCGAGTCGCTGCCGGGCGGCGTCGGCAGCGGAAGATGCTCGGTGAGGATCGGGCCGCCTCGGGCAAGAATTAACGCGTGCTCCAGGGCGTTCCGCAACTCCCGGACGTTCCCGTACCACGGCCGGGCCTCCAACGCCTTGAGCAGCTCCGGACCCAGCCGCGGACACGGCGAACCGCTGGCCGCCGACAGCGTTTCGAGGAAGTATTGGCCCAGGTCGGCAATGTCGCTCGTGCGCTCGCGAAGCGGCGGCAACTCAATCTCGAACGTGATCAGACGAAAATAAAGGTCCTCGCGAAACTCGCCGCGAACCACGCGCTCGTGCAGGTTTCGGTGCGTCGCCGAAATGACGCGAAAGTCGCTCCGCAGCGGCCGGCTGGCTCCGACCGGCAGCACCTCGCCATACTCGAGCACCCGGAGAAGCTTGACCTGCAACCCCAGCGGAATGTCGGCCACTTCGTCGAAGAAGATGGTGCCGCCGTGCGCCTGTTCAAGCAGCCCCTTTCGGGCTTGCTCGGCGCCGGTGAACGCCCCGCGGACGTGCCCAAAAAGCTCGCTCTCGGCCAGCGACGGGCTGAGCGAGGCGACGTTGACCGGCACGAACGGCCCATCACTCCGGCGACTGTACTGATGAATCGCCCGTGCGACTAGTTCCTTGCCGGTGCCGCTTTCGCCGCGAACGTGGACGCATGCATCGGCCGGGGCCACGACGGCGATTCGCTTAAAGACTTCTTGCATCGCCGGCGATGAGCCGACCAGTCGCGGTAGGCCCGCGCGGACCGCCGCGGCGTTTCCTTGCTCCAATCGATGCCGCCGGCCATTCTTCTCGGTGCCGGCCGAGCCGCTGGGCTCAGGCGACTTGATCGCCCGCTCAATGGCCCGCTGTGCGACGCCCAGATCGAACGGCTTCACCAGGTATTCGAAGGCCCCGTTGCGGACGGCCTCGACTGCGGTCCCGAGATCGCCGTAGGCTGTGATGATAATGAACGGGACATCGCCGCAGATCGCCCGGAACTGCGCCATCGCCGACAGCCCGTCAAGGCCCGGCAATCGAACGTCGAGAATGATCACGTCCGGCAACCGATCCTTCGCCGCTCCGAGGGCCTGCTCCGCGGACGAGGCCACGGCCGCCGAATGGCCGAGCGTTTCAACAAGCTTGCGGAGTCCCCAACAGATGCTTTGCTCGTCATCGACGATGAGTACGTGTGGCATGATGGCAATCGAGAGTCTCGTCTACGGGCCGCATGTCGTTCCGGCCAAAGGGAACTCGAAAGAAAAACACGTCCAAGCGCCGTCGCGCCGCCAACGGAGCTGGCCACCGTGGCGCTGGGCAATCTGGCGCGCAACAAACAACCCCAACCCAAAGCCGTCCGGCTTCGTCGTGACAAACGAGTCGAACAGCCGGTCCAGGATGGCTGGATCCAATCCCGAACCGCTGTCCCAGACGCGAATCGAGCCGCGGCCGTCAACGTCCCGGTCGATCTCGACTCGCACCGTCGGCGGGCTGGATGTGCCCGCAACCGCCGCATCCGCTGCGTTAGTCACAAGGTTCGTGACCAGTTGGTGGAGCGACTCGGGATCGCCGGAAAGAAACACCGGCTCGGGCGGCGACACGAAGTTCAGCTTGATCCCGGCATGTACGTGAGCCGGTTTGACCAACCCCAATACCTCTTGCACCAAAAGCGTCGCATTGACTCGCTGCAGAATCTGCGGCCCAGATTCGTCGATCGAAAGAAATTGACGCAAATACGACTCCATGAGCCGCAATTGCCGCAGGGCCACATCGAGCGACTCGTCGGCGGCTCCCTTCGGGCATTCGAGGCGGTGCAGCTCGATCGCCATCCGGCCACCAGTGGCGGCATTGCGGAGCTGATGGGCCATCGACGCACCCAATTGCCCCAACGTCTTTAGCCGCTCATTGTGACGGACTTGCCGCTCGTAGTCCGCCAACTGCTGCGCCATTCGGTTGACCGACTCAGCCAAATCCCGCAATTCATCGTTGCGGCGGGCGACAGGCATCGGCCGAAAGTCGCCCCGAGCGATGGCTACCGTCCGGGCCACGAGAACATCGATCGGCCGAGCCAGCCGCCGAGCAAGCCAGGTGGCGCTCGCAACGGCGATCGCGGCCGTCACAAGCCCGGCAATCAGAGCCGGATACACGGCCTGCCGAACCCGCGAGGCCAGCTCATCCTCGGGATAGAGAATCAAGAGCGTCGATGGTGCGGCCGCTCGCAGACGGCTGGCGACATCAACCCTGTCCACCAGATAATTTCTACCCCCAAGCGCGACAACCGCTTGGCTCTCGCGACTGCCGTGGCCCGCCTTAGCGATTCGAGCTAGCTCGTCCAGCCACGGCGATGCCAGGGGAATCGTGCTCTCCTCCGCTTGCTGACGCGAATCGACCAGTACGAACTCCGCACCAGAAAGGCCCTTCATCTGCCAGAGCACCGATCCCGTCAGCGGGAACGGGGCATCGCCGAGCGTCTTGGCCACACGCCGCAGATCGTACGCCTGTTGCTGGCGAACCCGGCTCGCAATCCACATCGCCGTAATTGCGGTCGCCGACAAGACGGCCAAGAGCACCACTGCGACCATCGGGACCAGCAGTTGCCAACGGATCGGCCAACGGATGCCGGCTGGCTCGTCGCCCTGGCGCAGCGTCGTTGAATCAGCCAATAGGTCCATGCAACGGTCGCCTCCCCGTGTCGATGCAATCGACACCGCTGTCGAATGGCTCGACACACCGCTGATTCTACGTATATACTGCCACCGCTGCAACTAGTTACGCAGCAAGAGGATCAGCCAAGGCGAGTCCCAGATGCTGTTTGGCATCCGCTTTGCATTCCTACGCCGGCCTATCAGTGCGCGCACACATAAGGAGAGTGATGTGAACAGTCAGAACGGAATCAGCGCCCGCCTTGCCAGAGCGCTCCTCACGATTGCGATCGCTGCCACCGCGTCATTGACCGCCACGCGTGGGCAGTGCGAGGAAAACCGCCCACGACTCGGTCCCGAACCAAAGCTCTATCAAACCACCGTCGACCGGGCAATTCAGTTCCTCGCCACGCGACAATCCCCCGAGGGCGCCCTGAGTCAGCAACTCGGGATCGGCCCGACGGCCCTGTATGCCTTGGGGTTGCTCCGAAGCGGCCGCTCCCCGAGCGATCCCCAAGTAGCCAAATCGCTCAGCTTCTTGGAAGAAGCCGTGCAAGAAACCGGCGGCATCCACATGCCGGGCGGGCGCATCCCGAACTACGAGACATGCATCGCCCTGATCTGCTTCAAGGAAGCCAATCGCGGCGGCAAGTACGACAAAATCATCAAGGACGCCGAGCGGTTCCTTCGCGATGGCCAAATCGACGAGCGCAAGGGAAAGAACAAGTCGGATGTCGCTTACGGTGGCATGGGCTACGGCGGCCGTTCGCGCCCCGACCTTTCGAACACCGCCTACCTGCTCGACGCCCTGAAGGCATGCGGGGCCAGCAATGACGACCCGGCGGTACAGCGAGCGCTGGCCTTTGCCTCGCGGTGCCAAAACCTCGAAAGTGCACACAACACAACCAAATACGCCGCGAAAGTGAACGATGGCGGTTTCTTCTACACGCCCGCGTTGAGCAAGCAGGACGAATCCCGCCAGACGCCCAACGGTGGCCTCAGGAGCTACGGCTCGATGACCTACTCCGGCCTGAAAAGCATGATCTACGCCGGGCTCAGCAAGGATGACCCGCGAGTGAAGGCCGCTCTGCAGTGGATCCGAAAGAACTACGACCTGAAGTCGAATCCCGGAATGGGCCAAGCGGGTCTGTACTACTACTATCACACCTTTGCCAAGGCGCTGGACACGTTCGGGGCAAACGAGATCGAGGACGCCAACGGCGTAAAGCACGACTGGCGTCGCGAGCTGACCGAGGAACTGGCGCGTCGCCAGAAGGCCGACGGCTCCTGGGTCAATGCCGACACTCAATGGATGGAGGGCGACCCAAACCTGGCCACCGCGTTCGCGCTCTTGGCCCTGACGCACTGCAAGCCGCCAACCAAGTAAGGAACGCAATGTTTGTGGGGCAGGTTGTCAACCTGCCACCCCTTGTAGGCAATAGCCTGGCGTGCGACTTCGCGACAGCGCGTTCTATTGACCTTTGCGTGGCCAATGAACCAAGGCCGACCAACGGAAGGCCGAAAAATAGACCAAGCAGGTTGACTCACCGGCTCAACATCCAAGCAAACATCAATAGACACGCTACGGCGACAAGGTTCTCCCGGAGTAGATGGAATGAAACGGGCCGCTTTTACCCTAGTCGAGCTGCTGGTCGTCATCACGATCATCGGCATTCTCCTTGCCATCCTGCTCCCCGCAGTGCAATCGGCGCGCGAAGCCGCGCGGCGCATGCAGTGCACGAACAACCTAAAGCAGATTGGCTTGGCGATGCTGAATTACGAGAACACAACCCATTATC
>JAJFUI010000109.1 GCA_021372555.1 Planctomycetaceae bacterium | reverse complement strand
ACCTGCTGTCCGCTGACCATCAGTCGGCCAACCGCGGACGGAGACGTTTTCTTTCCTTCGCAGAGAATGAGCAGTTCGGCCTTGGGCGCCGTCACGCGCACGTTGGCTTGGCAAGTCAGCCGCACGGAGTTGGAGACGTCGCCGAGGCGGCAGGTCCAGTCAGGCCCCATCGCCTTTTCCAGCTTCCGAAACGAGACGCGTTGCAGCTTGCTCTTGCAGTCGGTGACGCTCACCTGCGAGCGAATGGATGATGCTGGCGGCACACCATCGCGTTTCTGATTCTCGCCGAGCGATAGGACAAGCATCTCGTAGGGCGCCAGTGGCACGTCGAGCGTATCACCGACCTTCAGATTCTCGGCGTACACCCGGGGTTCCGGGTAAATGCTGATCGCCGACAGGCTCCTCGCACTGTCAGCGGCGAATCCGAGGCCTTCATCCAACTTGATCTTATACGACTGCCGAGCGATCCAGGGGTTCCGCAGCATCACCAGGCCGGCGTTGTCCTTGATGTGTGCGTAGCCATACGGATCGCGTGGCATCTCGCCTTTGTCGGTGCATTGCGGAATGCCGCCATGTTGCCAAGCGGCCGGCAGCAGCGGCACCGTTTCGGCCAGGATCGCTTCGTTCTTTCGCGTCCACTTCATCAGCTTGGCCAGCGCCTCCCAGCGGGCGTCGTTCATGTATCGCGGGTTGACGTAGACCGGGATGAACTCATGACCACGGAGGATGACCGTCACCGCGTCGTTCATGAACGGCTCCGGCGTTTGGTGAATGATCCCCAGCACCTCCTGGCCAGCGATCGGAACCGACAGTAGGGCGGCGCCTTGCAGGTTGAAGAAGTCGCGGGCGGTCGTGTAACTCTCGCGATAAACGGGCGAGGGCACGCGGCCCACCGGGGCGTCGTCGCCGAACGTGCCGACGACCGAGTTGACGTGGAACAGCCACCAGGGACTCGGATTCAGGCCCATGCAGGTCGTCTCGGCCCAGACGGCGGCGTTCGCCTTATGCGCGGCATCCATCGCGGCAATCATTCCCTCGGCGATCTTCTCGCACGACATGTTGCCGGGCTGGTGGCCGTGGTCCGTCTCGTTGCAGTCGGGCGCGTAGCCGTCGAGCTTCAATTGCCGGACGCCGCAGTTGGCCACTAGATCGATCAGCCGGGTCTTGAACTGGTTGGCGTAGCGAGGACCGCCCAGGCAGAGGCGGCGTCCGTACAGATCGGCATGCGGAAACGCCTCGTAGCCGTGCTGTTTTGCCCAATTGCCGTTCAGGGCATCGTTGTAGCAACTGCTCGGCGAGATCCAAAGGCCCAGGTTCGAGCCCATTGCTTCCGCAGCGGCTTGAAGCCGGGAGAACTTTTCCGGGAAACGTTTGGGGTCGATCTCCCAGATGGTTTTCGGATTGGACCAGCCCATGTCGATGCAGAAGCTGTCGAAGCTGACGCCGTGGGCCTTGTGGAGCTTTTTCTCAAAGACCTTCATCAGGTCGAGGATGTTTTTTTCCGTGTAGAACGGGGCAGGGGCGGTCCACCAACTGTTGTAGTCGAAGTGAACGCCGTGCGGGGCAGGGCGGTGCGAGGCGATGTATCGCTGAAAGGCGCGAACTTCCTCGCCCTTCGGCGTCCTGCCGTAGACGGCGGTCCGCGTGGTGTACCACTCGCCGGGCTTCAAGAGCACGCCAGGGCGATGAGCGACGACGATGTGGTCCTTTTCGATGCGGACGGCGGAAATCGGAAACTCGATGCCGACGAACTGGCCCGGCAGGAAGACCGGATGGCTTTGCAGGCTGGGAATGATCTGGCGGTCCGCCTCACGGGCGCCGTGGGACCAGACGGGCCGGCCGTTAACGGGAATGCGATCCAGGATTACTTCCTTCAGCAG
>JAJFUI010000089.1 GCA_021372555.1 Planctomycetaceae bacterium | reverse complement strand
CTGCCGTTCGAGGGCAATTACGCCTCGTGGCTCAATCAGAAGGCCGAGTTGCTGCGAGTCCTCGAAAAGAAGGAAAGCCAGCGTCAAAAGACGTTGCAGCGGGAACTCGAATGGATTCAGAAGTCGCATCATGGGCGGCTGCAGAAAAACGACGCCCGAGTAAAGGCCTACGAGCAACTGGCTAACCAGCAGATCGACCCCACAAGCGAGACCATCATCCAAATCGCCCCGGGCCCGCGGCTCGGCGAAAAGGTGCTGCAATTCAACGGTGTTTGCAAGGGCTATGGCTCCGACGGCAACTTTCTCACGCTGCTCGACAATTGCTCGTTCAACCTGCCACGCGGGGCCGTCGTCGGCGTCATCGGTCCTAACGGTACTGGCAAAACGACCTTGATGCGGATGATCGTCGGTCAGGAACAGCCCGACGCCGGGGCGATCGAACTTGGGCCTACCGTCGTCCTCTCCTACGTCGATCAGCACCGCGATGCCCTCGACGATAACAAAACCGTCTTCGCCGAGATTACCGGCGGAGCGGACCGGATCGAACTCGGCGATGTCTCGGTCAACTCCCGCGCCTACGTCGCCCGCTTCAATTTCCGCAGCGCACAGCAGCAAAAGAAGGTCGGCGAATGCTCCGGCGGCGAGCGGAATCGCATCCATCTCGCCAAGATGCTCCGACGCGGCGGAAATCTACTCTTGCTCGACGAGCCGACCAACGACCTGGATGTGGGCACGATGCGGGTGCTGGAACAGGCCCTCCTGGACTTCTCCGGTTGCGCTCTGGTGATCAGCCACGACCGCTTCTTCCTTGACCGGATTTGCACCCACCTGCTGGTGATGGAAGGCGATGGGCGGACAAGCTGGTTCGAGGGCAATTTCGCCGCCTACGAAGCGGCCATGATGGCCGAGAACCCCGACCGACTTGCCCATCGCCGGAGCAAGTACCAGCGGCTCGGCTCGTCGCTGGCTCGACTGCGGTAGCAGGTGGCTCGTCGTCGGAACGAGGCGCCTTGAGCGACCCCTTGTGCTAGAATGCAGTTCGCCCACTCGTCCCGACAGGTAGCCGATGGCAATCGTCATTGCACTGATTCTGGTCGTCATCCTGATCGGATGCTGGCTATTAAACTTGCTGGGCCTACCGGGCAACTGGCTGATGCTCGTGACGGCAACGATCTATGCGTGCCTCACGCCGTCACAGTCACCGGTTGCCTTGGGCTGGACCACCATCGTAGCGCTCGCGGTGCTCGCTTTGCTAGGCGAGATCATCGAACTGGCAGCCGGAGCAATGGGCGTTGCCAAGGCCGGCGGCAGCCGACGCGCCGCGCTGCTGGCGCTGATCGGCTCGATCGGCGGCGCGATGGTGGGCCTCGTCGTCGGCACGCCCATCTTCCTCATCGGCCCGCTGGTCGCCGCAGTGCTTTTCGGCGGCTTCGGCGCCATGACCGGCGCCGTTCTCGGCGAACTCTGGGCCGGACGGCGCCTGGACGACACGTGGCCCATCGCCAAACGAGCCTTTTGGGGGCGATTGGCCGGCACACTGGCCAAGATCCTCGTCGGAACCGTAATGCTTGCGGTCGTCGTGGCAGCCCTCATTTTCTAGCAAGCGTAAGGTAAAGTTGTAGCGAGCTCCTTTGCCGCTTCCTAATGTCCACCGGCGCCCATGTCACCGTGACCGACGTCCTCAGCAATCATCGCCTTTCGCTAACTGGAACGCAGCGGCACGGCGCCGTTCGCGGCATCAATCGCCTGGCCTACCGCGCGGCGCAGCGGTTGCTCACGTTGGAGATCGCCAACATCGTCGCGATCGATCTCTCGGCGATTTCTGATCGGCCGCTGGAATCGTCACGCTTTGAGTTCCGCTTCCTCTCCGCCAACGAGATTCGCTTGGCGGCAGCCGATCCTGCCAGCGACTTGGACGGCGTGGTCCCCGAATCGGTCGAGGTGGACGGGAACTGGTGCCTGGCGGCCTTGGACGACGGGAAAGTGGTCAACTACACCTGGTACGCCGCAGGCCACAGCCAGCCGCAGCACAGTTTCGGCGTCGGCCTGGCGCTGCCGACGGATACCGCGTACCTGTACAAGGGATTCACGAGGCCCGAGTATCGTGGCCGCCGTTTGCAGGAAGCCACGATTCGTCGGGCGGCTGAACTCTTCCGCCCGATGGGCATTCGACGGTTCGTGGCGATGATCGAGTACGGCAACTGGTCTTCCCTGCGATGCCACGACCGGATCGGTTTCCGCCGGGTCGGCCGCCTCTGCCGGCTCGCCGGCCGGCTGGTTCGCTGGCGATGTGCCGCCGAAGTGGGGGTCGCCCGCCAGTCCTAGCATTGCGAAGCCGCTCGGCGGGATTTCCGAGGCCCCCAAGGCTTTTGCCCGGTGCCGATCAGTTTTCCAGGATGTTGGGGTGGCAGTTGCACTGCCACGCCCAAATTGTCCGCATTTTTCCGGGGTGGCACTACCACGGTCACCTCAACTGAGCTCCCTATCTTGAACATTGATCGGACTTGGGCTTTTGCCCGGTGCAATTGACGCCGCTCAGCCGGGCAGGTATCTTAGAGGGACTATGCGGACGCCATCCCGTGGCGCGTCGCAGGCAGGCGGTCGGCACTGACCATCTGAACCGCTTGCCAAACAAAGACTTACGTTTTCGGGGCGTAGCTCAGCCTGGCTAGAGCGCTTGGTTCGGGACCAAGAGGCCGGAGGTTCAAATCCTCTCGCCCCGACTTCGAGACAATTCCTCATCCTGAGAGGACTTACGAAACGGCCGCTGCAAGCGGCCGTTGGCGTTTCTTGGCTTCGGAGATACCTTTCGAGATACCTTTCGGCTCTTTTCCGGGACGAAGTTTTGGCAGCGGTTGCTGCACGGCCGTCCGCTGGCGATCAAGCTTTCTGTATACTACCCGGCAACCCCCGCTCAGTGTCGCAGGAGAAAGTCGCCAATGCGGACAGATCGAAAAAGTGTGAGTGCTTCCCATTCGACTCGCCCCAGAGCCAACCGCCTCGCCGCCCGGCACCTATTTGGCCAGAAAGCGAACCGTCGACGCCAGGATGCTGCGAAGCAGACAACAAAGGCAATCGGTACTACTTAGTGGCCACTTGGACGATCGATTGCTCGTCCAGCGATTCTGGTTCGCGGCTTCTGTGCCTGGGGCGGGAGTGCGAAATTCGGGAAGGCCGTGAACCGCTCGTCTGGGGCCGAGATCGGCTCGTACACACGGAGAGTGTTGATCACTGCGCAAGGAGCCTCAATTGGCAATAGCCCGTCAAAAACGAAAGGTTGACGGTTTCGAAAAGTGTCTACTGGCCCTGGAAAAGTCGCTGCCAGTTGGAGAAATGGACCGCGACGCTGTCGGCCGTGACGTGGCGTAGATTCAGCGCTGTAATCTCTCAACCAGCTTTTTGCCCCTGCCGAGATCGGCTGCTTCGAAATCCTTCACGCGCCCAGCGGCTTTGCCGTCTCGAAGCGATCACGGACGACACGATCGCGCTGCAATCGCTGTCCAACCTGGAGGCCGCTCTGTCGGGCGATAACGTCAGGATTAGTGCGCACATTGAAGGGCAGCCCTTGGACTGGTAGGAATGAGTTGTTGAATCAACACTACTACCAGAACGAAGGGACTGCCCATGGCGATTGTAGACGAGAGAAGCGGTGGCGTGAAGTGCGAA
>JAJFUI010000079.1 GCA_021372555.1 Planctomycetaceae bacterium | reverse complement strand
GTTGACCAGCTATCAGCTTACGGTCGGCGACGTAACGCGGGCGCTGGCGAGTTACAACGTCGAGGTTTCCGCGGGCCAGTTCGGCGGAGCGCCGGCCGTGCCGGGGCAGCGGCTGAACGCCTCCATTGTGGTGCAAAACCTTTTGCAGACGCCGGAGCAGTTTGCGGCAATCCCCATACGCACAAATCGGGACGGATCCGTCGTGCGTATTTCGGACGTGGGGCGGACGGAACTGGGCACCGAGGTTTACGACATCCAGGGATACTTCAACGGCAAGCCCTCGGCGGGCATGGCCATTCGTCAGGCCCCAGGCGCCAATGCACTGGAAACGGCCAACGCCATCAAGGCGAAGCTGGACGAGATGAGCCGCTACTTCCCGGCGGGAATGAAGGTCGTGTATCCGTACGACACCACGCCGTTCGTCAAGGTGGCGATCGCCGAGGTGGTAAAGACCTTGGTCGAGGCGGTGATCCTGGTGTTCCTCGTCATGTTTCTCTTCATGGGAAACATCCGTGCGACGATGATTCCGACGATCGCAGTGCCGGTCGTGCTTTTGGGCACCTTCGCCGTGCTGGGGTTGTTTGGGTTCTCAATCAACATGCTAACCATGTTCGCCATGGTCTTGGCCATCGGCTTGCTCGTCGACGACGCTATCGTCGTGGTGGAAAACGTCGAGCGCATCATGTCCGAGGAGGGGCTTGGGCCTCGCGAGGCGACGGCGAAGTCGATGGACCAGATCACCAGCGCTTTGATCGGTATCGGCCTGGTGCTGTCGGCGGTATTCGGTCCGATGGCGTTCTTTCCCGGCTCCACGGGCGTGATTTACCGTCAGTTCTCAATCACGATTATCGCCTCGATGATGCTGTCGGTGGTGGTGGCGTTGATCTTGACGCCGGTGCTCTGTGCATCGCTGTTGCGGCCGGTGGCCAAGGGGCATGAGGCGGCGGAAAGCGGTTTCTGGCTGCTTCGTCCGTTCTTCCGTTGGTTCGATCGCGTCTTCTACTCGATTCGCGACCGCTACGTGGGCATCGTCGGGCACTCGGTGCGCAGGCAACTGCGGTACGTGGTTATCTACGTTCTGCTGGTTGGCGTTGTCGGCTACTTGTACGTGCGGCTTCCGAGCGCGTATCTGCCCGACGAAGATCAGGGGATGTTGATGTGCCAGGTGCTGATGCCGACCGGTTCCACGCTCGAACAGACGCAGACGGTCGCGGACAGTGTGACTCAGTATTTTCAGGAAAAAGAAAAAGAGGCGGTCGAGTCGTGCATGACCATCTCTGGCATGGGGTTCTCGGGCCGATCGCAGAACAATGCGATGGTTTTCGTGAAGCTCAAGGATTGGGACCTGCGGAACCGCGCGGACCTGAAATGCAAGGCGGTTGCCGGGCGGGCCATGATGGCTTTTTCCACCATTCACAAGGCGATGGTGTTTGCCTTCCCACCGCCGGCGGTTGTCGAGTTGGGGAACGCACGCGGAATCGATTTCGAGCTGATCGACCGGGGCGGGCTGGGCCACACGGCGTTGATGAACGCCCGGAATCAATTGCTGGGCATGGCGATGCAGGATCCGCGATTGGTGAACGTGCGGCCGAATGGCATGGAGGACGTTCCCGAGTTTCGCGTTAATGTCAATTGGCAGGCGGCCGGCGCCCAAGATATCCCCATCGACTCGATCCACGGCACGATCGCGACGGCGTTCGGCAGCGCGTATGTCAACGACTTTATCCAGGGCGGACGGGTCAAGCGGGTTTATGTTCAGGCCGACGCGCCCTACCGCATGTTGCCCAAGGACCTCGAGAAGCTCTACGTCCGCAACTCTGTCGGCAAGATGGCCCCGTACGTTTCGTTCGCATCAAACCGATGGACTTCCAACTCACCACGATTGGAACGATTCAATGGTTTCCCGTCGATGAACATCTGGGCGGAGCCGGCGCCGGGCAGAAGCTCGGGCGAAGCGATGCAAGCGATGGAAGACATCGTCAAGAAACTGCCCTCGGGAATCGGGTACGACCTGACCGGATTATCGTACCAAGAGCGCATGTCGACGTCGCAGGCCCCGATGCTTTATGCGTTTTCGGTGCTGGTGATCTTCCTGTGCGTCGCCGCGCTGTACGAAAGCTGGACGATTCCGTTCGTCAATCTTCTGATGTTGCCGTTGGGCGTGTTCGGCGCGCTGGTGGCAACGTCGTCGCGCGGCCTCTCGAACGACGTCTACTTCCAGATCGGATTCTTGACGACGCTGGGATTGTCGACCAAGAACGCCATCCTGATCATCCAGTTCATTAAGGAACAGCGAAGGCAAGGCGAAGGACTGGTGGATGCGACGTTGGCGGCCGTGAAGATTCGATTCCGTCCGGTCATCATGACTTCGCTGGCCTTCTTCTTCGGCACGCTGCCGTTGGCCATGGCCACTGGCGCGGGCGCCGGTGCGATGAATGCCATCGGCACGGCGGTGACCGGCGGCATGCTTTCCGCCACATTCATCGACCTGATCTTTATTCCCTTGTTCTTCGTGCTGGTTTCGAAATTCTTTGCGAAGCGGCAGGAAGTGCCTGCCTTGGAGCCGGCTTTGGCTCCGAGTGTTGCATAGGCGGGGCCGGAACGGCGAGCCCGCTTCCGCCTGTGGGCTCGTTCCATCTTTTTGCTCTTCAGCCCTGGGTAGCCGCTGCGTGGCAACCCAGGGCTGTCGTTTTTAGCGGCTCGCTTCTCACCCGGCTTGCGCGGAGAGCTGAATCGGGTCGGGCCACTTCTGATCTCCGGCGATTGATCGAACGGAAGGCCTTTCGATCGTGCTGCACGCGACATCGGGCCACCCTACGGGGCTATCTGACGCCGGCGGAAACTCTCCGCTGCTGGCTGACTCTGCGGTCTGGGTAGAGTGTTGCGGCTGGATGCTTCTGCGGCCGTTCGGGTCAGGCAGAGTTTTAGGGTCATTTTGCCGACGCTGGTCGCTTTGTAAGCAAAGTTACGATTGTTTCAGTGGTGCCTTTTATCTCGATTGCGCCGGAGAAGATGCCATGACGCGAACTCATTACCACGTAGTGCGGAAAAGTCACCCTGGTTTACCAGGGTTCATGATGGGGCGCGGAACGCTGTTTTTGTTGCTGCTCGTTCTCCCGTTGTTCGTCGGCTGTACGAGCTGGCGGGAGTATGTGGCCAATGGGTTCAAGGTGGGGCCAAACTACTGCCGTCCGGCAGCGCCGGTGGCGGACCAGTGGCTCGACGAAGGGAATCCGGCGATCAACAGCAGCCCGATTCAGAATGCCGCTTGGTGGCAGACGTTCAACGACCCAGTGTTGGATTCGTTGGCGTTTACGGCTTACCAGCAGAACCTTTCGCTGCGAGTCGCGGGATTCCGGATTCTGGAGGCGCGGGCGCAGCGGGCGATTGCGGCCGGCGAGTTGTTCCCGCAAGGTCAACAGGCGTTCGGCGAGTACAGCCGGACCAACCTGAGCAAGAACGGGCCGAGTGGCGCATCGCCTGCCCTGAACTTCGACGATTGGACGCTGGGAGGCAGCCTCTCGTGGGAGCTGGACTTCTGGGGACAGTTCCGGCGGGCTATCGAGGCGGCAGACGCCCACTTGGACTCGTCCATCGAGAACTACGATTACGTTTTGGTGCTGCTGCTGTCGCAAGTCGCTCAGAGCTATGCGGATGTGCGCATTGCGGAGCAACGGCTCGAGTACGCCCGGCAGAACGTGGATATTCAGCGGGGCAGCTTGCGGATTGCGGAAGACCGCTTCCGGCAAGGCTCGACGACGCGGCTGGACGTGACCCAGGCCATCTCGAACCTCGAACAAACCGAGGCGAGTATTCGTCCGTTGGAGGCGGCGCGGAGGCAGGCGGTCAATCAGCTATGCATTCTGATGGGAGTGCCGCCGCGTAATCTGGACGAGGCGCTGGCCAATCATCACGGCATTCCCAAGGCGCCCGGACAGGTGGCCCTCGGAATCCCGGCGGAACTGTTGCGGCGCCGTCCTGACGTGCGGAGAGCCGAGCGAGATGTGGCCGCCCAGAGCGCGTTGATCGGCGTGGCGGCGGCGGACCTGTATCCGCATTTCTCCATCAATGGCACGATCTTCCTGGACTCCATGAAGGCGGAGAACCTGTTCAACGCCAATTCGTTTGCCGGGAATGTCGGGCCATCGTTCCGATGGAACATCCTCAACTACGGGCGGTTGGTCAACGGCATTCGTGTTCAGGAGGCTCGCTTCCAGCAACTGGCCGTGCAGTATCAAAACACCGTGTTGCAGGCGAACGCGGAAGCCGAAAACTCGATCATCGCCTTCATCAAAGCCCAGCAACAAGTGCAATCGTTGGGGAAGAGCGTCGATGCGTCGCGGGAGTCGGTCGAGTTGGTGTCGGCGCAATACCGGGAGGGAACCGTCGATTTCAACCGCGTGTTCAACGTGCAGCAGTCGCTAACGCAGCAGGAAGACCAGTTGGCGGTGGCCGAGGGCTCGGTTGCTCAGTTCCTCATTCAACTTTACAGGGCGTTGGGCGGCGGATGGGAGATTCGTCTCGCCGGCGGCCCGCAGCCGCTCGGTCCTACGCCCGCTGCCGCTCCGGCGCAACGGCCTGCGGACCATGGGCCGGCGACCGAGCCGCCGCAACCGCCACCGGCGCCGCTGCCGCCGCCGACGAACCATCGTTAGTGTGACGCGAGTGTCATCGAGGCGAAGTGGAACCGAGTGCCTAGGGGAGCCTTTGCGATGAAACGGTTGTTTTGCTGCCTGACGGTGCTGTTTTTGCTGGGTGCGGTGCAATGTTGGGCGGCGGAGCGGTGCGCCAGTCCGCTCGGCCGGACACTGAAATGCACGCGATGTGCGGCGGTGCCGTGCTGCTGTCCGGACGACTACTGTCGGAAGCCGTTCCCCTGCATCCCGTGCGGCCCGCTGCCGACGACCGCGGATTGCTACTGCCGAAAGCCGATGCCGTGCATCCCCTGTTGCTGCATTCCGTGCTGCCCCGATGATTATTGCCGGAAACCGTTTCCGACCTTCTGCTGGAAGGTGAACAAAGAGTGCTATCGCTGTCCACCGTGCGAGAGCGGCAGTGGGACGGAAAACGCGGCCGGGCGAAGCGCCAGCAGGCAATGCTGCGGGAAGTAGCCGGCGCAGGCGAGACGGTGGTGGCGCTCGGTCCCGACCTCGGCCCGTCCTATAGGTAGTCGCTGAAGAGTTCGCGGCTGGGGCGGGGGATGACGACCTCGGAGACAAGGAGGCCGCGGCGGCGGGCTTCGTCGGCGGCGACGGTTACGCCAGCGCGGACGTCCGCGACAGTCCCGGTCATCAGGCAAAAGCCTTTTCCGCCGAGCGCCATGGCGACGTGGATGCGGAAGAGGGTGACGCGGGCGGCCTTGGCCGCAGCGTCGGCGGCCGCAATGATGCTCGTGCCGCTAAAGGTCTCGACGATGCCCAACGCGCCGGTTTCGTCCGCTCCCAGGGCAACCGATTGGCCGAGGGCGGGGAAGATCGCCGGGTGGACGTTGGGGATGACCAGGTGGTCGATCACGGCCTCGCCGCCGGCAGTTATGCCGGTGCGAATCGCTGTTTCGACGTCGCTGACGCTCCCGCCCAGGATGATGATGTACTTGCCCGAGCAGATGGTGCGCGCGATAAGGAGCTCGACGCGGGCGGCCTTGAGCATCTCGTCTTCAATCTGGTAGCCGACGCCGATGCTGGAAAGTTCGATGACGCCGATGGCTTTCGGAGTGGACATGGGGAGCGGAGGTCAGAGGGTCAGAGACGAATGCAAAGGATGAATGACGAACGAATATCGAAACCCGAAAAATAGGGTCCTGGTTTAGCCGTTGATCCAGACGACGCCGTTGTCGATGGCCGCGACGACGCCGTCGATGGAGGCGTGGATGGGGACGCCGAGGGCGGGCTTGCCGTTGGCCATCGGCGGACGGCCGATCGCCTGGCCCTTGGTCACGCGGGCGCCGACGCTCACCACCGGCTCACATGGCGCGCCGATGTGCTGCTTGAGCTTTACGCCGACGCGATGGGCGGGCATAAGC
>JAJFUI010000050.1 GCA_021372555.1 Planctomycetaceae bacterium | reverse complement strand
AAGTCGGTCTTCGAACGATTGTAGAAGATGCCGCGTGCCCACCAAAAATTGTTGGGGAGAACGTAGCCGGCGTAACCACCGCAGCCCAAGTAGTTTGTGCGTCCGGTTGCCTTCGCAAAGACAGTCTGTGCAGCGTCGGTCGGCTGGACGCCGCCGGCCGCAATTGGAGGATCCTTCGCGCTGTCGTAATAGAAGCAGTTCGACAGAAGGATCACTTCCTTGTCATAGGGAGTGTCGGAAGGACAGACGAAGGCGGATATTTTCGTCTGAGCCATATCAGACGGCGTATTCGTAAAACCGGCACCCGCCGTGTAGGCGTCACCGTACCATGTTCCGACGTGGGCGATGTCAAAAAGGGCAACGTTGCCGGTTGGCGGCTTTGCCTTGTCCATCGGGTCGAAGATATTGGTCAACTCGATGAAAGGGAGGATGAAGGGAAGGACGCCGATTTGTTGTCCGACACCGAGCTCCGTACCCGGCGCCACGTCGCACAATTGTCCCGGGGGGAAGCGGTTGTTTTGCTGCTGGAAGTTGTGAGCACCGAGAGCAATCTGCTTCAGATTGTTGTTGCACTGCATTCGACGAGCCGCCTCGCGTGCCGCTTGCACGGCGGGCAGCAACAGTGCGATAAGGATTCCGATGATCGTAATGACCACCAATAATTCCACCAGGGTAAACGCTCTCTTCCTCCGGTCTCGTTTCATGACACTCACCCTACTGATAATGGGAATTTTAGGACTTGAATTAAGACATGCCTTTTCAAGTCGGCGATAGCGTAGTGCTATTATGCGCGTTCGTTGCGGAAAAGCCAAGCGGTTTCGCCCGGTGCGAACGAATTTGCGTACGATGCGGAAAGTGCGGGGCAACTGCCCGAACGGGGGGTGGCAATTCTTGGCGATTGCTGGCCTGGACAGCCGGCACCATTTCGCTACATTGAAAGCCGCTTGATTCCCCCCGTTTGTCTGTCTTTTAGGATGAGATGATGGAAAAGCGCGTGTACAATTTCTCGCCTGGTCCTGCTGTTCTGCCGATGCCCGTGCTCGAAGAGGCCCAACGCGACCTCCTCTGCCTTCCGGGGGCCGGCGCCTCGATCCTGGAGATCAGCCACCGGTCGAAGACGTTCGATAAGATCATCAACGGCGCGGAGGCGAACCTTCGCAAGCTGCTCGGCATCCCCGAGAACTACCGGGTGCTCTTCCTCCAGGGAGGTGCACTTCTGCAGTTTGGCATGATCGCCATGAACCTGTTGCGGGGGGCCAAATCGGCGGACTACGTCGTCACTGGCACCTGGAGCAAGAAGGCCAGCGAAGAAGCGAAGACCCAGGGCGCCATCCGGCTGGTGTGGGACGGAAAGCCCACGAACTTCAACCGGGTTCCGAAACAAAATGAATTGAGCTTCGATTCGGGCGCGGCGTACGCATACCTTTGTTCCAACGAGACGATCCAAGGCGTTCAGTACCCAGCGGTACCGGACACCGGCAGCGTTCCGCTGGTCTGCGATAGCTCGTCCGATTTTCTATCTCGGCCGGTGCCGGTCGAGAAGTTCGGCCTGCTGTACGCATGTGCCCAGAAGAACGCGGGCCCGGCAGGTGTGACGATCGTCATCATTCGCGACGATCTGGTCGCCCGCTCCCCCAGCGATGTTCCCTCGCTGCTCAACTACAAGCTGTTGGCGGAGGCGAAGTCGCTTCTGAACACACCGCCGACGTTCGGCATCTACATCGTCAAGCTGGTCACCGACTGGCTGCTGAACGAGATCGGCGGTCTGGAAAAGATGGCCGAACAGAACCGCCGCAAGGCGAAGATTCTGTACGACGTGATCGACGGGTCCGACGGCTTCTACCAGGGCCACGCGGAACCCGGCTGCCGGTCGATTATGAACGTGCCATTCCGCCTGCGGAATCCGGCTAGCGATGAGCCGTTCCTCAAGCAGGCGGCATCCCAAGGGCTTTGCGAACTGAAAGGCCACCGCTCGGTAGGCGGCTGTCGGGCCTCGATCTACAACGCGATGCCGGTGGAAGGCGTGCAGCTTCTCGCGAACTTCATGCAAGAGTTCCGCGACAAGAATAAGTAGTACGATTACGTTGTTGGGGCGGCAGACGCACGCTGCCGCCCCAACGCGTTTGACTTTCTTAGCCGATGGACGGGCAGCGAGCTGCTATTTCCGCACAAGCCACGGGGCCAGGGCCCTGGCAATGGTCTTCAGCGATCCGTTTGATTGCGACGGATTCTGTTCCACCGCCATCAAGTACGAGCGCAGGCTGATCAAGACTTCGCGGGCCTGCGTCATCCCATCGCCACGGCGGCGATCGCGATTGGTGCGCGGACGAACGGCGACCGTGATTTTCGTCCGCGTCGTCACGGCTGCCGTCTTTTCGCCGCCAGCAGTCTGCAATCGCTGCTCCTCAAAGGCCAGATCGATCCGCAGGGCTGTGGGACGGTCTGTCAATCGCCGCAGCCGATTGGCCGCGCGGCAGTCTATCTCCAGACTCACGCGGTTGCCATCGACCGAAACGATCTTTGCCTGATGATCGGCCACGAATCCTCGCAGTTTCTCGATGGCAATGCGAACGGGCACCGGTGTGATCAACTCCTGCTGGAGAGTTCGCTTGGGCGCGGCGGGCGTCGCGTGCGACACCGGCTTGTTCTCGATCGTCTCGCCGTCACAGCCGGCGCCGAGCTGAACGACGACGTTTCGCCCCTTGGCTTTGGCCATCAGGAGTCCGCGATCGGCGCGGCGGAGCATGGTCTCGGGCGTATCGCCCGGCTGCACTTCCGTGACGCCGATGCTCACTGTGATAGTCTTGCCATTCATTCTCGATTGGGGCACTTCGCTGAGCGCCTTGCGAACCTGCTCGGCCCGGCGTGCCGCGGTCGCGTTGTCGCAATCGGCACAGAGCATGACGAACTCTTCGCCGCCGTAACGAGCCACCAAATCGCCCGGCCGACAAGAGCTTTTTAGCAGGGAGGCGAGACTCTTGATGGCGTCGTCGCCCGCTTGATGCCCGTACGTGTCGTTCACGCGTTTGAACCGATCCAAATCGCACATTAACAGGCAGCATGGGACCTGCTGCTGCTGATGAGCCGCGACGAACATTGCGTGAACACGGTCAAATTCCGCCCGGTTTGCGACTTGCGTCAGCGGATCGAGGGTGGCTTTTTCGTGCAAGCTTTGGCACTGCCGCTCGAGGGAGATTTCTGAGGAGGCATCGTGGAGCAGGAGCACGGCCCCCTGGGTGGCGCCTTTCCGGTCGATCACAGGCATCGTGTGCGCGTCGACGGCCACTAGCCGCTGGCCACGCCCGGCGATCTTGAGCCGCCGCAGCGACTGCGCCCCGCAACGAATGGCGGTGAAGACGGGGCAGTCGGCGTCTTCGATAAGATTGCCTTTTTCGTCTGACATTTCCAGCAGCGCCGGGCGCCATGCCTGGCCGCGCAGGCCGGCGCCGGTGAGGCCGGTGAGCCGTTCAGCCCCGCGGTTCCACAGCACGATCCGGCCGGCGGCATCCACGAACGTTACGGCATCGTACATGTTGTCCAGCAGGCGGCCTTGGAACAGGACATCCACGCCTGGTTCTTCGGCAGGCGATGGCACACAATTCAACTCCCAATAGGAGTCGACCATTGCTGGGTCCAAGGATCGCAGCCAGCGACGCGCGACGTCCCAGCGCAGCGCGGCCTGATCTTCCCGCTGGAACTCCGCGAATTGTTCGACCAGTTGCGGGTCGAATTGGGCGCCAGCACACTCGAACAACTCCGCCATCGCCCGCTCCTGCGAGCGTGCTGGCCGATAGACGTGGTCGGTAATCATCGCGTCGAAGGCCTCGACAATGGCGATGATTCGAGAGCCAAGGGGAACTTGCTGAGCGCGGGCAGACCGGTTTTCGGGCAGAGATGCACGGTGTTCGCTGGCGAGGCCTCGTGTGCCGTCATACCATGCGGCAACGTGCTCGGCGATCTGCAGGACTTGCGGGGACGCGCAACTACGCCGGAGGATTTCCAGACTCATGCGGCGTGCTTGAGCCATCAACGTAGCTTCCTCAGCATCCAGCGCCGCGGGCTTTAGCAGCACGTTGTCCGGCACCCCGATGGCGCCGATATCGTGCAGCAA
This sequence comes from Planctomycetaceae bacterium, assembly GCA_021372555.1. Lineage (GTDB taxonomy): Bacteria > Planctomycetota > Planctomycetia > Pirellulales > Thermoguttaceae > JAJFUI01. The sequence goes on along the minus strand of JAJFUI010000050.1, from coordinate 20,673 downwards.
GGCTGCGACCTCGATCGCATCGCGATCCGCCTCCGGCAGTTTGAGCCAAGCCGCCCAGGCGGAGCAGGTGAGCGCGACGCGCAAGCTGTGCCCTGCCGATGCCGCGTTCTTGCACTGCAGTGCCGCAAAGAGTCCCGACGCCGCGCCGAGGCGAACTCGCGCGAGTCGGTCGTCGATGGCTGCATCAAACACCGGTCGCGACGTGTTGACGCCCGCCGCGGCCTCCAGTTCGCGCAACAGGGTATGCAATTCCGCCAGAGAGCACTCGGCGGACGCGGGCGCGGTCGGAGCTAGCGAGACTCCGGCCATCGGCATCAGATTGGGATCGGTCACAGTCACAATCGGGGTCTCATTGCCACGGTGTCCTCCAGTGAAACCCTAGGTCAAATAACGAGTTCGGTCAAAAAGCCGATGCGGTGGCGTGTGCCTTCGACTGTTGGCCGGCCGGCGGCCCTTTAGGCCGATGCACGGTGGGGCGACGGTTCTCCTTTTGGTGCTCCCTATGCCGGCAATTCCGCCAGTGGTGAAAAGTCCGTATTGCATGATGAATCATGGTTCAGTAATATCGAAGGGCACACTGGAGAAGCTGAAATGAGACTTAGCAAGGCAAGAAAAGCCTGTGTCACGGCGATGATGAAGGAGACCATTTTTGAGGCGGCTAATTCCGTGCTGGAACGGCACGGCGCCAATGGACTAACGATGGATCGCGTGGCAACGCAGGTCGGGCTGACGACTGGAAGTCTTTACAATTACTTTCGAGACAAGAACGAGCTTCTCCAGTGTTTCTATACCCGGCTGGTCGAGCCCGGTCTTCAGGCGATCGAGGAGACGGCCTCTACGGAATTGCCGGCGCCGCAGAAACTCGAAAACATCCTGCGCACCGCATGGCAGTACGCCGTCGAACATCGCGGTCTTATCCGACTCTTAGCCGGAGCAAACCAGGGCGACGAAGTCCGCAAGGAGGTCCGCCCGCGATTCCTTCGAATGTTGACGGCGATCTTCGAGCAGGGCATCCGGGAAGGCGACTTTCGCCCGCACAATCCCGCGCTCACCGGCCGCATGGTCCTCGGGTGCCTTACCGAGCTGTTCGAGCTGCAAGCGGAAGACGCGTCACAGGAGGAAATCGACGAGTACGTCAGAGTCCTGATCGACGCCGCCCTACATGGTTTTTCTATCCATGCGGGGAAGGCTTCGAAGCCCGCAGGCCGTAGCCGGTCCTAATGTCCGGCAGCTTGGAGGGAGATGCTCGCCATGCGTCGAGAGCTAGATGGTCAAGTCTTACCGCGACCGTTTTCTCATGAGACTCAAGTTGAGCAGAGGTGGAAGCAATGACGCCAGTTGGCAGTAACTTGGCGAGAGAGGAAGAGAGCCAGGCAGGACGATCTCTACCAGTAAGTTCGGACTGCCGCACAATCCTTCGCTCGCTGACCGAATGCATTCTTTTGGCTGCGTCGACGGCCGCCGTCCCGCTGATCGTCTACGTTGATAACGTCATCCTGCACGACGACGTCTCGGAATACTCGATAACCGAGATAACGCAAGAGACGCTGCTTCTGCTCTCTACGGTTTTGGTCCTCGTCACGGCATGGCGACGTGCGGATACTCGCGGCTTCCTCATGCTGGTGGGTGGTTTCTTCGCCTGCATGCTTATTCGCGAACTTGATTTCCTCTTCGATGTGATTCGTCACGGCTTCTGGGTTTATCCGGCGATACTGACGGCCGCCGGAACGATTGCGTGCGCTGCGGCGTGGCGAAAGAGCGTGTTGCCTGCCGCGGCGGCGTATGTCGGCACGCGGTCATGCGTTTACATGACCATCGGGCTCTTGGTCGTGCTTCTGCTAAGTCGGCTATTCGGCAGCGGCCGGCTTATTTGGAGCGACATCATTGCGACCGATCAGTACAAGACGCTTTACAAGACGATCATCCAAGAGGGACTCGAACTATTTGGGTACATTTTCGTCTTCTACGCATCTTGTTTGCTGGCACGCAAGCGATAGGCGGCCGGCCGGCGTGAGAGCTGGGGAGCGCAAAAGAAACGGCCCGCGAATCGTCGCGAGCCGCTTGAAACCGAAACTTATTGATGCCGATATTGCCGTTGATCCGCGTTCAACCGCAAACGCGGCTGTTCCAGCCGAGTTTGCTGGCTGACCGGCCGCGCCCATTGGCAATACACGACCCAACAGTGCGGGAAACAGGACTTGAACCTGCACGGTATTGCTACCACTAGGCCCTCAACCTAGCGCGTCTGCCAATTCCGCCATTCCCGCTCTGCCTACAGTCTACCCTGGCAGCGGTGGCCGTCAAGGGTTACCCCCGCTTGATCAGCAGGAACGACTGATCTCGGCCATCGGCCCGCCCGGTGTGGCCCTCTAAAGCCCCTCTAGCCAGAGCGAGCAGTTCATCGGCCGAAAGTTGCAGTCTTCCTTGCAGAGCAGACGCCAACTGGGCCTCGCCGAATCGTCGACCATGCGAATCGACGGCATCACCGACGGTATCAGTGCACACGAGCAGCACCTCGCCGGGCTCTAGTTGGCACTCGGACGACTGGACGTCAGCCTCCGGGCCGCGGCCTAGACCGGGCGACGGCTGCGTTAGCGATTCCCAGCCGTCGCCGTTTAGACGGATGATCGAGCAGCCACCGGCCGCACTGTAAGAGACTCGGCCTGATTCTGTATCGACCAGACCGAAAAGCATTGCGGCGTGTCGGTCGCCAGCGGAACCGGTCCACAACGTCATGTTTACGTGCTTCAGAACGGACTCGGGTTCGCGACCATAACAGGCATGGGCACGAATCGCCGTTTTCAAGGCAGTGGCCGTCAATGCTCCGCCGACGCCTTCCTCGTCCGCTCGGCCAACTGCCAAGGCGAGGAGACCGTCGGGCAGCGAGAACCAGTCGTGGAGCGCGCCGCCGAGATTGTCGGCTTGGGCCGTTGCGCCAGCGACGTCCCAGCCGTTGAACAGGGGAGCGACGGTCGGCAGCTCATTCTGCTGCCGCCGTTCTGCTGCGGCGAGTTGCTTATGCACTTTTGCTCCATCGACCCCAACGCGGAGGAGCATTTCGCGCTCCAGGTCTGAGGCGATCCGACCGGCGACGACTTCGAGGATGTTAGTCTGGCGCGAATCGAAGTCGCGTTTTTCGTTGCTGAACACCCATAGGGTACCCAACAGCGTCGTTGGCGTAGAGACTGGAATGCAGGCTGCGGCGGCGAAGTCCTCGGGCATGTTCCAGGAGCAAGTGTCGTCATTGTGGTCCAGGACGACGACGTGGCCGAGCATCGCTTCGAGATCGGCGAGGGCGCCGGCCAACGGCCGGGGCGGCGACAGGAGCCGCTCGAAGGGCAGACCGTAGGCGTTGCGAAGCTTCAGGTTCGTGGTTGCCTCGTCGAGCAAGTAGAGGGCGGCGGCATTCGCGTCAACGGCTTCCGCGCCGGCCTTCAATACGGCCTGTAGACGCGCGGCCAGATGTTTCTCGTTCTCGCGGTGCGGCGTAACGGGAACGCCGGCGGCCAACTCCGCCTCGCGCTGCCAGAGCGCATGTCGGGTCTCGACGAACTCCTCGAGCAGGTTGGTGATCGAGCCCGCCAGCGTCTTGGCGGCATTGCGTTCGGTCGCAGGACTCAGGGAGCTATCGGAAGTGGCCTTGGTTGCCGCAGCGGTCGAGACATTGAGCGTGAACGTCGGCCGATTGCGGTCGGTGTTCGTCCGGTTGCACGTCAGGCCCCAACCGGTGGCCGTCTCAAACGCGCGGAGCAAGTCGGGCAGGCAAGCGAATGCCTCGATCGACGCCCGCGTCGGCTTTGGAGGCTGTTCGGTGTAGAGGCGGAGATGCTTTTTCTCGGAGGCTGACTTTGCCACGATGTTTTGGGAGGGCGCGAGAGGGGGTGGTTGGCGGGTGGCCGTTCCCGGGGTAGATCGCTTGCACCGCAGGAAATGCGGCAGAATCGTCACCACCGGCACACGGGCCGATGGTCGCGGGCTGGCAACACTACGCAAAAGCCCCAAGCTACGCCATCGGCATAGCTTACCATCGGTCACGCTTCCCGAGGACGTGAGCAAGAATCCGGATGAGGTCCTGACCGGAATATTCGCGACGACGCGTCACTTCGCGTCAGTCTTCTCGCGGGCCTCGTTGACAGCGTCCACGAATTGCTCGAAGAAGTCGGTCGAGCCTGCTTTGATTGCCTCGTTCCGCTGCTCGGCAGGCACGCCCTGGCGTGGGAGATTGCATATCTGGGTCCATTCGCGCGACCACACGCGTGTGGTCTTGCCGGGTGGGCCGACCGAGAGCTCCGCCATCATTGTGACGGTGTAGAGATAGGGGTCGTTGGAGAGCTTGACGGTAATCGTCATGATGGCGGCATTCTCGCCGCCCCGACTGAGACCGAGCCGACTGACGGCGTTGAAGACCGGCCCGACGATGGCCACGTTGAAGGGAGCGTTGCGGTCCGTATCCGGGCTGCCGTTAAGACGGAAGGATATATTCTTGATACCGGCCAACAACCGCTGCGGTTCGGTGGCGTTCTCATCGAAAGGCAGGGTCGTGCGTTGCGACTCGGGTGGCTGTTTGACTGGCTGATTCTTGGCGCCGGTGGTGTCGCCTGGCCCGGGCGTCTTCCCGGGGTCCCGATTGGCGTCAGCGGGGGCAAGCGACAGGACGATCAGCACGACGATAATCAGCAACGCGGAGCCGACCCAGACCCAGGGCGAGGCCAGCACCTTCCGACCTCCCCGCCGTTTCCACCCTTTGGGAAGCGGTGTTGACGGGGAACTAAGCTCACCTGGCTCCAGGTCCGCGAGCACGTCGGTCGGCATTGGAGGAGGCGGTCGTTTACCATCGGGGCCAACTAATGGCCGCTTGTTTGGCAACTTGCCGCTGCTCTCGCCGACACCAACCTTCCGTCGTCTCAGTTGGCTGGAGGAAGACTCGCGGCGGTCGTCGTCGATCTTGGCCAGGTCTAGTTCTGCGGTGGAGTCGGTGGGTTTTGGGCCCGCCTGCTTCGCTCGCATTGCGGCCGCCATCAATTCCGAAATCCGTGAATACTCTCGTCCGCTGGGCGACTCGCTCAGGAAGCGGCGAAGGGCCTCGGCCACTTCCTTTGCCGTCTGGTATCGCTGGAAGGGCGACTTGGCGATCATTCGGTCGATGATCTCGATCAACTCGAAGGGCACGTCGGGGCGAAGCTCCTGAAGCGACTCGGGCTGTTCCGTCCGGTGCGCCATCAGCACCTCGACCAACGTCGCTTTGGGGAACGGCCGGTGGCCGGTCAGCAGGAAATAGAACGTCAGCCCCAGGCTGTAAATGTCCGATCGGCCATCGACGCTACGTGGGTCGGCGACTTGTTCCGGCGGGACGTAGTCGGCAGTCCCGACCGCTGACGGGTCCGCTTCGAGCGTCTCCCAGGGGTTGTCGCCTTCGATGGTGAATCGCGCGAGTCCCAAGTCGAGGATCTTCAGCACGCCGTTGTTGTCCACCAGCAAGTTGGCCGGTTTGATGTCGCGGTGGACGAAGCCTGCAGCGTGCGCGTGCGCCAAGCCTTCCGCCGCCTGGGCAATGAAGTCCGCCGCCTTCCGATAATCCAGTGGGCCTTCCTTGTCGACCATCCGGCGCAGGTCGAGGCCGTCGACGAACTCCATCACCAGGTAATGGATTTCCTTGCCGTAGCTTTCTTCCTTATTGAAGTCGTAGGCTCGAACGATGTGAGGATGGTCCAGTGCGCCAACCGCCCGGGCCTCGAGTCGGAAACGACTTAGCAGATCGGGGTCCGCCTGGTACTTGCTTGGGAGCACCTTGATGGCACTGCGGCGGTGCATGACTTCATGCTCGCCGAGGAACACCCGGCTCATGCCGCCTTGGCCGAGGGGCCTGAGAATTCGATAGGGACCAAGTCGGAACCCGCGATGTTTTCCTAGCAGCAGGTTCTCGGCCTGCCAGTCCGTCAGCACTCCCCGCTTGATCAGTTCATCGGCCAGCGCTCGGGAGGTCGCGGGCTTCGCGCCATTGCTGTCGACCTGCTTGCGAAGGGCGACCAGATCGCCATCCGATACCAGACCACTCTGGCGAAGGAGATCCCAGAATGAATCGGTGGGGAGTTCGGAGGCCATGGAGATTGAGGGAACGCGACGACAAGGCGATCCTAGAGACACAACTCTATTATGATCCATAACCCTGACGCCGACAAGCGGCGGCTATGGACCATTGTTGTCCAACCCCTCGAGTCTCAAAACTCGGCGTTGCCGGGCGTGCGAGGGAAGGGGATCACGTCGCGGATATTGGCCATTCCGGTGATGAATTGGATTACTCGTTCAAGGCCGAGGCCGAATCCAGCGTGGGGTACGGTGCCATACCGACGGAGGTCTACGTACCACCAATAACCGGCAGGATCCAGCCCTTGCTCGCGCATTCGGGCTTCTAGCACGTCGAGCCGCTCCTCGCGCTGGCTGCCGCCGATGATCTCGCCGACCTTTGGCACCAGGACGTCCATCGCGCGAACGGTCCGGCCATCGTCGTTGACTCGCATGTAGAACGGTTTGATCGTGCGGGGGTAGTCGTACAGGATCACCGGCTGCCCGAAATGCTTTTCGGTCAAGTACCGTTCGTGTTCGGCTTGAAGGTCATTACCCCAGGCCGTGGGAAACTCGAACTTCTGGCCGGAGCTGTTCAGGATATCGACGGCCTCGGTGTAGGACACGCGGAGGAACTGGCTACCGATGACGTGCTGGAGGATCTCGATCACTGTCTTGTCGATCCGCTCGTTGAAGAACTGCATGTCCTCGGCGCACTTCTCGAGTACGTCGGAGAAGATCCGCTTCAGCAGCCCCTCGGCCAGCTCCATGTCGCCGTACAGATCGCAAAAGGCGACCTCCGGCTCGATCATCCAGAACTCGGCGAGGTGCCGGGGCGTGTTGCTGTTCTCCGCGCGAAATGTGGGACCGAAGGTGTACGTCTTGCCGAGGCCGCAGGCGAAGGTCTCCGCTTCAAGCTGTCCGCTGACGGTGAGATATGCGGGCCGATTGAAGAAGTCGAGCGAGAAGTCCAATCCCGGCGCGGGCGTTGCGTTTTCCGCCTCGGGCGCCTTCGGGAGCGGGCTACGCTGCTTATCCAGCAGCGTCGTCACCTGAAACATCGCACCGGCGCCTTCGCAATCGCTGGCGGTGATAACCGGCGTGTGGACGTAAATGAATCCTCGCTCCTGAAAGTACTGATGGATCGAGTTGCACACGCAGTTCCGCACGCGGGCGACCGCCCCGAACGTGTTTGTTCGCGGGCGCAAATGCGCGATTGTGCGAAGAAACTCGAGGGAGTGTCCCTTTTTCTGGAGCGGGTAGCTTTCGACATCAGCCGTGCCGAGGACTGCAACCTCAGCCGCCTGCACCTCTGTGGCCTGTCCTTTGCCCGGCGACGCCTTGACCGACCCCGTGACCGCGATGCTGCAACCGGGCGAAAGCCGCTTGATCTCTGATTCGTAATTGGGCAGGTGGCTGTCGGCAATCACCTGCACGTTGCCGAAGCAGGAGCCGTCATTGATTTCGATGAAACTGAACCCGGCCTTGGAGTCGCGACGCGTGCGGACCCAGCCCTTGAGGACAATGTGCCGGCCTACCGCTTCCGCGCGTCGCGCCTCGGCAACTGACAGGGGGCTAGGCCTCAGCTCGCTTTCCTGCGTCTGCGCGTTGCTGTCTGTGGCTGAAGACTGTGGGTTGTTCATCGCTGCACTCTCCGTTGCTGCCGCCCAGGTCGACTACCGGGGGCCGGCTCGAATATCCCAAACCGACGATTATAGCGGATTGCCGAGGGGTGGGGAAACCGGATCGACGGCAGGCAAAGATACGTGCCATGATCGCGAGCGGGTCCCTGGGGCTTTTTCTTGTTTGACCGCACAGCTTTCGCCTGATTTGCCGCTCCCATCGAGCGCCGCTAGAATCCGATGCTTGCCTGGCTGAAGAAAGGTCGCTCATGTCAGATCGTCCACGGTTTAGGATTCTCATGCCCGACGGGTATCTGTCAGCAGAGCGGTTCTTCGTCGCTCCCGATCAGTCCGCGGTCACTGAGGCTGATTGCCTATTGATCATTCACGAGCGGACGGGGGAGTCAATGATGGTGCGCGACACCCGGCTCTTTCCGGCCGAGGCTGTCTCTTCGTCGCCGCTAGGCGATATTGCCATCGCCGCATGTCTGACAGGAGAGAGGCTCAACGGGAGCGGCCAGACCTATCCGATGGAGGCGGTGACCGAGCCGGTCGTACTGGCACTCGTTACCGTGGGGGCGTGAGCGTCCCCAAGACGCCGCGTCGCGGATGGCTTCACGGCAGCCACACCCCTCTTCGGAAGTAGGCCAACCGTTCTTGACCGTCCCTGCGGATCTGGATACATTGCCAAAGTGGGATGGTTTGTTCCCAGCCCGCCTAACGCTGTTTTCTACTTGGCCCGTGGTGCGTCGTGGGTTCGCACTAGCGCGCCGTTCTTAATACTGGATCGCTATGGAAGAAGTATTGTCGCAGATTTGGGATGTCCTTAGCTTCGTGTTTGGCGGGATTGGCCGCGGAATTGAACGGGGCATCACCGGGTTGTTTGGATCGTCCAACGCCCGATATCTCAAAAAGCTCCAGCCGGTCATCGACGCCATCAATGCCCTGGAGCCGAGATACCAGGCGATGACCGATGCGGAGTTGCGGGAGCAAACCGTCAAGTTTCGCAAGCGGCTTGCCGCGGGTGAGACGCTCGATGATTTGCTGCCGGAGGCGTTCGCTGTGTGTCGGGAGGCCGGTCGCCGCGTGATCGGGCTGCGTCACTATGACGTCCAACTGATGGGCGGGATTGTTCTTCACCGCGGCAACATCGCCGAAATGGTGACGGGAGAAGGAAAGACGCTGGTGGCCACGCTGCCGGCCTACCTGAACGCGTTGGAAAAGAAGGGCGTCCACGTCGTTACGGTGAACGACTATCTTGCCCGCCGCGATATGGAATGGATGGGTCCGATCTACATGTCGCTGGGGCTGACCGTTGGTGCAATTCAGTCAGACATGCCCACGGAGGACCGGCAGAAGGCGTACGAGTGCGACATCACTTACGGCACGAACAACGAGTTCGGGTTCGACTATCTGCGTGACAACATGCGCCCGGCGGCCAAGGGCGACAAGCATTTTGAGAAGTCGTTGCAGCAGTCGCAAGGTCCGCTCAACTTTGCCATTATCGACGAAGTCGACAACATTTTGATTGACGAGGCGCGAACGCCGCTAATCATTTCCGGCCCTGCCCACGACGACGTGACCCGGTATGCCAAGGCCGACCGCATCGCGCGGCAACTGAAGAAGGGCACGCACTTCGAAGTCAACGAAAAGGATCACACCGCGCACCTGACCGACGAGGGCGTCCGGGCGGCGGAGCAGTTGGCTGGCGTTGAAAGTTTCTACACGGCCGGGCACATGGAGTGGCCGCATCTGATCGACAACGCATTGAAGGCTCACCACCTCTATAAGCGCGATGTGAACTACGTCGTCAACGGCGATGAAGTCGTAATCGTCGACGAATTCACGGGCCGACTGATGCCAGGCCGGAATTGGAGTGACGGACTGCATCAAGCTGTCGAAGCCAAGGAAGCTGGGGCCGGCGTCCGCATCAAGGAAGAAAATCAGACACTGGCCACGATCACGCTTCAAAACTTCTTCAAACTGTACAAGAAGATTTGCGGCATGACAGGTACCGCCATGACCGAGGCGGGCGAGTTTTGGAAGATCTACAAGCTCGACGTCATCGCCATCCCTACCAACAAGCCGTTGCAGCGAGTCAACAATCCCGACGTGATCTACCGCAGCGAACACGAGAAGTTTGCCGCCATCGCCGACGAGATCGAGCGGATGCACAAGTGGGACGTGCTTGTCAATGAGAAAGGGGAGGAATATCTCGGCAAGATCATCCACGAAACCGACGGCACTATCGAGTTCCAGCCTCGCGACAGCAAGGACCGCGAAACCATCCAAAAGAAGGCGGTGCAGGAGATCGAGCATCGCGGGCGGCCGGTTCTTGTCGGCACCGTTTCCATCGAACGGAGCGAGTTGATTTCCAGCTTGCTGGAACGCCGCGGGATTCCGCACGAGGTGCTCAACGCCAAGCATCACCAGCGTGAGGCTGAGATCGTCGCGCAGGCGGGGCGTCTGGGTGCGGTCACCATCGCGACGAATATGGCCGGTCGTGGAACCGACATTATTTTGGGCGGCAACCCTGAAGCCATGGCGTGGGCGAAGCTGCAAGAGAAATATCCCAGCAGGCTGGAAGTGCCGCAGGAAGAATGGGACTCGCTGGTCCGTGAAATTGAATCTCGCGAGCAGATGAAGGCCGAGGGCCGGATGGTGGCCGGCATGGGCGGCCTGCACATCCTTGGCACCGAGCGGCACGAGGCCCGCCGCATCGACCTCCAGCTCCGCGGTCGTTGCGGACGTCAAGGCGATCCCGGCAGCAGCCGCTTCTATTTGTCGCTTGAAGACGACTTGATGCGAATCTTTGCCGGCGAGTGGGTCAAAAACGTGCTCACGCGGCTCGGGATGAAAGAGGGGGAGGCCATCGAAAGCCACATGGTCTCGCGCCGCATCGAGGGTGCACAGAAGAAGGTCGAGGAACGAAACTTCGAGGTCCGCAAGAACCTCCTCGAATACGACGAGGTCATGGACGAGCAACGGAAGCGCGTCTACGGCTATCGCCAGAACATTCTCAACGGGTCCAATTGCAAGCAGTTGATCCTCGACATGATCGATCAACAGATCGAGCATTACCTCGATCTGTTCCTCGACAAGGACTACGGCGCCGAGACGTTTGCCGGTTGGGCATCGAAGCTGATGAGCGTCGAGCTTGAGCCGAAGGATTTCCGCGGGCTCGATTTCCACGGCGCGGAGATTCAAGCCCGCGATCAGGCCGAGCGGATGGCCGAAGGTCAGGTGCTCGAAGCCCTGGAAGAGAATTTACCCGAGGAAGAAGAGCCGTCGGAGTGGAACTGGGAGGCGTTGGCCAAGCTGGTGAACAGCCGTTGGCACCTAAGCCTTCGCGACCGCGATCTGCGGCAGCTTGGCCGCGATCAGGTTGGCGACTTTCTCATTGAGCGGGCTCGTACCGCCGTGCAGAAGATCGATCTCAGCGAGGGCGCTCGGTTCCTCGAACCGGACTTCGGCGTTCAAACCGCCTGCAACTGGGTGAAACACAAGTTCAGCGTCGATTTGGCCGTTGAGGATGTTCGCAATCTTGACCCGACCGCGTTCAAAAATCTGGTCCGCGAGAAGGCCCGTGCGGTCTACGACGAGAAAGAGGCGGAGTTCCCGGTGATTGCCGGCCTTTACCACTTCACCACGCGCGACACCACGGGACACAAGCGCTACGAGCGCGAGGGCTTGGCCGAGTGGGCCGCCGAGCGGTTCCACGTCGACCTGAGCATCGAGGACCTCAAGAACAAGCAACGCGAGGAGATTCGGGCGATTCTGGTCGAGCGAAGCCGCGAATTCAGCAAGGGCCATGAAGCCGCCGTGGCCGAGATCCCCGCCCAATTGGCGTGCGTGTTCAATTCTGACGTGCCAGAAGAACGCGCGTTGCGGGCGGCCTATGAAGATGGCCGTCTCCAACAGCTCTCCACTTGGCTGGCGGAGAAATACAATTACGAACTGACGCCCAACGAAATGCTGCGTCTGAATGCGGAACGCCTTGAACGCCATCTGAACGCGGCAGTCGAGGAACGCTTCCGTCCCGAGATGCGCCGCATGGAGCGGGCGTTGGTCCTGGAGTTGCTCGACACTGCCTGGAAGGACCACCTTCTGGCGATGGACCACCTCCGCAGCAGCGTCGGGCTTCGCGGTTACGCTCAGGTCGATCCGAAGGTCGAGTACAAGCGCGAGGGCATGCGCATCTTCGAGGAGATGTGGACTTCCGTTGACGAACGCGTGACCGATCTCGTCTTCCGCATGGAGCAACTCGACGAGGGCTTTGTCGGCTCCACTTGGACTGTGACCGAAACCGTGCACCAAGACGCCCAGTCGGCGAGCGAGATCGTCTCGCAGCAGCAGGCCGCCATCGAAGGCTCGGAAGTGGATCACAAGCCGCAGCCGATCCGTAACCGTCAACAGCATGTTGGCCGCAACGACCCATGTCCCTGTGGCAGCAACAAGAAGTTCAAGAATTGCTGCATGAAGAAGGGGTGAGACGAGCAGCGTAGGTCTTGGTCACTGTTAGCAGGAGTGACGCCATGGTTGACGCGTTGGTAAAGGATGAACTGCTCAAGCAGATGGAGCAGCTTCCGCCCGCAATGCAGCGCCGGGTGCTGGACTATGCCCGCGCGATGGCCGACTCACGACCGCGAGGGACGCCTGGCAAAGACCTGTTGAAATTTGCCGGCATAATGACTCCCGTGGAAGCTGACGAGTTCCTTCGCGGTATCGAAGAGGATTGCGAGCGGGTTAATCCAAATGATTGGTAGCCTGTTGCTCGACACGAATATCGTCGTCGCCCTCTTCAAGGACGATCCCATCATTCGCGACCGTTTGAGACAATGCCCAGCCGTATTAATCTCGATCGTCGTGCTGGGCGAGTTGTACTATGGGGCACATAAATCGACTCGACTCGACAAGCACCTCAGACAAATTAATAGGTTCCTTACGGAAGTTGCGGTGTTGGAAAACGATGCCGCGACCGCTTATGAATACGGCGAAATCAGGAACGAGTTGCGGGTGAAAGGGTTTCCCATCCCGGAGAATGATATCTGGATTGCCGCCGCTGCCAGACAACACGATCTGACGTTCGTATCCCGCGATCAACATTTTGCACACGTGGAACACCTGCGCTGGGAGCAATGGTAACGACGCCCGGGGGAGCACCGCGAAGTAGCGTTATATGGGGGCTGTGGAGAGTGTGGCGCACCTTCCACAAACGCCGCGCACGATAACACGACACTGCCGAAAGGGACTCCGCTGGTGCCGTATCTGCTCAACCTCGCCTACCTGCTGCTAGTCCTTTTCAGCCTGCCGTGGCTGCTGGTGCAGGCAATGCGGAAGGGGAAGTATCGGGAGGGCTACGCGGAGAAGTTGTTTGGACTCGTGCCACGGCGGAGGTCCCTCACCACTGGCCTCTCTCCCGCAACGGGCGATGGGAGTCCCGCAAAGACCTGCGTTTGGCTGCACGCGGTGAGTGTCGGGGAGGTTAATCTGCTTGCGCCGCTGCTGAAAGCCATCGAACAGGAGCGGCCGGAGTGGGAATGCGTGGTGTCGACGACCACGATGACCGGGATGACGCTGGCCAAAAAGAAATACCCCGGGCTCATCGTGTTCTACTGCCCGCTGGATTTCTCCTGGGCGGTCAATGCAGGAATGCGGCGAGTTCAACCGGACGTCTTGGTGCTGGCCGAGTTGGAGCTGTGGCCCAATCTGATCCGGGCGGCCGAATGCCACGGGGCACGGGTGGCGGTCATTAACGGCCGGTTGGGCGAGAAAAGCTTTCGCGGCTATCGACGGATTCGCCCGCTGGTGGCGTCCATCTTGCGGCGGATCGATCTGCTCGCCGTGCAAGACGAGACCTACGCAGAGCGATTCCGCGCACTCGGGGCTCGACCGGAAGCAACGCACGTCACCGGCTCGATGAAATACGACGGGGCTCAGACGGACCGCAACAACACGGCGACCCGGCGACTGGCGGCCCTGGCCGGTTTTGCAGAGAGCGACATTGTACTTCTGGCCGGCAGCACGCAAGAGCCGGAGGAGGAAATGGCGGTGGCCACGTTCCGCGAGCTGAGCCCCCGCTGGCCGCAGTTGCGATTGGTTCTCGTTCCGCGTCACCCCGATCGTTTCGAGACGGTCGCCAAGCTGTTGGACGCCTCCGGCCTCTCCTGGCAGCGCCGCACCACGATGAAAGACGCACTTTCCCCTCTCCCCCGTGCGATGCCCCCTCGCATTCTTCTCGTCGATGTTGTCGGCGAACTTGGCGCGTGGTGGGGAACCGCGCAGATTGCTTATGTGGGCGGCAGTATGGGCAGCCGCGGCGGACAAAACATGATCGAGCCGGCGGCTTACGGCGCGGCGGTCTCGTTCGGACCGAACACGTGGAACTTCCGCGACATCGTGGCAGCCATGCTGGCACGCGATGCAGCCGTGGTTGTGGAGGATCCCCAAGAGTTTGGGGTTTTCGTTCGCCGCTGCCTGGAAGATCCGTCTTATGCCGGCGCGATTGGTCAGCGTGCGCAGACATTCGTCCGATCGCAGCTTGGGGCCACGAAGCGAACTATGAGCCTTCTCGAATCGATGATAGCGCCGGCGACGACGATCACGGGTGAGCGTCTACAGGCGGCACCGTGTTGACCAGAACGGAGCAAGGGCAGGGGGCCTGTGCTGGGGAACAGCCCCCTTATCGCTGCTCCCCGCCGCAGATATAATGCAGCCTTCACCTGAGGAGCAACCCTTCGTGGCGGAATCCGTCGAACCGACCCCAGAAGAGTCGATCAACCTGAAAGATCCGGCGATGGCCGGCGTCTTGGCTTGGCTTGTTCCCGGTCTGGGGCATTTGTACCAGGGCCGCCGCGCCAAGGCCGCCCTGTATTTCGTCGCCATCATGGGCCTGTTTGTCTTTGGGGTTTATCTCGGCGGCGGGGCCAAATACAGCGACATCAACGGCCACGAGCGTCATACCGGTTACGGCCGAGCCGTTTACTTTGCCTGGGTCCCCAGCGACAAGCGTTGGAACTATTTCTGCCAAGTTGGCGCGGGAATGGTGGCGTTGCCCGCTCTGGTACAGACTGCCCGCATGAGCCACCACCGCGAGGTGTTTTGGGGCGGCTTCATGGCTCCGCCGTGGCCATCGGAAGGCGCACGCGAGAATGCGGGGCCCAACGATGCGAACGCCGCCCAGCCGACCCGCGCCGAATTGGATCGTTGGCTCGCACGGCGTTTTGAGTTGGCTGGTGTCTTTTGCATGATCGCGGGGCTGCTGAATATCCTGGCGATCTATGACGCCTGCGCCGGGCCGGTGCCACCGGCCAAGAAGGAAGACGACAAGGAAGCGAAATAGGCGGCGTCGGGATGACGTCGCGACAATCACCACTCTCGATCATGCTCCACTCCCTTTTCGCCAACGCCGAGCCTGCCCGCTTCTGGAGCGGTGATTTCTGGTACGCCCTGATGCTGATCGTCGCGATCAGCCTAGTGTATGCCGCGACGCGTCATGAGCGGATGCGCCCGATTCTGATTCATGCCGGTCGCGTCTTCGTCTGGATCACCGGCTTCATGTTCCTTGTGTTTCTGCTGATGCAATTCATCGGTTGGCGAACGTGATGCGGCGGCGTTAGCCTCTTGGCAAGCCGGAAAATCGCGAGTGGCAGCCGCGCAGGCGCCCCGCTTGACCGTGCGGGGGGAAAAGGGCACGATAGGGGGCATTCCACTGCACCCCGGAGCCTGCGTCATGCCGATTGAGAAGGCCGATCTGGTCGCCCATTTTACGCGTCGTTTCGGCGAACCGCCTCGCTGGGTTGTTCGCGCTCCGGGCCGGGTCAATTTGATCGGCGAGCACACCGACTACAACGACGGCTTCGTGCTTCCGATGGCAATCGATCGGGCCGTTTGGATTGCCCTGCGTCCGAGAAATGATCGCACCGTGGCCGTGTACTCGGCCGACTACGACGAGACCAGCGAATTTTCGCTCGATACGCTGCAACGCGGCAAGGCCGGCTGGGTGGAATACCTGAAGGGGACGGCATGGAGCCTGCAACAAGGCGGCCATCGGCTCGTGGGTTGGGAAGGAGTTCTGGCGGGCGACGTGCCGCTCGGTGCGGGATTGTCGTCCTCGGCGGCCGTCGAGATGGCCACGGCGAGGGCACTGGCCGTCGCAGGGCTGCTCGATTGGAAGCCCGCGGCCATGGCCAAGCTCGGCCAGCGTGCCGAGAACCAGTGGGTGGGCGTCAACTGCGGTATCATGGATCAGTTGATTTCGGCGGCAGGCCGCGCCGACCACGCGCTGTTGATCGACTGCCGCTCGCTCGCCCTGACGCCGGTGCCCTTGCCGTCGGGCGTGGCGGTCGTCGTCTTGGACACCTCGACGCGTCGAGGACTGATCGATTCGGCCTATAACGAGCGCCGCGGGCAGTGCGAAGCCGCCGCGCGGCAGTTCGGCGTCCCCGCGCTGCGTGACGTCACGTTCGCCGAGTTCCAACGGTCGGCCAAGTCCTTGGACGAGGTTACGCGCCGCCGCGCGCGACATGTGATTACTGAAAACGAACGGACGGTTCGCGCGGCCGAGGTGATGCGCCGCGGCGATGCGGCTGAGCTCGGCCGGCTGATGGCCGAAAGCCACCGCAGTCTGCGGGATGACTACGAGGTTTCGAGCAAGGCATTGGACGTGATGGTCGAGTGTGCGACCGCGCACGAAGGATGTTTGGGCGCGCGAATGACCGGCGCCGGGTTCGGCGGCTGCGCCATGGCGCTGGTGCGTGCCGAGGCCGCGCAGGATTTTGCGGCCAAGACGGCGACCGCCTACGAGAGGAAGACGGGAAACAAGCCGGCGGTTTACGTTTGTCGTGCAACGAATGGGGCGGAAGTGGTGTAGAAGTCGCACGTTTCCTTACCCGTGGCGCGCCCGCTTTTGCGACGCACAACAATGGTCTTCCAAACGACGGGCGATCGATGAAACTAATCGCTTATCCACTAGCGGCGTTGCTGGGCGCATTGGGCCTGCTATTTGTCGTCGGTGCGCAGGGACAGCTCTTGAGAGTCGTCGTCGGTGTTATCCTGCTGATTGCGGCCGTGGCGATGATTCTCCTGGCGCTGCTGAAGCCGAAACCCTCCGAAACAACGATTGTCCAAAAGATTGATCTTTCGGGCGACGTAAGCCTGCGAAACCTGACGTGTCGATCCTGCGGCGGCGCGCTCGGCAAGGAATCGGTCACGGTGAAAGCCGGCGCCGTGTTCATCAATTGTCAGTACTGCGGCGCGGCCTACCAAATCGAGGAGGAACCGAAGTGGTGACGGCGACGAAAGGGGAGGGAAGGGCGGATGCGGCGAACCGAGAAATCGACGCATCGACTCCCCAGCGAATCGCCGCCAACCGACGGCTGGGCATTGAAGTGCGCAGTCGTCGCACGGTTCCGGCCGATGCCTTTCGCGGCATCAAGCGAGTGCTGGCTGCGCTGCGCAAAGACATTACGTCGTTGTCACCGGTCGCCCGTCGGCGAACCGATCGGGCGCAACTTCGTGCGTACCGCGTGCGACTGCCGGGCGGGCTGCGACGGTTCCATCTTCGCACCTCGGTCAATGGCGATGCCGTGCTGCTAGTCGACGCCACAGACGCAATTCATCTGAATGCCACGGCGGCGCTACTGACGCGGTTGGCATTGGAGAGGGTTCCTGTCGACCGCGCCGCAGCGAAGGTTCGCGAACACTTCCGCGGCGTCGACATGGCCGAAGCGCACCGGGCGGCGGGCAAGGTGTATGCGATGATTGACCAGTTGCGTGCGGGCTTCGATTCGTGCCCTTGCTGCGCGGCGCGCGGACTCGCGGAGACGAAGGAACCGCCGCCTTTCAGCGTGGCCGTGACGGCGCCGTACAAAGCGGACCTCGCGCTGAGCTATGGGTGCAACAACGCTTGCCCACACTGCTACAACACGTGCGTTCGGCCCGCGCCCACTCTTGCCTCGCCACACTCCTCTCTTCCCTCTCCGCTCCGTCCGTCCCAATGGCGGCAAGTGCTCCGCACCCTGGCGGCGATTGGCATTCCGCATGTGGTGTTCACCGGCGGGGAGCCGACACTCTTCGAGGGACTTTACAAACTGATTCGCGATGCGGAAGAGCTTGGCCTGGTCTCCGGCCTGAACACCAACGGGCGGCGTCTTGCCGAACTGGATTTTGCAGTGGCGTTGCGACGGGCTGGCCTAGATCACGTGCAAATCACGCTTCAATCCAGCGACGCGGCGGTTCACAACGCGATGAGCGGGGCCGAGGCGTTTGACGAAACGGTCGCCGGCGTCCGCAACGCGTTGGCTGCGGGGCTGCACACGATCACCAACACGACACTCACGCGGCGGAACGTCGAACACGCGGGGACCATCGTCGATTTCTTGCATCATCTCGGCGTGCGGACGTTCGCCATGAATGGCATGATCTTTTCCGGCGGTGGACGGACGAGCGGCGACGCTTTGCCGACGGAGAGCTTGGCGCCCGTGCTGGCACAGGTGCGCGAGCGTGCTGCCCAGCGTGGGATGCGGTTTCTCTGGTACACGCCGACTGAGTATTGCCGCCTCTCGCCATTGGAATTAGAGTTGGGCGCGCGGCGATGCAACGCGGGCGAGTATTCGATCTGCATCGAGCCAAACGGCGATGTGCTGCCGTGTCAGTCGTATTATGTTCCGGCCGGCAACATCCTCCGTGACCCGTGGGAGAGGATTTGGCACGGCAAGCTGTTTCGCAGCTTTCGCGAGCGGACGCTCGATCCACGGGCCGCGGGGCTGCCTGAGCGATGTTGGAGTTGTCAGGACTTACCGCTCTGCGGCGGCGGGTGCAGAATCGAACGAGAGAACACGTGAATCGGCAGCCGTCGCACGAGTACCGGTTGGGGGGCTTCGACATGCGAATCCCGAAATCGTTTCGACTGTCAACGCCATGGTCGCTCCGCGCTGTTGCTGAGCCGGGTCTCTACCACTTCGCTCGTGAAGCGGACGGGGCGACGATCCGCTTTCATCTCCGTGTCGATTCGGGCGGCGGGGGGCTGTTGGTAGCAAACGGTGCTGCGATCACGCGACTCAGTGCGTCAGGCGTCTTGTTCGCTAAGGCGCTGATGGAGCGCCAGACGCCGGAAAAAATCGCCAAGCAGGCAAAGCGGTTGTTCAAAGGCATGAGCGCCGAGCGGTTCACTCGGGACCTGGACGCCGTCCGAACGGTGATCGAGCGGATGCAATCGCCACGTGGCGACTATCCCATCTTCAATCTGAGCGATCCGGCTTTTTCGCCGAAGGTCGCGCCGCTGGGCCGGCCGATTTCGGCCGATGTGCCGCTCTGCGCGCCGTTTCACGCAGCTCGCATTTTCGACCGGCTCTGGGAAGTCGGCATTCCGCACGTAACGATTGTCGTCGAGCGGGACTGCAATGAGACGCACCTGCTGCGGGCGGTCCAACGAGCGAGCGACCTGGGGCTGATTACGGGCGTGCGGGGCCGGGGCACTCCGTTGGCCGTCGGCAATCGCATTGCCGACATGGCCGCCGCCGGCCTGGACCATCTCGACGTCTACTGTTTTTCGGCCGTCGAGGACATCCATGACGCGTTGGCCGGCAAGGGCGACTGCAAGCAGGCTGCCCGCGCGTTGAGCATGGCTGCCAAGCACGAGATCTGCGCCGTAGCGCAGCTTGCGATTGTTCGAGCGACGCTGCCGAGCATTGGGGCAACGCTTCAGAGAATGAGCGAACACGGAATCAAGAATGTGGCGGCGTTTGCCGTGGCTACTACGAACGCCGAGGAAGCCGCGGCCGGCGCGCTGTTGGGGCACGAACTGCCGCCCGCGGCGCGGTTGGTCGAGGAGTATGCCGAGCGACTGGGGCTGCGGCTGATTTGGAATCCGGCTGTGCGATTCGACCCGACACGCCCGCTAAGCGAGCAAGCATGTCGTGGCCCGCGCTGCAGTGGAGACACAGCGATCCGCGTCGAGGCGGACGGCACGATTTTTCTGCCACGCGGGCCGTGGGCATCTGCGGGGAATCTTATCGACGATGACTGGAACGCCATCGAGCGGAGCGACGCGTACCAATTGTATCGCGAGCGAGTGGAAAGCGACACGCATTGCGACACGTGCCCGGGGCTGGCGATCTGTGCGGCCGATTGCCCTCGCGAGCCTGCCGGCTGGGCCGAAGGGTGGGGCGGGGAGAGCGACAAATAGGATGCTCATGATGTTTCGATACGTGGCGACATTGGTAATAGCGGCCTCGGTTCTGGCATCGATGCCGGCTGCTGGGCAGGACTACTTGTTCAGCGTGCCGCAGATGCAAATGGTGGTGACCGTCAAGAACGACGCTTCCGCGCAAATCGACTACGACATCCTCTTTCGCAACGACCCTCGGGGGCACGCGATGGACATCGTCGACATCGGCGTGCCAAAATCGAACTACCCTCTTTCCAGCGTTCGCGCCTCGATCGACGGGCGGCCGCTTGGCGACGTCCGCGTCTCCACGCAGGTTAGCCCCGGTTTCGAGGTTTACCTGGGGCCTTTGGCGATTCCGCCGGGCGGCTCGGGCCGGCTGCACGTTCAGTTCGACGTGCCCAACATGGTCTACCAGGACACGACTCGCTCCGATTACGCGTCACTCAGGATCAATCCGACGTGGTTCGGGGAGCAGTACGTGCGCGGGACCACTGGCCTGCAAATCGCCATTCAACTCCCCAGGAGCGTCAAGCCAGGCGAGGTGCTGCACCAGGGATTAAACTTCAGCAAAAAGGCCGTGACGGACGCCGGGGCGATGGTCGGCTGGGACTTCCCCAACGTGCGGCTGACGAGCAAGCACGCGGTCGCCGTCTCGTTCCCGAAACGGGACATGCAGCAGGTAGTTCACCAAACGGCGATCAGCCTGTTGCTCGACTGGTTCCGCGATTCGACAGAAGCCCGGCTCATCCTCGGTGCCGTGTTTCTTGCGTTGCTGGCCTTCTTGTTTTTCCGCTTTAGCGGAGGGACTGGCTTTTCGGT
>JAJFUI010000011.1 GCA_021372555.1 Planctomycetaceae bacterium | reverse complement strand
CCACTCTGCTCGCGGCTGGCGACCCCCGCTCCTGGCCGCTGTCGGGCACCAGCGAAGTGCGCGTCGGGCGGCTGGGGGCGACCCGCTTCCTGGTGACTATTGAGCCGTTTCACGGAAACCAGGTTGTCGTCTACCTCCCTGCGGGCGACGGCTGGAAACGGATCGTGATCGAAGAGGGCATGGAGAACGGCCACGCCCTGGCCGCCGGCGATCTCGATGGCGACGGACGCGACGAGATCGTCGCCGGCTTTCGCGGGAAGGGCCGGCGGCTGGCGATCTATCAATCGGCGGATGGCAAGGGCTCGACCTGGAAGAAGACCGTGCTGGACGACGGCGGGATTGCCGGCGCCGACTGCCTGATCGACGATTTCACCGGCGACGGCCGGCCGGACATCGTCTGCATCGGCGCGTCGACGGGGAACGTCAAGCTCTACGAGAACCGTCCCCGCTCTCTTTCCGCAAGAGAACTTCAGCGCTCTGCCCAGTTCGGATCCCCGCGCTAGCCTCATGCCGGGGCAACCACCCCTGCCGAGGAATCAGTCCGGCCCGCGATTGCCCAACCCTTCCTACGGGTGCGAAGATCCTATTGATTCCTGTGGAGACTAGGCCAACGAATTTGAGGCGTGTTGGAAACTGGACGAATATTTGCAATCTCAAGTATGGCCAGCCAACAACGCATAAGGCGGCAAGGTGCCGCTTCGCGGCATCGCCCTGCGGGCGACCGCCATGCGTACCGTTGGCAGCCCTGATCGAGCGGCCATGAGCAACGCCGAATCTCAGCGCGAACCCCCTCACCCCAGACGCCGCTGGTGCCAGTATAGCCTGCGGACTTTGCTGATGTTCATGGTCTTGGCGAGCCTCGGGGTGAGTTGGTTCGCCGTGAAGATGCGGCAAGCGAGCCGGCAGAGAGAGGCCGCCGAATCCCTGTTCTCCCGAGGGGCATACTGCTTCTACGATTACATGGATGACCTTTCACTGCAGCCACCCGGTCCGGACTGGCTCCGAGACTTGCTTGGCGTTGACTTCTTCTCCGATATTGTCGAGGTTCACTCGCCTGGAGGCAATGAACTCGAGCGTCTCGCTGTGCTGCCTCAGCTCACAAGGCTGAGCATCACGGACGCTTTGGGTAAAGATGACAGCCAACGTGTGACCGACGCCAGTGTGAGGATGATTCGAGGATTGAAGCGGCTCGAGAAGCTCGAAATCACCTCGAACGACATAACCGATGCTGGGCTTGAGCCCATCGGTGAATTGACTCGCCTTCGAGAATTGTATCTCACGGTCCATTCGCCTGAGATAACTGACGAGGCATTTGCCCCTCTTCAGCGATTGTCCGCGCTCGACACCCTTTGGCTTGACTGCCCGCAGATGACGGACGAAGGCCTCCAGCATTTCGAACGGATGACACAACTTCGACATGTTACGGTGCTGCGGGGTTGCGTCACGGACGAAGGTGTAAAGAAGCTCCAGAAGGCCTTGCCGGCCTGCACAATCGAATGATAATTGCCAACACGCCGCACTCGCAGCGGGGGAGAAAAGGGGAGAGAAAACGGGAGAGAAAACGGGACAGGTTCGATATTGCGACGCATTTTCCGCATAAGTGCGCTTCATTTTCTGGGAATTGTGTTTTTGGGTGCAACTCAGCAGCCGTAGCCCTCGGCGGGAAGGCCTAGCAGCTTGAGGAGTCGGCGTTGGAGGCGAGTCAGGTCGGTCACGAGGATCTCGGGCGGGCGTTTGCCCTGCACGAGGGTATGGCGTTGGACGGACTCGAACAGGTCGATCATTCTTCGGGCCGTGGGCCAACGACAGGCGCGGCCCTCGGGATACAGCGGCAGGGCCTCGATCTCGTGGCGCTGCATCGCCTGACGCAGTTCGCGCTCCAAGAGGGCCTCGGCGAGCAAGGCGAAGAAGTAGACGCACAACAAAGCCTGGATGCGATGGACCGCCTTCAGGTACACCGGGGCGACCTCGAAGTCGGTCTTCAACTGGGAGAACCGCTTCTCCACGACCGGCTGCCGCTTGTAGGTCCGCAGCAGTTCCAGGGCGGAGAGATCGGTGACGTTGGTGACCAGCGGGAAGACGCCGTCGCCGGCGGCCTCCAGGGCGACTTGGGCATCGTCGATACGATAGGCCAGATCGAATCGGGTGGCCACCTTCTTCACGTAGCGCGTGTGCTGGCCCGGCCGACCGCGATGGTCCTGGTGAAAGGTCTCCATGGACTGCTGCTGGATCTCGGTGGCGATCCAGGAAGCGGCCCCGCAGGACTGGAGGATCTCCTCCACGGCCTGGGCCACCTTGGCCTGCTGACGGTAACGGGTCCTGGGCGAGCGGAGTTTCTCCCGCAACGATGCCAGTTGTTTCAAGGCTCGTTCGATGCGATTGCTGCGGGCCAGGGCGTCGAGTTGCGCCTTCCGATCGCTGTGGTACCAAAGCAGCCGATAGCCTTCTACGGTGGTGGCCGGCTGTTGGCTGAGCGAGTAGCGGTCGATGAGCTGGCCCTCGTCGTCGGTCTTCTCCCACAGCGGTTGCCAGGCGATCTGCCCCTGGGCCAGGCGCTGGCGGAAGGCGGCGTCTTCGCCACGGGTTCGAGGCAGCACGGTGACGAAGCGTCCTTGACGCTGATGGACGTAGGCCATGTTCTCGGCGGTGGCCAGCTTGCAGTCGGCCACGTAGAGGAAGTCGCGCCGCCCGGTCAACTGGCAGAGCAGGTTCCAGGTGTCGCGGTGGGTCTGGTCGTCGGTGACGTTGCCGTTGGCGGCACGGAAGTGCAAGGGGACGCCACCGTCAGCGGTGACCGTGAGGATGAACAGCAATTGCTTGAGGTCGGGACGGTGGTCCTTGTTGTGGCCGAAGGTGATGGCCAGTGTGGGCCGCCCGAAGACCTGGCGCTGGACGCCCGCGCTGGCATACATCCCGCAGAAGGTGACCGTCGTGGAATCGTTGTGCAGTTCCTCCAGGCGTACGGCAAACTCGCGAACGACGTGGGTGGCTACGGCCAGAACCAGCGAGGGCACGTCACTGGCAAACAGGCGATCCAAAGCTCGGCCCACGCGATCGTCGTTGAGCAGCGCCAGTTGCTCCTCCTCCAGGCCCAAAAGGTCCGGCGCGTGGCGGGAGGCCCACTCCCCTACGCCGTAGATCGGTTCCCGGGAGACGAGCAGATTGCGGAGCAGCACCAAGAGGGCCTTGCTCGTGGCCAGCCTGGTACGGCGGTCTTCGGCCGGCAGGGAGGCCTGGAGAAACTCCTCCAGCCGCATGCGGCGGAGGATCTCGTTGATCAACGGCAGTGCGCCGATGGTGGCCGAACGCAAGAGGCGTCCTCGTGCTCGGGCCACCGGCGGGCAAGGCGTCTCGGCAGCGGGCCGCGTGGTCTTGGGCATCGCTCGTTTTCTCTTGGCGGGCATGGTTGCATACTCCTTTTACCGATTGAGTGGACATCGCGCGCCCGTTGCCCGGCGAGTGTACCGCCTCGTCGGCGAAAGGCAACGGCGCGCTGTTTTGCTGAAGAAGGAAATGTCCACCCTGGCCAAGAATCAAGCGGTTGCGAAAGGCGTTGCCGCACTTACGACGCAGGTCCTCGACGTAAGTCGAGCGCCGCGCGACTTACGTCAAAGGCCCTCGCCGTAACTATTTTTACCCCGGGTCTGTGCGACGGATTGGACATTGCCTCGCCGTGCAACTCCAGCAAACATTCCGCGGGCGCAACCCGGCCTTCGCCCCACCGCGAAACCAAAGTCAACCAAGTCAAGCCACGTCAGCCCGTAGTTCGCCGACCTCACTCGCCGTCGTCAAGCAGCGACAGGGAAATTCAAAGAAATCTCAACCGAGATACGCGGAAAGTAGGTTGCGAAGATAGGTAGTTCGCGATAGTCACAGCCTATGCCGCGTACCGCACGAATCGCTCCTGGCGGAATGGTGTTCCATGTGTTGAATCGCGGCGTTGCGCGCATGCAGATCTTCGAGAAGGCGGGCGATTACCAGGCGTTTGAGCGTGTGATGGAAGAGACGCTCAAGGAGGTGCCGATGCGGATCTGCGCCTATTGCGCCATGCCCAGCCATTGGCATATGCTGTGTTGGCTGGAGAAGGATGGGGAACTGGCAACCTTCATGCAACGCCTGGCGATCACGCACGTGCGGCGATGGCAAGAGCATCGGCACCATGGGGGCCTGGGGTATGTCGAGCGCAATGCATTGCGGGCCAACTTGGTGGTGCGCGCCGAGGAGTGGCGTTGGTCGAGTCTATGGCGACGCGATTCAGGAACCGCGGAGGAAAAGGCGATCCTCGCTGCCTGGCCGGTGGAGCTTCCGCACGATTGGCTAGAACTCGTGAACCGCGCCGACAACGAGCAGGAGTTGGACGCGTTACGTCGCAGCGTTCAGCGCGGGCGGCCTTACGGGACAACAGAATGGCAAGAACGGATTGCCAAGCTTCTCGGCCTGCAATCCGCCTATCGCTCGCCGGGCCGTCCAAGCATCGCGCGCCGCAACACAGGGGCCTTGGAGCCACGATAACCCATGGGCGATTTCCTGTCTTATCAATATCGCACCTGTTCCGTTTTGTATTCCTGTCCCGTTTTGTATTCCGCGCGACCCGCCGTAAACGAGCGGGCCTGGACCGCCTTCGGCGGGAAGAAGGGACGTGAACGTCCCTGCGGAAGCAGCCGTTCACGCGGACAGCACGCGGGACAACTCCATGTTTTCGGTCAACGCCTTTGCCGCCGAAAGGAACGATTTGGCCGGAAAGGTGGTTGCTCTGCCTCCACATCCCGGATGAATACGACTATATGCAGCCGGAACGGGTGTAGTCCCTCTGGTGCGCGAGTTCATGCGGCAAGTCTGACGTTTTTTGGTCGCTTGACGGCGTAAGGTGTGGGTATCGCCGCTTCGCTGGTGGCGAGCAACCGGGCGTAGGCGGTATCCCAGATACGGCTGAGGAGCGCCGTGCGAAGCGCGAGGAGTTGCTGAGCGCCGTCGCGATTCCAGCGCATGCCGGACAACTTGAGCCGTTGCGTGTAGACGGTCTTGCAGGCCGCTTCCGTAATGCCACTCCCTAACGGAACGTGGCGGTTCTTGTATTCGCTGTAGCGCATCCACTGGGTTCGCTTTCGCAGGTAGTTGTAGGCCTTGCGAAATTCCCCGGTTCGCGATTTGCCCATCTTGCGGCGGGCGGCCAGGGAGGCGGCCGAATGGAGTACTCGTTTGGCGCCCCGGGGCTTGCGCTTCAAGCATCGCAAACTCCGTCGGACCCAGCGTTGGCAGCGAAGCGTGTTCTTCCCGAAAAGGGTTTCGCCCATGGTCCACACCCGAGCGGCCGCATGGTAGAAGTCCACGACGCGCTGCCAAGACAGCCGCTGGCCTGTCCGAGGATGGCACATCGCCGCCAGCGCATCTTCGAAGTAGCTGCTTTCCTGGCCCCCGGAGTCGGCCACGTAGGCCAGGGTCGGCAGCGGACCCTGCCAGTTGTGCAATGCCTCGGTCAACAAGCCCGTGAGCATCTGGCTCATCGTGCTCTGGCCCAGTTCGGGACGGAACGCCAGGTACACGGTTGTCAACCGCTTCCCCGCGCGATCGAAGACCGTGACCGTCGCGGTCGTGGCCACTTCCCAGAAACGGTAGCGATACTCGCAGAGGGTAATTCCGTCGCGTCCCACGGCCAGCACGGGCTTGCGATCTCCGCGGCTCGCATCGGCCGTTCGAAGGGCCGTCAGCACGGCCTCGACCTGCGCGGCCTGACGATGCTCCGACATGCCCGCGCTGATCGCCGCGACCAGCTTCCGCAGGCGTTTGACCCCCATCGAGACGCCCTGTTCCTCCTTCAGTTGCCGGAGTACTCGGCTCTGCGTCGCGCCGGCTTCGGCCATGCGCCGGCCGATGACATCGGCGAGCGCCGGCGTGGCTCCCGCGATCAAACCCAGCTGGAACTCCAAGGGAAAAATGCACGACTCCTTGACCCACGGCTCCCAAAACCGATAGGCAAGTCGCCACAGGCAGATCGTGCCGAACAAGGTAGCCACATGGGCGTTTCGCGTCTTCTTCCCCAAGCGACGATATCCTTGTCCCTCATAGATCACGTCGTGCGGCAGAAGGCTCCCATCTCCCTCCTGCTCATTGAGTAGCCGCTCCAGAAGCAAGCGTCCAAACGCGCGCAGCAATCGAACAAGCTGCAACTCGAACTGGAAGAACACGACCGGGGTCAGCGGGCCGCCCCGCATGGCCCGAGCCAGCGTCAGCAACTCCGGCCGCAGCCAATCTAAGGCGGCCTCGACCTGGCTCTCGATTCCGTCAACCCCTGCCGTTGCCCGATACCCATCCGTCGTGATAGACTGACCCATCCTGGCGTCCTCTCCTGGTCTGTGCTCTTGTTAGCACCCACATTCTCAGGAGGGACGCCTCTTTTACGAATACCAGTTCTTGCGGACAGGCCGACTTACGAGTTCCAAGGCACGAATGCCGCTCCAATCCCTAGGAAACAGCGCGCACCAGCGAGACTACACCCGCCGGAACTGATCGTGGAGCTATTGCGTCTCAGAAAAGTAATGCCACCAGGCCGACCAGCGGGAGGCCGGTTTTCCCGGCAAGAATGAATGTAGGCCACGGCATTACTTTCCTGAATACCAATAAAGGCGAAGATGCTCCCGAATGGCGTACAATCTCCGAACGAGGGTTGATGAGTCCGGGACGCCCGCTGAGCCGTCGCGTCTATACCACGGACGCTTGCTGGCGCGCCCCTTGTCCGCTGATGAAATCAACCAGAGTGGAGGCTGAGGTCGGCCCTTCCATCGGCCGGATGCAGGAGAATCGCGTGAACCATCAGAAGTGGGCTTACCGAGCGCTCAAGTCATCCATCGCGCTCGTCTTTCTGTCCTCCTTCGTGGGCTTAGCCGCCGCTGGCCCCGGCGGAGGTTCGGCGGTGGGGCCTCTTGCGCTTGGGCCACTCATTCTCGGTGTTGCCATCCTTGGAATGTGGTTGGCTTCTGTCTTCATGGAGTCGCCACGCGCAAACGTGATCGCGTACGTCGCGCTCCTGATAGACGCCGTCACGCTTTACGTGTTTGTTCGGTTCCTGTTTGACCATGGCGGGGTCTTCCATTGACCTTGATTGGCATCGGACGGCAAGGGAACCATGCGTTCACGGGCGAGATTGGCGGCGTAGGCCATCGCCGCTCGCACGTCGTCGGCCTTGAGCGATGGGTAGCTACCGCGCGTTCGCGCCCCCTTCCGGATCGATGGCCGAACCGCGGGACGGTTA
>JAJFUI010000354.1 GCA_021372555.1 Planctomycetaceae bacterium | reverse complement strand
TCACGTCTACATCAAACGGGCAGCCCGGCTTCGTCCCGACCGCTCCCAACTCCCGCCAGTCGATTGGCAAGAGCTGGAAGAGTGGATTGCGGAGAATCTCATCGCCCCAGCCGGAAGGTGAGCGTCGTTACTTTTCCGCAGAGGACGCTGAGGACGCGAGAGGGAAGTAGACGCACTGCGTCTTCTCCGCACTCAGGGGTGTGGCCGCGATTCCCTCAGAAGAACACGCTCAGAGTTTGTTGACCATTCGCGTAATGCCGTCCTTGAGATGAACGACATTGAAGTTGATCAACAAGCCGAGCTTCTTGCCGCTGAGCTTGAGATAGGAGAGAAGTTGGGCTCGGTGAATCGGCAAGACGTCACTGACAGATTTTAGCTCGACTATCACCGAATCTTCAACGAGAAGGTCGATGCGATATCCGGCGTCTATTCTCACGGATTCGTAGACGATCGGCACCGCAACCTGCGCGTCGGCCTCCATCCCTCGCTTGTGCAACTCGCAGAGCAGGCAGACCTCATAGGCGGACTCCAGCAAGCCTGGCCCGAGCGCCGAATGCACTTTCATCGCCGCATCGACGATTTGCCCGCTAACCTGGTTAATTTCCAAGTTCACGCCCCACTACTCCTTACCTGTGCTTCTCTGCGTCCTCCCCGTCCTCTGCGGTGCAATCAATGCACTCTCTGGCCCGGTTTTGCGCCGGAATCAGGCGAGAGCAGAAAGATTTCGCCAGCGCCGCCGGCGGCGACGACCATCCCCTCGCTGACGCCAAACTTCATCTTCCGCGGGGCCAGATTGGCGGCACAGATCACCAGGCGGCCGACCAGTTCCTCGGGCTCGTAGGCCCCTTTGATGCCGGCGAAGACGTTCAGGTGGTTTCGGCCGCCAAGGCTGAGCGTCAATCGCAGCAGCTTCTGCGCGCCGTGGACGTCCTCCGCGGCAATCACCCTGGCCACCCGCAGATCGACCCGGGCGAACTCGTCGAAAGAGATCGTCTCAGTTAGCGGCTCGGCCAGCAGCGCCGCGTCGTTGTCGAAGGGCACACTCTCGGGCAGCGGTTCCACGTCGGCCGGCTCTTGGCTGGCGGCGACCATGGCCTCGACCCGCTTCGGGTCGATTCGCTGCATCATGTGGGCGAACTTGCCGACCGGTTTTCCCAACAGCGGCTTCTGCGACTGGTCCCACGACAGAATCGGATCGTTGAACAACTCACCGGTCTGTTGAGCCAGTCGTGGCAGGACCGGGGCCAGATAGATGGCCAACTGCCGGAACAGGTTCAGGCCGATAGTGCACACGTCGCGAAGCTCGTCCACTTTCGCCGGGTCTTTTCGCAGGTTCCACGGCGCCCGTTGCTCGACGAACTGATTGGCCCGATCGCCGGCGGCGAGGATGAGGCGGATCGCCTTGGCGTAGTCGCCGGCTTCGTAGGACTCGGCAATCGCCTGCCCGTCGGTCGCTGCCTGGGCGAACAGCCCGCCGTCGTCGGGATAGGACGTCGCCAGTCCCGTCGTGGCGGCGAACTTTGCCGTGCGGCTCGCCAGGTTGACGACGTTGCCCACCATGTCGGCGTTCACTTTGGCAATGAACTCGTCGAAGTTCAGGTCGATGTCGTCGACACGGGAGGCGAGCTTCGAGGCGTAGTAGTATCGCAGATACGCGGGATCGAGGTGCTCCAGGTAGGTCGACGCCCGAATGAAGGTTCCTTTGCTCTTCGACATCTTCTCGCCATTGACGGTGAGAAAGCCGTGAATGTGGACCTTCTCGGGCAGGCTAAAGCCCGACACGTGGAGCAGCGCCGGCCAGAACAGCGTGTGGAAGTAGGTAATATCCTTGCCGATAAAGTGATGGATTTCGGTGTCGGGGCTCCGCCACCAGTCTTCAAACCGTTCACCGTGCCGGTCGCACCATTGCTGCGTCGAGCCCATGTAGCCGATACACGCGTCGAACCAGACGTACCAGTAATTGCCCGGGCTGTCCGGGATCTCGAAGCCGAAGTAAGGGGCCGGACGCGATACGTCCCAGTCGTGCAGTGGCTCGCCGAGGAAGTGGCCGGCCAGATAGTTGGCCACCTCCGACTGAAGGTGCCCGCCTCGCTGCGTCCATTCTTCGAGAAACGGGTGCAGCTTTTCGATGTTAACGAACAAGTGATCGGCCGTGCGGATTTCGGGAGTGGTGCCGGAAAGCGTGCTGACCGGGTCGATCAGATCGGTCGGATTGTAGTGGGCGCCGCACTTGTCGCAGTTGTCGCCGTACTGGCCCGTCGCGCCGCACTTGGGGCACGTGCCCTTGACGAAACGGTCGGCCAGAAACGTTCCAGCCTGGGCGTCGTAGAGCTGGGTCACGGCTCGCTCGTCGACCAGTCCGGCCTTGCGCAGGCTACTCCAAATCTCGCCGCAGTACCGCCGCGTCTCGGGGCTGTTGGTGCTGCCATAGTTGTCAAACTCGATCTGGAAGCCGGTGAAATCGGCGACGTGATCCTGCCGCATCCGTGCGATCAGCTCTTCCTCGCCGAGCCCTTCCTGCCGGGCGCGGATCATGATGGCCGTGCCGTGGGTGTCGTCGGCGCAGAAGTACCGGCAGCAACGGCCGCGGAGCTTCTGGAAGCGAACCCAGACGTCGGTCTGGATGTACTCGACGAGATGTCCGATGTGGATGTGCCCGTTGGCGTAGGGGAGTGCGCTGGTGACCAGAATTCGCCGCAT
>JAJFUI010000345.1 GCA_021372555.1 Planctomycetaceae bacterium | reverse complement strand
GGTATTCGTGTGGCAGTGGCGTTGTGGTTCGTGGCAATGGGACGCATTCAAGGCGGCATGGTTAGGAAAGGGGAAGTGAGTGATGCAAGAATATCAGCTTGGCAGCGACGATCCAGACATCAGCGGCGATTATGATTGGGTCGTGCATAACTACGATGCAGGCGACTGGTCTGGATCAGGAACGGCCGCAGCTTACAAGGACGGTCAGTTGTTTATGTGGAACCTTGGTCATTGCTCATGCTACGGACCAACCGACGACGGGCCTCAGGTCGTTGACGCGGCATCCATTGACTGGTCTAGCCTGCATTCTCTGGCAGAGCTTGACAACGATGTTCGCGTGAAGGTCGAGGAGCTTTTGTCGGCGAAGGCGTTACAGCAATCCGCTAAGCGGAAGAAAGCGAGGGAGTGATGAAAGTTTACGGCGACGGATTCGTTACCGGCGAAGCATTGGCAAAACACATGGCTGGGATTGATGCTACGTCGGCTGAGCGAAAGATGGCCGAGCGGTTCACCGCGATTCGCGCGTGCGCTGTTGAGGATGCCCCGGATGCACACACGGCATGGCTCAAGGTCGAGCAGCAGAGCTTTTGCGTCACGCCGGCGTATTGCGACACGGCGGAAGAGGCAGCGTGGGTCTGCCTGATGCTGGCGAAGGCGTTGCTGAAAGTTGGGGCAGTTGCAAGCTAGCACGGGTGAGAACCATAACCCAAGCCGACCACACCACCACGCCGGTGAGATCGTACAAGGAGATCGTCGCGGCAATGCGAGCCAAGGGCGACAAGACACTCACGGTGCAGCAGATCGACTACTACATCAAGTCGGCGTTTCGGAAGCTGAGGCCGTTGCTGGCCGACCTGAGCGATGCCATCGAACCGGGCGGAGCGCCGGCGTATGTTCGGCCAGTGGAACCAGAGAAGGAACCACGCGACTAATCGGAGGGAACCGATGCGAGTGCCGGTCGAGAAGGAATCTCTGATCGTGGAGCTACTAGCGGAAGGCCGGTTGACAGGGATGCAGATTGCTCGGCGCGTCGGCGTGTCGCACTACACGGTTTACAGAATCAGCGATGGGCGTCGCAGGCCGGATCTATCCGCAACCGCCAAGGCCGCAGAACGCGCGCCTAATCAACGGCGTCGTCTTACGGCCCTTGAGCAAGAAGCTCTGCTAGCACGTGCGCGGGCGGAGGCTTTTCGTAACACCCCGGAGGGGCGCGCACAGCACGCGGCAATGGAATCAACGCCCGCGAACGAAAGCGACCTAGTACCCGATTTTACCAAGCTTCCAGACGGCGCAGCCTCGCGGGCGTTCGCCATCCGTTTTCCAAAATAATTTTTGCTTGCGTATTTCCCATTCATCGTTACGCTACGCCAATATCGGAGGTCGTTCTATGGGAATCGGTTTGCTAGCAGGGTTTGCGGCGTTCGGCTCGTGGCTGAAAAGCCTGCTGGCCGCTATTCCGACTACGGTGTGGCTCATTATTGTGTGCATCCTCGTTGGCATCTACGTGGGACACGGTGGATGCGGTTGCCGAAAACGAGAACCAAAGCCGCCCAAGCAATGGACACGAGCGGTAAACGCAGTGACGAGCGGAGCAACCATCGTCGTCAACAAGCGGGGAGAAAACTCGCGGCGAACGATCACGGTATTTTTGGCGGACATCGAGGCACCGGCGAGCGGCCCGCTCGCGGACAAGTCCAGGGACAATTTGGAGCGACTGGCTGGCAGAGAAATCAGGGTGGAAGTGCCTCGGCATCGGCTGTTTGGTGCGGATGGCAAAAGCCCAGAGTGGGTCTACGAGAACTACGATCAGATTCTAGGGGGCAACGCAGTTTCGGGCAGCATGGCGGCGGTGGCTTACGGCGCGTCAAATACCGAACTGAACCTACAGCAGATCAAAGACGGCTGGGCGACGGCGACGCGGGATGCACCCAAGGAATATCTGGCGGCGGAGAAGGCGGCACGGAAAGCACACGTTGGCCAATGGGGGAAGCAATAACATGCCAACCATCGAAGAAATCCGCTACTGGCGCGGTCACTGCGATGGCAAGCGAGGCTGGTTCTGTTCGGTAGATACCGGCATGTTTAGGAAGGGTCCGCACGGCAAAGGCTTTGGCTGCCGCAAGGCCATCGCCTACCGTCGGGCGTTGAAGGACCTCAAACGCGGCCTGTAGGCCGGGAGAAGCAATATGTTCGAGTCAGTGAAAGCGGCGTCGGTTTTGGGGTTTACATTCCCTCTCTGGTCCATCGTGACGGTGGTTGTGGTCATCGGATACGCCATCGGTCTCTGGGGAAAGGTCTGGGCTAAGGTCAAGTCGTACTGTCCGACCACCGTTCAGGCGGCAATCAACGCGTTCGTGTTGGAGGGCCAGAAGAAGAAGGCGAAGTTCTACGAGAACCGTTTGGCTGCCATGTTCACGGCACAAGGCGACGGTGTCAATGCCAACACTGCCACGGGTCTCGGAACCGCTTCCGATGCCTGGACCACGCCAGGAGCCTAACTCATGCTGGACACCACGGGAAAGAAGATCGCTGGCGTGGCCGTGCTGGTGCTGCTAGCGCTGGTGTTGTCGGGCGGGTTGCCGAATGCAATTCCCTCCGCCGATGGCAGCATCGCCAGCGTCACGGTAGTCGTCGAAACGGCGACGATCCGCAGCACGCTGACCGAGAAGCAAATCGCCTGGATCGAATCTTCAACGCTGCGGTCCGACTTGAAGGCGGCCAAGATTGCATTCGCCGAACTCGACCCTGGCGTCAAGGACAAGAGCGACAAGACCCCGGAGTCTGTTGCGGCCACCATCAAGCTGGTCGGCGACAAGGCCCCACAGGTCGTCATTAAGTCCACATCCGGCAAGCTGACGGCCTACCCAGTTCCTGCCGATAACGCTGCTGCCCGCAAACTCTTTGGCATCGGAGGAGCTAAGTAATGCCCGAGTCTCTCATCATCAGCGAAAGAAACGTCGGTCAGTTTCTCCAGGAGCATCGCGACAGATTCGGGTGTGCCGGCGTCAAGCCGAGGACAGTGCCGCTCGGCCAATGCCTCAATGCGAAGCCGTTTGCCGACACGACCACGCTGATTGACGAGTCGGAGTGGCTGGATCGCATCAAGGAGATGGACGCGGCCAAAGCGTGGCCAAACGACCAGCGGCGGGCTGTGTCGAAGGAACTCGGGAAGTCCGTCGTGAAGTTTCAGGGGGCCGGACGAACTGGCTTGAACTACTGCCATTTGTTCGCTCTTGCGAACTGCATCGAGGTTGTTCGCTATCAGCAGGGACTCGGCTACATCGAACTGGCCCCGGAGTCGATGGGCGGCGTAGTGAACTGGCAGAACGAAGGCGGCGTGATGGATGAGGACATCGCGTATGCCGCCAAACACGGCGTAGCAGCCAGGTCGTTTGTCCCAAAACTCAGTATCGACCCGCGCACGTTTGAGGTTGGCTGGGAGCAAAACGCTCTCTGCCATCTTCCGTTGGAGTGGGACGAACTCGGCCACGAAAACATGAGGCGCGAGGTCGTCACGGCGCTGCTTCTCGGCCGCCCAATTTACGGCGGCTGGATCAAGTGGGAGCATAGCGTCATGGGCGGCAAGTTGATTGCGCCGTCAACCAAGCTGTCGGACCTCCGGCATGAGATTGAAAACTCATGGGACTCCGACTGGGGCAATGATGGCTACGGAGAGCTCGCT
The DNA here is from genome assembly GCA_021372555.1 of Planctomycetaceae bacterium. Taxonomy (GTDB): domain Bacteria; phylum Planctomycetota; class Planctomycetia; order Pirellulales; family Thermoguttaceae; genus JAJFUI01. Next base: position 519 of record JAJFUI010000345.1, on the reverse strand, counting down.
GGCGATATGTTTTGTCCTGATGCTGAGTTTGGCTGTTACGCCCCGCGTGTTGTGACATTTTCGGCAGAGTAGGAACAGCTATGGGCAAGGAAGCCACCATCATGATCTCTGCCGCCGTTCTGCTGATTGCCGCGACCTATGCCGCCCAGCGCCCGGCAGCGCCGACCACCGCACCCGCATTGACGCAGGCAGAAAAGGCGAAGAGAGACGCTACCTCACCTGAGCCGCCAGCCACGGCCACACGGCCTACAATCACGGCTGTTTTCAAGAAGCCGATGGTGCGCCCGGCTGGCGGTTCTTTTGCTCCACCCGAGAAGCCGAGGCCCGCGGACATTAAGCCGGTCCTCATCTGGTTCTCGGCATCGTGGTGCGGTCCTTGCCAGCAAATGAAGCCCATCGTCGATGAGCTAACGGCCGCCGGCGTGGACGTGAGCAAGTGCGATGCGGACTGTGAAGAGGACCAGCGGTTCTTCGATGCCTACAACGTGCGGTCGCTGCCGACATTCATCGTGGCGGCCG
>JAJFUI010000341.1 GCA_021372555.1 Planctomycetaceae bacterium | reverse complement strand
GCCGAAGGGGAAATCTGCTGGGGCGGCATGCACAGTTGGCGCCGCACGCTTGAACTGCTGGAAATGGTCGATCGCCCACAGACGCTCGGCTTCCAGGCCGACATGGCCCACACCCTCCTGTACCTGTTGGGTTACAATGCTCCGGAGGACGCGCTGCTGCCGCAAGATTTCGATTGGCGGGATCGCGATCGATTCGACGAGGCGTACTCTGTGTTGACCGCGGCGTTGCGACCATGGACGATCGATTTCCACGTAGCGCAGAACGACGCGACGGTCTACGGCTCCGGCTCGCACGACAAGACGGGCCGACACTGTCTGGCCAACGATCCCAAGGGCAAGCTCGACATCGTTCGCCACGCCGGCTTCTGGCTCCGCGACGCCGCCGGCCAACCGAACAAGAGCATCCGCCATCTCTGCTGGGACGGCTGCATGTTCCCCAATGCCGTGATGATGAAGCATGAAACGTGGAACGATATTCTGCGGGCGATGATTGGCGTGCGGGAGGCGCACGGATGGGAAGAAAGGAGCTAGCCGATGCACAAGTCGCCGTTACGCCTCTCGGTCGTCGCGCTGCTCTTGTTTGCCGCGCTGCCGCAAGCCGCGAGGAGCGACACGCCGGACGAAAAAGATGCCAATCGCCGCATCAGCAACGGCGTTCTCTCGGTCGGCATCTCCGACAAATACGCCGGCGCGGTCTCCAGCCTCGTTTACGATGGCGTCGAACTGGTGAATAACTACGACCGTGGTCGGCAAATGCAGGTCGCCTGGATCTACAATGACCTGGGCGAGCCGTACAACCCGACGGAGGCCGGATCGGACGCGGACGGCCGGAAGCCCACGTCCACGAGCCGGCTGTTGCGTGTCATGACCACCGCGACAACGCTTGCCACCGAAAGCCATCCCGCCTATTGGAACCGCCCAAGCCCGATCGGCAACTCGAAACCGGTCACCAACGATGTGCTTAAGAAACGCATCACCCTGGGCTTCCGCGGCGACCCGCACGTGATCGTATTCGACACCGAGATCTGCCTGTCGCCGGAATTGACGGGCCCGGCGATCGCTTCCTTGCGTATCGAGTCGCCCACGCTCTACGCCGCAGCCGAATTGAGTTCGCACTATCGCCTGAAACTGGAAAAGAATACGCTCAAGTTCGTCGCGCCGAGGGCCACAATGATTCAGAACCGTATGAACGAGCGAATCCTCAAGGATACCGACCGAAAGTCGATTCCGGTGCTCAGCTCCCCCGACGGTCGCCACGCAGTCGGCTTCTATGCGGCGACCGCCAATGGCTTTTGGTCGTACTACACGTGGGACGTTCCGAGCGAGATTCCACATTTTGGCTGCAACAAGATGACCGCGTTCTTCCTACACCCGGCAAAAGCAGGGACCAGTTACAACTACCGCACCTTCGTGATCGTAGGCAGCCTCGACATTGTTAAAGCGAGCGCTGAAAAGCTCCGAGAGAACGTCCACTGATTGGGGCGGCGGATTTCCAATTTGATATTCACCCAAAGGGAGAATCCACGGTGTCCAAAGAACTTCGCATCGGTATCATCGGTTGCGGCTTCATGGGTCGGACGCACTCGAACGCGTACGGCCAGGTGAACCACTTTTTCCTGCGGGAGCATAAGCCGGTGCTCAAGGCCTGCTGCGCGCGGCCGGAGGAGCAGGACAAGCTGGAGACGTTCGCACGAACTTGGGGCTACGAGTCGATGGAGCTCGATTGGAAGAAGCTCATCGCCCGAGAGGACATCGACCTGGTCGACGTCTGCGTCCCGAATGTGCTGCACCACGACATCGTGATTGCGGCGGCGCAGGCGGGCAAGATGGTGATCTGCGAAAAGCCGCTGGCGATGAACGTCAAAGAGGCCGAGGAGATGGTGGCTGCGGTCGAGAAGGCCGGCGTGGCCAACATGGTCTCGTTCAACTACCGACGGGTGCCAGCCATCTCGCTGGCCAAGCAGATCATCGGCGAGGGGCGCATCGGCCGGGCGTTCCACTACCGCGCAACCTACAATCAGGACTACACCATCTCGGCCGAGGTGCCGCAGGGTGGCATGGCCCTGTGGCGGTTGGACGCCCGAGTGGCCGGCTCCGGCGTGACTGGCGACCTGCTGGCCCATTCGATCGACACAGCCGAATGGCTCAACGGGCCGATCCAGCGGGTGGTCGCGCATACCGAGACTTTCGTCAAGGAGCGGAAGCACGCCGAGTCGGGCAAGGTCGAGCCGGTGACGATCGACGACGCCTGTATGTTCCTGGCGGTGTTCGCCAACGGCTCGTGCGGGACGTTTGAGAGCACCCGCTACGCCCGGGGGCGGAAGAACTACAGCACCTTCGAGATCAACGGCGAGAATGGCTCGGTGTTTTTCGACCTGGAGGACCCGCACATTTTGCAGTACTTCCGCTACGCGGATCCGGCGACGGGGCGCAAGGTGGAGGACCATCTGACCGGCTGGCAGCGGATCAACGTGACGAACTTCGAGCATCCTTACATGCGGAATTACTGGGTGCCAGGTTGCACGATCGGCTACGAGCACACGTTCATCAACGGGTTGGCCGACTTCCTGGCGAGTCTCGAAGGGGGGCCAGCGTTCCATCCGACGATGCGCGACGCGATGCGGACGCAGCGCGTCTGCGACGCGGTGTTGCAAAGCGCGAAATGTAATCAGTGGATCGCGATTCCAGCGTGATCGGTTGGCATGAACTACTTCGCCCACGCGATGTTGTTTCTCGACCGCCCTTACTTCGTGGCGGGCGCGAGCGTTCCGGATTGGCTCAGCGTGGTCGACCGACGCGTTCGGGTTCGCTCGAAGCAGGTCGAAGCATTTTTGAGTGACGCGGACGGACTCACGGCGGAGGTTGCGGCGGGCGTGTTGCAGCACCTTCGCGACGACGCGCGATTCCATGAGGGGAGGGCGTTCGCCGAGACGATGTTGGGCCTGACCGCCCAGACGCGCGACGCGTTGGATGGGGAAACGGGAATGCGGCCGGCATTCCTCGGCCACCTTTTGACGGAACTGCTGCTTGACGCGTCGCTAATCGCCGAGGATGGGCGTCGCTTGTCGCGGTACTATGGGGTGCTCGATCAAGTGGACGCGCAACGGGTCGAGGCCGCGGTGAACCGCTTCGCACCTCGCGCAACCAACCGACTGGCCGCGTTTATCGAGCTGTTCCGCCAGGCCCAGGTCTTGTATGACTATGGCGAAGATGGCAAACTGATGGTGCGTTTGAATCAGGTGCTGCAGCGCGTCGGGCTGGAGCCGTTGCCGGACAGCTTCGTTGCCATGCTGCCGGCGGCCAGAGGCTTCGTTTCGGAGCGCAAACAAGCCTTGCTGGATTGGTGACGCACTGGGGCGGCCTGTCCTAGCGAAACATTGACTCGGCAGGTTGACAACCTGCCTCCATACCTTGCGAGCAAATCATGCGCTACGGAATGAATCTGCTGCTGTGGACCGACACGTTGAGCGATGCAGCTCTGCCGCTGCTAGACGACATCAAGCAGATCGGTTTCGACGCCGTTGAGTTGCCATTGTTCGAGGCCGACGTGAAAACATTCGCCGCCTGGGCGAAGCATCTGGACAACGCCGGGCTGGCACGCACGGCGGTGACGGTTCGCGGGGCTGCGGACAACCCCATGAGCCACGATCCCAAGATTCGCCGCAAAGGGATCGACGCCAACAAGGCCGCGCTGGATTGCTGCCAGGCGGTGGGCGCCGAGGCGATGGTCGGGCCGTTTCATTCCGCGCTCGGTTTCTTCAGCGGCGCCGGCGCAACCGACGAGGAGTGGGGTTGGGCCGTCGAAAGCATGAAAGAAGTGGCCGAGCACGCCGACAAGTGCGGGGTGACGCTCGCCCTGGAGTGCGTCAACCGTTTCGAGTGCTACCTGCTGAATACGGCGGAGCAGGGCGTCCGGTTTTGCCGCGAGGTGAATCACCCTCGCTGCAAGATGATGTACGACACGTTCCACTCGCACATCGAAGAGAAGGACACGGCGGCTGCCATCCGGGCGCTCAAAGACGTGCTCGTCCATGTGCACATATCGGAGAACGACCGCAGCACGCCCGGCGCTGGCAACATCCGTTGGGACGAAACCTTCGACGCCCTTCACGAGGTGGATTACAACAACTTGATGGTCATCGAAGCCTTTGGGCAGGCGCTCGATCGGCTGCTGCCGGCCACCAAGATTTGGCGGCGGATGTACGAGAACGAACGCCAACTGGCCGCCGAAGGACTGAAGTTCATGAAGGACGAAGTCGCCAGGCGATGGTAACATGACCTCACCGTCTCCCAATCCGCCGAAGCCGAAGTCGCGAGGCCTCTCGCTGGACGCGTTGGCTCAGGCGTTCGCGCAGGTGATGGGCGTCCAGCCCCGGCGTCCAAAGCAGCCGCCGACCGGAGACGAGGCGGGTCATCCGCCTGCTGCGGAGCGGACGGACGTTGCGGCGCCGCCAACCGATGCAAAATCAGTCGAGCCGGCTGCTCCCGCAGAGGACGGCGGTCCATTGACGCTGAGTGCGGAGGACGATTCCTGCCCAATTACTCCGCGAACGATCTTGGAAGCGATGCTCTTTGTCGGCACTCGGGACAATCAGCCGCTCACGCCCGCCCGGGCGGCGGAGTTGATGCGTGACGTGGGTGCGGACGAAGTCCCGACATTGGTCCAGGAATTGAACCGCCGCTACGACGCGGGGGGAGCAGCCTATCGGATTGTCGGCGAGGGGGACGGATACCGGCTGGCGCTCCGCGACGAATTTCACGGCCTGCGCGACCGCTTCTTCGGACGAATCCGGGAGGCTCGACTCTCGCAAGCAGCCGTCGACATCCTTGCATTGGTGGCGTACCAACAGCCCATCACCGCGGAAAAGCTCAGCGGTCTGCGGGGAAAGCCGTGCGGCCACTTGTTGTCGCAACTGGTCCGTCGCGGGCTGCTGCGGATCGAGCGGCCGGAGGCAAGCCGTCGCACACCGCACTACTTCACGACCGACCGTTTTCTGCACGTATTCCATCTGGAATCGCTGGCCGATCTGCCGCGGAGCGAGGATCCGGCGCCTTGACGCGATGGTCGTCGCGAACGGGCAAGAGCGTTCATCGCGCCCGCCTCATCTACACGCAACCCCTTTGGTGGAAGCAGGTTGCGTCACATTGCAAAAGAGCGCAGACGGAAGTGCGACAGACTGCTAAAATGAAGGGGTTGTAGTGAATTAGAATGGGGAAGAGTTGCCGGATTCGGCGACCGCCGCACGTGTACGTTCCGTTGCGGCCGAATGTTCCCCGGGGTCCCGGACACTGCGAGCATGTCGAGTTTGCGGGTTGTCGACGATTTGCACGTTGCGGCGCCGTTGGTGGCCCCATCGCTGTTGGCCTGCGACTTTGCCCGGCTCGGCGACGAGATCCGTCGCGTCGAAGAGGCTGGCGCGAAGGTCCTGCACCTGGACATCATGGACGGGCATTTCGTGCCCAATCTCAGTTTCGGCATTCCGGTGGTGAAGGCGATCCGCCGCGTGACCAAGCTGCCGCTGGACGTGCATTTGATGATCTCGGAACCGGCCCGCTATGTGCGGCAGTTCCGCGAGGCGGGCGCCGATTTGCTGACGATTCACGTCGAAGCAGTCCCCGATCCGCGAGCGCTGCTGGACGAGATCAGGACATCGGGGGCGGCGGCCGGCATCTCGTTGAACCCGCCGACGCCGCTGGAAAAGCTGGACGGCTGCCTCGACCACTGCGACCTGGTGCTGGTGATGAGCGTGATGCCGGGCTTTGGCGGTCAGGAGTTTCAGCCGGTCGCGCTTGAAAAGTTGCGCCGCTTGCGCAAATCTCATCCGAATTTGCTGCTGTCGGTCGACGGAGGATTGAACCGTGACACGGCCGGAGCGGCGGCGGAAGCTGGCGCGGACGTCATGGTGGCGGGATCCGCGCTGTTTTCGCAAAACGATTATGGCCGCTTCATCCAAGAGATGACGGGCCTGGCAAGGGTAGGAAAGGAAGTTCAAGTCTAGAGATGTTGCGGATTGTATTGATTCGGCCCGGCTCGACCGATTACGACGTGCAAGGGCGGATTCAAGGAAGTTTGGATATACCACTGAACGAGCGTGGCATCGCCGAGGCAGCAGCCATGGCCGAGCAATTGCGCGGTCTGGGGCTGGAGGTGATTTACGCGCCGGCCGCTCAGCCGCCGCTGCAGACGGCCGACGTAATCTCACAAGCGTTGGGAATCAAGCGGAAGAAAATCGAACGGCTGCAGAACCTCCACCAAGGATTGTGGGAGGGGATGTTGATCGAGGACGTACGGCGGAAACAGCCGAAGGTCTATCGGCAATGGCAGGAACAGCCGGAAAATGTGTGTCCACCCGAGGGCGAAATGCTTTGCGAGGCGGACGGGCGCGTTCGGACGGCGATCGTCAAGCTGTTGAAGCGGCACAAGGAGGGCGTGATCGGCCTGGTCTTGCCCGAGCCGTTGCGGAGCCTCGCGCGTCGCTTCGTTGCCCATTGTGAGTTGGGCGATCTTTGGAAGGCGCCCAACGGCCACGGGCCAATGGAAGTGCTTGAGGTCGAGCCAGAGGATGTCTTGGCAGCGAGCGTGTGAGGATCGGAGTTGAAGGGATTCGATACGGTCTCGAAGGATCGGGAACTGGTCCGACCGAGATTCGACCTATTTTTCGGAGCGACGCTCATGTCGACGCCAGCAGCGGAATCAAGTGGTTCGAAGACTATCGTGAAGCATCCCAAGCGGGGCGTGCCGGAAGGGCTATGGAAACGATGCCCGGGGTGTCAAGGAACGATTTTCCGCAAGGAAGCCGAGCGGCTGCTTGGCGTCTGCCCGGAGTGCGATTACCACTGGTATGTGCCGGCGCGTCAGCGGATTGCCCAGGTTCTCGACGAAGGCACGTTCGAGGAGTGGGACGCCGACCTTGAGACGACGGATCCGTTGGGGTTCGTTGACAAGGTTCCGTATCCGCAGAAGGTTGAGCAAGAGCAGCGTCGGACCGGCTTGCGGGAAGCGGCCGTCGTGGGCGCGGGGATGATCCGCGGCCGCCGCGTCGCCTTCGGAGTTACCGATTCGGCGTTTATCATGGGCAGCATGGGCTCGGTGGTCGGCGAAAAACTGACGCGGACGATCGAACGCGCCACGCGGAACCAGTGGCCGCTGATTATCATTTCCGGCTCCGGCGGCGGAGCTCGAATGCACGAGGGGATGCTATCGCTGATGCAGATGGCCAAGGTGTCTGCGGCCATTGCGAGGCTCGACGCGGCCGGGGGGCTGTTTGTGTCGGTGCTGACGAATCCGACGATGGGCGGCGTCGCGGCCAGTTTCGCCTCGCTGGGCGACGTGGTGTTTGCCGAGCCGCGGGCGTTGATTGGCTTCGCGGGGCCGCGAACGATCAAGGCGACGATCCGCATCGAGTTGCCCAAGGGATTCCAAACCAGCGAGTTCCTGCTGGAACACGGTTTTATCGATCGCATCGTTCGCCGGCAGGATCTGCAAAGCGAGTTGGCGAGGACTATCGACTACTGCGGGAAATAGCGGAGAGTCGAGAGTGGAGCGTCCCGAGTTGAGCTCTCACTTTCAACTCTGGAATTTCAACTCTCGACTTTTCCATGCCCCTGTTCGACCATCTCAAGACGATTCTCGGCGGCGGACAGCTAAACGTGTCCAAGCGGTTCGTCCTGTTGCATGAGGCGATTTCGGGCACCATGTCGAGCTTCTACATGGCCCGCGATCTTCGCACCGGCCAGATCGTAGGTCTCAAGCTTCTCGACCCTCAAAAGACGACGGCGTTCGAATCGCGATTCAAGGGGCTCAAGAAGCCGTCCGAGGGCTCGATCGCCGCCCAGTTGAAACACCCGAACATCGTCGAGACGCTCGAATCGGGAAAGACCACCGAGGGGGCGCCTTACGTGGTGATGGAGTATCTCGAAGGCCCCAACATGAACGCGGCGTTGGCTGCCCGCGATCCTTGTTTGGAAGGGCGCCGCGTTCACTTCATCCGCCAAGCGGCCGAGGCGATCGCCGCAGTGCACGAGGCCGGCTTTATCCACCGCGATGTCTGCCCTCGCAACTTCATGCTGACGAACAACCGTCAGGACCTGAAGCTGATCGACTTCGGCCTTGCGGTGCCTGCGACGCGGTGGTTCATGCAGCCGGGCAACCGAACGGGGACGCCGAACTACATGGCGCCGGAGCTGGTCCGCCGCCGCGAGACCGATCAACGTCTCGATGTTTTCGCCTTTGGCGTCACCGCGTACGAGATCTGCACCTTCGAATTGCCTTGGACGCGAGGGAGCACCGGCATGGCCGCGATGAGCCACAACCAGCCGCCGGTCGACATCCGAAAATATCGTCCCGAGTTGGCGCCCGCGTTGGCCCGAGCCATCCACAGTTGCATCGAGCCCGAATTGCCGAAGCGGTGCCCCTCGATCAATGACTTCCTGCGGCTGATTCGCAAAGTGCAGGACTGACACGCCTTGGCCTCTGCCGACTGATACCGGTCGCCACATGCCATTATTGATGCTGAACGATTAACCTTTGCCGAGATAAGCACCATGCGAACACGACACGATTGGACGTTCTTCTTAGCTTTGGCGGTAAGCGTTGTTCTGGCGGCGTCCGACTCGCGGGCCTGCACCTCGATCATGGTCGGGCGCAAGGCATCCGTCGATGGGTCGGTGATGACTTCTCACACCTGCGACAGCCACGACGACAGCTCGGCCATCAGCATCGTGCCGCACGCCAAGCACAAGCCGGGCGAAGAAGTCGTCTTGAGCCGCAGGGAAGAGGATCCCAGCGGGCCCATGAAGCGGCTACGGCGCAAGACCACGGGCACGATTCCCGAGGTCCCCGAGACCTTCGGCTACATGGTCGGCGTCTACGGCATCATGAACGAGCATCAACTGGCGATCGGCGAATCGACGTTCGAAGGGCGGCCCGAGTTGGCGAGCCGAAAGGGATTGATCGACTGCGATACACTGACGCGTCTGATGCTGCAGCGTGCGAAAACCGCCCGCGAAGCAATTCGCCTGGCCGGCGCGTTGATCGAGAAATATGGCTGGTGCGATCTTGGTGAAGCGCTCACCGTGGCGGACACTCGCGAAGTGTGGTTGATGGAGATTGTTGGGCCAGGCAAGGACGCGGTGGGCGCCGTGTGGGTCGCACGACGTGTCCCGGACGATCACGTGTCGATCGTGGCCAATGGATCGCGGATCGAAGAAATCGATTTCAGCAAGCCGGACTTCTTCATGGCGTCGAAGAACGTTCAAACACTGGCCGAGCGGAAAGGGTACTGGGATCCGAAGAGCGGCCAGCCGTTCCGGTTCTGCGACGCTTACAGTCCCGAGAGCCGCGCGGAGGTGGCCACGACGCGCCGCGAGTGGCGGGTGCTCGCCCTTTTGGCTCCCTCACTGCACCTGAACCCGAACAGCAATCGGTTTCCGTTCTCGGTAAAGCCGGAGAAGCCGGTGGCGCCCAAGACCGTTATGGGCTTGTTCCGCGACACTTTCGAGGACACGGATTTCGATGTGCTGAAGGATTTCACGGTGCCGGATGGGACAGGCAAGGCGGTCAAGAGCCCGCTGGCCAACCCATTCATGCCGTACGACATGAACAAGATGCTGCGCGTCAACGGCGGTTGGGGTTGGCGCGGCGAGCGGTGCCTGGCTCGCTGGTATTGCACGTATGCCACGGTGACACAGTCGCGCGGCTGGCTCCCCGACCCTGTCGGCGGCATCGTCTGGTTTGGCTACGCAAACCCGGCAATGACGACTTACGTGCCAATTTATGCCGGGGTGACGGACCTGCCGGACGACTATAAGACCGACGGCCGCACGACCGGGTTCAGCCGCCGCTCGGCATGGTGGGCGTTCAAGCAGGTCGCCACGATCGCATCACATCGCTGGGGCGACATGCGGGTGGAAGTGGCGGCGGTTCGTGCTCCGCTTCAGGACGGGTTTTTCAGCGATCAAAGGGCCGTTGCGGAAAAGGCCTGCCAACTGCTCAAGCAAGACACTGCCAGCGCTCGCGCGTTTCTCACCGAGGAAACGGCCGTCGCCGCCCGGAAGACCGTCGACGCCTATTGGAGCCTGGGCACCTTGCTCTGGACCAAGTACGACGAGCAATGGTAGTCTGGCCGAAAGGCAGCCGCGGCTGATGCGTGGCCGAGGGTCGGCACGCCGTTCCGCTGCTCCCCCCACCGGCTCTACTTTACGTTCGTCAGGCCTTTTGGAATAATATTCGGCGGGCGCATCGCAAGATCGCTCTTCTTTTCTTGAGGGCCGGCTTGCTCCGTCAGCCGGCAGGCGCGCGGTACCGAGAAGTGGAGACGGCTTCGATTGGAGGACGTACTTCCGTCGCTGGCATGAACGCCGGCCAAACAACCGCCGGACGCATGCCGGGCGTTCACTCACCGCAACGTGCGAGAAATCCGATGATCGGAGACGGACGGCCATGGAAACGAGCGCGAAGACAGTCGCAGAGCTCGAAGCGGAAAACGAGCGATTGCGGCGGGAACTGATTGAAGCTCAAGAGTCGCTGGAGGCACGTCGGCGCGGCACGGCAGCCGTCGATTCGGTTTGCGACCCGGCCGAAGAGCTGCTCAGTTCCGAGACGTTCGCCGCCTTGGTGCTCGACCAAACGCAGGACGCGATTGTCGTCTGCGATCGCTCCGGCCGAGTCGTTCGCGCCAACCGGGCTGCCGACCAGCTCTGCGGCCGCGATCCGCTGTCGCAGCCGTTCGGTGTCGCGTTTCCGTTGCGTGGAGCATTGGGTCCTGGGCGACCGTGCGAAGCGATCTCGGAGGCAGAACTGTCGCTATTTCCCGCGACGTCGACGGCAACGCCGCGCGATGTTGAGGCGTGTCTGGTCCGCCAGGACGGGCTGCGACTGGACTTGCTGGTGAGCGTGGCCCCAATGCGCGATCGGGAGCGACGACTGCTCGGCGCCGTGGTGACGATGACGGACATCACCGAGCGAAAGCAAGCGGAGGAGTCGCTTCGTCAGGCGAAAGAGGAGTGGGAAAAGACGTTCGATGCCATTCCGGATTTCGTCGCCGTCATTGACGATCAATGCCGGATCGTCCGCGCCAATCGCGCCATGGCCGACCGATTGGGGCTGACACAAGCCGAATGCGTGGGCATCAACTGTTATCAACTCGTACACGGGACCACCGAACCGCCGGCTTATTGCCCTCACATGGCAACGTGCCGCAACTCCAGGCAGCATATGGTGGAGATGTTCGAGCCCCGTCTGGGCGGCGACATGCTGGTCAGCACATCGCCATGGTTCGATGAGCAGGGCCGCGCCATCGGCACGGTGCATGTCGCCCGGGACATCACCGAGCGCAAGCGGCGTGACGCGCAGATAGCGACGCTCACCCGCGTTTACGCGGTGCTCAGCCAGGTGAATGAGGCGATCGTCCGCATCCACGATGCCCCTACGCTGTTTGCGGAGGTGTGCCGCATCGTGGCCGAAACGGGCCGATTGCCATTGGCGTGGGTGGGCCAGCGCCGGGGCAACAAGGTCATTCCCGTTGCGTTTACCGGCCCTTCGGCGGGCATGATTCGGGAGATTACCGTCGAAGTCGAGGGGGAGCTTGGCGCCGGGCCGACAGGCACTTGCATTCGGGAAAACCACGCCGTGATCAACGACGATTTTGCGCTGAACCCGGCGATGGCGCCTTGGTGCGCGCCGGCTCTGCGGTACGGCGTGCAGACGTCCGCCGCGTTTCCGTTGCGTCGACAGGGGGAGGCCGTTGGAAGCCTGACAATCTACGCTTCGGACTCGAAAGCGTTTGATGCGGAGCAGATCGGCCTGTTTGAATCGCTCAGCGCCAATATTTCCTATGCGCTGGACGTGATCGACCATGAGGATCGAAGAGTGAGGGCCGAAGAAGCCTTGCGGAGGTCGGCCGACGAGCTGGCCCGCTCGAATCAGGACCTAGAGCAATTCGCCTCCGTGGCCTCGCACGACCTTCAGGAACCGTTGCGAACCGTCAACGGCTTTGCGCAATTGCTTCGAAAGCACTATGCAAATCAACTCGATGCCGAGGGGAACAACTTCATCGAGTTTATCGTCGAGGGCACCACGCGCATGCAGACGCTGATCAGGGACCTGCTTGCGTACTCGCGAGTCGGCACGCGTCACCGCGAACCGGTTTCCATCGACGCGAACGCGTCCTTGCGGCAAGTGCTGGCCGATCTGCAGGACAGCATCAGGCACACGGGCGCCGAAGTGACGTACGGTGAGCTGCCGGTGGTGCGAGCCGATCCGTCACAGTTGGCTCAGTTGTTCCAGAATCTCATCGGCAACGCGATGAAGTTTCGCGGCGAGTCGTCACCGCGAATTCACATCGAGGCAAACCAGGAAGGCGACTACTGGCGGTTCTCGGTTCGCGACAACGGCATTGGCATCGAACCGAGGTTCCGAGAGCAAATTTTCGAGGTCTTCCGACGGTTGCACACTCGGGACCGCTACGAGGGGACGGGGATTGGTCTGGCGATCTGCAAGAAGATTGTCGACCGGCACGGCGGACGAATCTGGGTCGAGTCGGAACTCGGCCACGGAGCGGCATTCCACTTCACGCTCCCCAAGTAACGGCGTCATTTGGGCATTGGCCGCTGCAGAAGCCCGATTACGCGGCCTCGCGGCGTTGCGTTGGAGCTTCTGCCACCGACTCCGCCTGCCAGCCTTGGGCGAGCATGAGATCGACGATCCGGCCAGCGGCCATCCCATCGCCATAGGGACTGCGGTCGATCTGGTGACGCGCGTAGGCCGCGTGATCCGTCAGAAGGTGACCGACCCGCTCGACGATCCTGAAGACGTCGGTGCCGACCAGTTCGACGGCGCCCGCCTCGACGGCTTCGGGCCGCTCGGTCGTCTCGCGCATCACCAGGACCGGCTTTCGCAGCGACGGGGCTTCCTCCTGCACTCCGCCTGAATCGGTGAGGATGAGCGTCGCCCGGTCCATGAGCCAAACGAACTCGGGATAGGGGGCGGGCTCGCAGAGGTGGATGTTCGATTGACCGCTCAAGAGCCGCGACACCGGCTCGCGGACGTGCGGGTTCAAATGCACCGGATACAAGAATTCCACGCCTGGAAACCGCCGGGCGAGGACCTGGATGGCCGTGCAGATTTGCTCCATGCCGTCGCCGAAGTTCTCGCGGCGATGACCTGTGATAAGCACCATGCGACGATCGGCCAGGGAGGCGTACTTTTCCCGCCAAGGGCGATCTTGCCCACGTTCCCTGGCGACGGTCCAAAGCAGCGCGTCGATCACGGTGTTGCCGGTCACGTGGATGGTTTCCGGCGGCACATTCTCGCCTCGCAGATTTTCGGCCGCTCGCTCGGTCGGGGCACAATGCAACGCGGTCACCAGGCCGGCGATCCGCCGGTTGAGCTCCTCGGGCCACGGCGCCTGCAGATTTCCGGTTCGGAGACCAGCTTCGACGTGAACGAAAGGGATCCGGCGGTAGAACGCCGCGAGGGCCGAAGCCATCACGGTGGTTGTGTCGCCCTGGGCGACGATGCAGTGCGGCTGATACTCGACGATCGCCGCATCGAGCCCCGTCAAGCATCGGGCGGTGACGTCGGCCAAGGTCTGGTTGGGGCGCATCAGGTCCAGGTCGGTGTCCGGCTCGATGCCAAAGTAGGATGTCACCTGGTCCAGCATCTCGCGGTGCTGGCCGGTGGTGCAAATGATGGTTTCGAGCCGATCCGACCGGCGGCGGCACTCGTGAACAACCGGCGCCATCTTGACGGCTTCGGGTCGCGTGCCAAACGTCAGTAAAGCGCGCAGCTTGGTCAACGGTCACCTCGCTTCGGAGCGGTCAGCTTGTTCTTGCCGCGGCCCATTTGTCCTGGAACAAACGCTTGTTCTCGTGAAAAACTCCAATGGATCGCTCACTGCCGAGCAGTTGGAACGAGGCACCCTGCCAATGATGCACGAAGGCGTCTCGCGCGCAACGAAGCTCGTAGCCTTCCAATCGGGCGCGGTGGCAATAATCGTCGTCCTCGAAACACCCGATGCCAAACCGCTCGTCGAGTTCGCCGACGCGCTCGTAAACGGTGCGCGGAAAGACGACGCAGAAGAAGCCGAGCATGCGAATCGGGAAAGTCTCGCCATCATGCTCGCCGCAGTAGGCGGCCGCCCAGCGGGGCATTTCCTCCGGCGCGGTGTAGCTGACCGGCACAATCGCCTCGTTGCCCACGCGGTTGCTCACCGGTCCCACGATGCCGGTATCCGGCATTGCTCGCAGATGCCCAATCAGCGTCGACAACCACCCGTGGGTGACCAGCGTGTCGTTGTTCAACAGGCAGAGGAAATCGCCGCGGGCCGCGCGCATGCCTTGATTGTTGGCCGCCGAGTAGCCACGATTGTCCTTGTTAAGAATCACACGGATTCGCGGCCGGCCAGGCGTGGGCAGCGGCGCGGCATCGGAGCCATCTTTCCGCGGAAATGGCGCGCGCGTTGATTGCAGGTCGCCTTCCCGGTCCCACCGCTCCAGCTCAGCGAGCCATTCCGCCGTGCCGTCCGTCGACGCGTTGTCGACGATGATCACTTCGTAGTTCGGCCAATCCGTGTAGCGATAGATGCTTTCCAGACACGCCTGATTCAAGGCCAGATTGTTGTAGGTGACAATGACGATCGAGGCTAGCGGGCAAAGGTCGCGCACGGCGTTGTCCATCGCCGTGCAGCGGTCGGGCCACGTGTTCGTCTTCGCGAAGGCGCGGCGACGCTGTCGCCTGCTTAGGCCATCGGCCGCCATTTCCGCCTCAATTGCCGCCGCAAAGCCGTGGGCGTCGTTGGCTAACGAAACCAACCCGTCTCGGGCCATCAAACGAAGCTCGGGCAGATCGACGGTGACCAACGGCTTGCCGGCGGCCATGATCTCGTAGGCCTTCATCGGGTTGGTGGCCTCGGTCAACGGCGATCGCTTGAACGGGATGATGCAGCAGTCCCAATGGGCAATGAGCTGCGGCAGCGCCGCGTACGGTTTCTCACCGAGCAAGGCGACATTAGGCAGCTTCTGCAGCCGGGACACGTCGCCGGTGAACGTGCTGCCAATGAGCTCGAATCGCCAGTCGGGGCGCAGTCGCGCCAGATCGGCCACGAGATCACCATCAAACCATTCAGCGATGGCCCCGTAGTAGCCAATCGTGCGTCGCTCGTTGCCATGCGTTTTTGAGACAGAGCTGGATGCTGGGCCGCCGATCTCTTGGCCGGCAAAATGCTCGTAGTCGCAAGCGCTGCGGATCAATTCGATCCGGCGAGCTTTCGAGGCCGCCTTCGTCCGCAGCACTTCGGACGTGACGACCACGAGGTCCGCCGTGGCAATCGTCCGATCTTCGGCGCGGAGCATCGCCTCGTTATTGGTCGAGAAACCGGAATGGTCGTCCATGCAATCATAGACGATCGTCCAGCCGAAGCGCTCCCGCAGCTTCTCGGCCAGGGCGGTCCAGAACGGGAGATGCACGACGACGACGGCAGCGGCGATTCGCTGCTGCCGCCGAAGGCGGTCAATCGCGGCCACCATGCGGTCGACATGGTCGGCCGCGGGCAATTGGGCGTAGATGCTGGTAAGCAACGGGCCCGGCAAGGTGATTTCCAAAACGCCGGGCACCGGGGCGCCGAGGTTGTTGTGGCCCGATTCGGTCGCGGCGGAAACGATCACGTCATCGCCGTGATGAAACTGGAGCGAGGCGTAAAAGACGCGGTGGCCTCGTTCGGACCAATGCCGCATTAGCTGCTGGGGGCGTTGGAACCGCGAGTTCCAAGGAATCACCGGGAGACAGAGGATGTCGAAATCTCGCGCCTCCGGCTCGCGCGCCGCGCGAAGGCGGCGTCGGGGAATCCGCCGAAGCAGTTCATGCCGGGCCACGCGGAACCGTAGCATGATCCATGCGGCGAGCGGATACAGGCCCACCTTTCGAAAGGCAGCCTTAACGGACTCCCGCACTCCGCGCGGTTGGCTCATGGTGACAGCAGCCTCGTTCGTGACATGTTACGCCGCCCAGGCGTCTTCGCAAGAATCGCATTTTGACGACCGGCTCAGGAAGGCCGGGCGGGCGATGCGATTGGCTGCCAAGTGCGACCGGCTTTGCTCCAAGGTCTTGATCTCGCTGATGCCGGTACCGAGGAAGTTGCCCGGATCGGCGATCGACCCCGAGTTGATCGCCGCGGCCATCGAAAGAATCAGTGAGTCGCGATAGTAGCGCAGCGTCTGGATGAAGCACTCGATGAGCCGCCGACGGACGGACTCGGCCAGTTGCTGGCCGGCAACGGCGTCGAAGGAGGCCGCCATCCGTGCAATTTCCTTTTCGTCCATGCCCAGCCCGGCGAGCCATTGCGAGAACGTCTCGATGTCGGCCGACTCGATCCGCTGGGCGGCCAGCAGTTGGACGAGGCCTCGCAGCAGAACGAAGTCGAGCCGTCGGAACTGAATAAGGTACTTTTCCTCGATAACGCCTTGCGGGCTGGCGTCGACGACTCGCCGCAGGGCGTAAATGTACGACAGCGTCTCACTCAACCAATTCTGCGTCGTCTCGCGGAGGTATTCGTTGTTTGGGTCGAACATCTTGTACGGCGTCAGCAGCGACTCGGGGTCCCGCTGGCCGCAAATCAGGTTGTCGTGAGCAATCTTCTTATAGAAGATGGCGCCCTCGGAGAGGCACACGACGTTGAGCACCCGGACGATCGAATCCTGGAGATCGTGTTCCTCGATGAAGGCGAGCGATTCCTTGAGTTCCTGGAGGGTCACGTACGGGTCGATCGGGATGAATCCGGTTTCGACCTGCAGGCCGACGTCCTTGGCGATTTTCGCGGCGCGGGCGATCGACTGCAGATCAATGCCCTTGTTGTAGCGGCGCGCCTGCGTCGGCGATCCACTCTCGATGCCGAACAAAATCCGTTGCAGGCCGGCCTTATGGAACAGACGGATCGCTTCTAGCTTCTTTTCGTTTTCCTCGGGCGTGGCCTTGGGGCTGTACAGGTTGTCGGCGCGGGTCTGAATCCAGAACGAGAGCTTGATGTTCTTGGCGATTAGCCCTTGGGAAATGGCGATTACCCGATCAGGGTTGTAGAGCAGGAAATCTTCGTCGGTGAAATAGACGATTTTGACACCGCGTTTGTACAACCGTTCGAGGTTGTCGATCACCGTTTTCTCGGGGATGGCTCGCAAGGTGGTGCCGCGAGCGAAGTGGCGATTGCAGAAGCTGCATTTTGCCCAACCGCAACCGCGGCTTGACTCGCTATAGATCATCCCATGCTTTTGCATGATGAACTCCAGCGTGTCGGCGCTCGGCTGGTGGTAGTCATGCAGGTCGAGGGCCTTGATGGGCGTCGAAACGACCTCTCCTTGCTCCTTGAAGATGAGGTTCGGGATTTCGCGGAGCGACGAGATGCGACCCTGGATCAGGTCGACGAGGCCGCGCATGGTCAGTTCGCCTTCGCTCGTGCAGATGAGCACGTCGTCGTACTTGGAGAGGAAATCCTCGTTGAAGAAGCGGGGCCGGTGACCGCCCACGATGAGGTACCGGGGGCGCTTTTCTTTGGGCAAATCGAGCACCGGATCGAGGATGGTTTCGGCCAGTCTCCGCTCGGTAACTTTCACCGTGATGCCCAGGATGTCCGGGTTGATCTCTCGGATGCGGTCGACGACGTCCTCGGAGGTAAGCCCGGTCTGCATGTCGAGGATGGTGACCGACACGTCGCCTGGAAACTCGGCGCGAAGATCGCCAGTCAGCACTTCAAGGCTTAGCGGCAGGCCGTAGGTCAGGTAGCGCTGCGGAGCGAACAGGTTGACGAACACCACAGAGACCGGTCTTTTGCACGAGGGGGTGGCGTTGGCGATATTTGCCGTTGGTGAGTTGCTTGCCATCAGGTTCTCCGTAGGGTGTCGGACGATCCCGGCCGCTTCGGGCGAGGGGTCGAGATGTGCGTGGGTCTTTTCTCCAAGGACAGACGGTCCGTCGCGTCATGCTATGCGCTGCGGGTGGCGACATGGCATGGGGGAGCGTGATCTTAACTTACGCAAGCGGCGCGACACAATACGGATTCAAGAATTTCGGGGTTGCCTCGCTGGAAACGTAGGGTTTATACTTCTGCGACAAGGGAGTAGTTAGCATCGGAAGGCGGCAGGAGGGCCGCCGGCGCGAGCCTCGACACCGCGCCACCCGGTGTATCCCCTCGCGCGTGCTGCGCACTGTGGCAAGGACGTTCGCCGCAACGGTTTAAGGAGGAACCGAGATGACCCGGAAAAAGGTTCAGATGGTTTTGGCCAGCGTGGTGCTCGTTGGCTGCTGCGTGGCGATTCGCTACTACTCGGGAGCTGCCCCGGCGAGCGCGGACACGGTCGAACAGGCTGCCGGCGATGACAACGCGGCGGCAACGTCGTCGGACCTTCCGGCAGCGCCCGCGCCGCGCGAGCGGTTCGCGAGCCGGTCGGCCGCTCGGACGTCTACGTCGGAGAAATATCCCAACGACCCCGCCCGCAAAACATCGGACACTGCCCGCACGAGAAACGGCCAGGGGTCGATTCCCGAGATGGTCGCGGCGGTGAACAACCAGCGGATCACGCGGGAGGAACTCGGCAAGGAGTGCCTCCGGCATTTCGGCAACGAAGTGCTGGAGAGCATGGTCAACAAGCAACTGATCTCTGGCGAATGCAGGCGGCGGGGCATCACGGTGACCGAAGCGGAGGTCAGCGCCGAAATCGAGCAGATGTCAAAGCGGTTCAACATTCCGGTCGACCAGTGGCTGAAGATGCTGAAGCAGGAGCGGAACGTCACGCCGGCCCAGTACGCCAACGACATTATTTGGCCCACGCTGGCCCTGCGCAAACTGGCGGGCAGCCGGCTGACCATCACCCGGGAAGAGCTGCAGAACGAATACGAGACGCAATATGGCCCGATGGTCCGCGCTCGCCTGATTTCGGTGCACAGTGCAGACAAGGCGAAACAGTTGCACGCCGAAGCCGTGGCCCACGCCAACGAGTCGAGCCACTTTGGCAACCTGGCGAAAACCGCCTCGGAGGACGCCGCCAGTGCGAGCCTCAAGGGAATGATCAACCCGATCCGCATGCACGGGTCGTACAAGGAAATCGAAGACGCCGCGTTTGGCATGGCGGATGGCCAGATCTCCGACGTCATCTACGCCGGCGGGCAGTATGTGATTCTGAAACGAGAAGGGATGATCCCGCCGCAGCGCGTCTCCTTCGAGCAGGTCCAGCCGCGGCTGGTCGAGGTTCTTCGCGATCGCAAGATGCACGGCGTGTCGAAGGACATCTTTGCCCAGTTGCAGAAAGAGGCGGAAGGCCGAATCCAGTGGGTGTGGATGGACCCGGAAAAGCGGCGGAAGATGCCGGGCGTGGCCGCGGTGGTGTTGGATTCGCCGATCACCGTTCGCGAGCTCACGGAGGAGTGCCTGGCACGGCACGCCCCCGCCACGTTGGAATCGCTGATCAGCCGCAAGATTCTTGAGCAGGCCTGCCGCCGCCAAGGCGTGACGGTGACGGAGGCGGAAATCGACGCGGAAATCGCCGAGGCAGCCGCCACCGGTTTTAAGCCGAAGGCCGACGGCACGCCCGACGTGCAAGGTTGGCTTGAACTGGTGACCAAGAAGCAACACATTCCGTTGGAAGCTTATCGCCATGACGTGGTTTGGCCGATAGCCGCGCTTAAGAAGCTGGTTCACGGAAAAGTCCAGGTCACCGAGGAAGATCTCCGAAAGGGATTCGAGGCGAACTTTGGCCCGCGCGTTCGCTGTCTGGCGATCGTGTTGGACACGCAGCGCAGGGCGCAGCAGGTGTTCGATCTGGCTCGCAAGCACAACAACAGCGACTACTTTGGCGATTTGGCCGCTCAATACTCGGTCGAACCGGGGAGCCAGTCGCTCCGTGGCGAGATTCCGCCCATTAAGAAGTACGGCGGCCAGCCGCAGATCGAGGACGAGGCCTTCGCGCTCAAGCCCGGCGACTTGTCCGGCATCATCCAGGTGGGCGACAAGTTCGTCATTCTCCGCTGCGAGGGCTACACCGAGCCGGTTGTCGAGGAGTTTGCCAAGGTCCGCGACGACATCTATCGCGATCTCCACGAAAAGAAGCTGCAACAAGCGATGGGCGACAAGTTCAACAGCATCCAAGAGGCGGCCGTCGTCGACAATTACCTGACCGGCAGCACCCATTCGCCAAGACCGTCAGCCAAAGCAGGGCCTGGCGTCTCGCAGCTCAAGCAGATTCCCGGAGACGGCAGCTAATGCGGCGTCTCGTATAGATCGAGACACACGGATGGCGTCCTTGCTCACGCTGGAGACGCGATCCAGCCCGGATGAGTGCCGGACGTATGTCATCCTGAGCGGGGCGAACGATCTAGCTCTTTCCACATCGCGAATGAGTGCGCGGGAGCGGGAGTCGGCAATCGTTCGGTAGGTTCTGCTTCGACGTAGGTCTCCCTCACCCCGGCCCTCTTCCGCGAGCGGCCGAGGGCACCATACGACAGGCGCAACAAAAAGGCCCACGGGCATCACACCCGCGGGCCTTGTTTCTAGCGCTGGGGAAGCAGCTTTACGATCGCGTCACTCGGCGTAGGGCTTCGCGGCCTTGTGGGGCTGGGCGGCCGAGCGCTGGGCTGGCCCGACCACACGATCCGACTGCGAGATCATTCGTTCTCCGGAGGAGGTCATGCCCTCGACGGCGCCGTTGTTGGTGTAGCCGCCGTGGCCGCCGTTGCAGTGGCGACATCCGCCGCCACCGTTGCCGCCGCTGACATAGCCGTTGCCTTCTCCGCCGTAGCCGACGGGGCCTTCAACGTAGCCGCCGCGGCCGCTGACATGGCCGTTGCCACCGCCCATGTAGTTGCCATGGCAGTCGCACGGGTCCCAGCAGTCCGGCGGATCGGAATAGAAATCACCCCAGTAGCGATCGCCGCAGCCACGTCCGCACCAAGTGCAAGGCGAGAACAGGGCGAACAGGCAACTGAGCGGTCCGCGATGCCACGGCCGACCGTAGCAGGTATCGCCGCAAGGATCGCCGCACGTGTCGCAATCGCCACACATTCCGCAGGTCCGGCAACGACTTCGGCAAGCGCGGCCGCAGGATGTGCAGCAATCGTCGCCGTAGACTCGGGCCGCTCGGGCGCCGGCAACGCGACGAACGGGTCCGCACCTTGGTCCGCAGGTCGGGCCGCCACCGTCATCGCATCCGTCGCAAACGCCCGAGCCGCAATCGCCGCGCATGTTGCAAGGGCGACAGCAAAAGACCGCCTGGAACAGGCCGCAGCCGGTGGTTGTCGCCAACACACCAGCCAATAGCCCCAAGAGCATGATCCGTTTCACGATATTCTTCCCCTGCTGTTAGATGAAGGAACAGACCTTCAACAGACGTTATCGGCCCGACAACCGGAAGAATCGAGAAAATCGCTACGACCGACACGTGCGGCAGAGGCAGCCACGCTTCGCGCGTTTACGCATCTTATCAACGTAGAGAAGGGGTTGGCCCGTTGGGGCAGCCGGAGCATCGCCCCGTCCGCGTTGCGGCCTGCAAGGCGCTAGGAAGAGATATTCGGCCAAAAGCAGGACCGTCGGAAGCCACGAGTGACGCGTGGGTTCGAAGCCCTTGCGGCGAAAGAATGAATGCTCAAGCACCGCCAGCGGCCAGCGAAACGAAAGAGCGGTCTTGCGCCTTGGCAGACTGCCTGCTACTTGGTCGGCACGTCGCCGGGCACCGGGGGCGATGGGATTTCCGGCGCGGCCGGCTTCACCGATGGCTCCGAAATGGGGGGTAGCGATCTGATTGCCGGCTTCGGCTCCATTTT
>JAJFUI010000336.1 GCA_021372555.1 Planctomycetaceae bacterium | reverse complement strand
GGGCATGTTGGGAACCGCCGGCTTTCTTGGATGGATGGGCGGTGCTCTACTGGGCGACCTGCTGCTGGGCTCGCTCTCGGTCGGACGCACACACGTGGTCGCCATGTTCCTCGTCGCCGGGCTGCTGGGCCTCTGCTCGATTCCGTTCGCGTTGCTGGCCACGCGGCTGGAGAAGGCGACGCAAACGGCTAGCGTTGCTCACGACCGGCGAGGCGCGGCGCGGGTGCAAGACCGCTCATTGGTTAGCCTCTTGCGGCGGTACAATCCCGGCGTGGTGCTGGCCGTCGGCGTGGCCATGGGCATTGGCCTTGGATTGCCCGCGACGTTTCTGCGGCCGTACGCCAACGGGCTGCATATTCCGCGGATCGGTGTGTTCTTCATGGTGTACGCCGTGGCGGCCATCGTTACCCGCGTCGTCACCCGGCGGTGGGTGGCACGGTTCGGACCGCGGCCGATCATCGTGTGGGGCATGGCGGGCATGGCGGCCAGCGTGCTGATGTTCCTGCTGGTTCGGGCGGAATGGCACCTGATCGTGCCGGCCATTGGTTTTGGCTGCTCGCACGCCGTGCTGTTCCCGTCGGTCGTCGCGGCTGGCAGCGCGACGTTCCCGTTGGAAAATCGGGGACTGGCGACCCTATTGATACTCGCCACGTGGGACGCGGGCCAATTGATCGGTGCGCCGGCCGCTGGGGCCCTGGTCCATTACAGCCCTTTGGCTGGTCTGCCCCCCTATCCGACCATGTTCCTGGTGACGGCCGTCCCGTTGGTGCTTGCCGGTGTGTGGTACGCGGTTAGCAGCCGGCGGTCGTTCGTCGCCCAGGCATTGGGCGGCGATTTGGACGCCACAACGGGCGTTCGTTCGTAGTTCCGCCTTCTGGCGGCGGTTTGCGAGGCGCGTCAGCCAGCTAAAGCCGACACTGCGAACCTTCGGTTGACTTTTCCGCCCAACGAGGGTCGAATATACTGTAGTCAGCCAAACGGGCCGGCGGTGGGCAAGAGCCGCGTAGGTTATGCTTTGGCGTGGCGTTGGTCCGATGCAGCGTCATGCCCAGCGCATCAGCCAGGGGCAGTCGCGCCCCAACCCCTCTCGCGAGAGACGGCTGGGCCGACGGCAACAGGAACACTTCCCATGAAACGGCCCGCCTCGTCGTCGCGTCTCGTTGGTTCATTGCGAAACGCCGCCCGCCAGTCTCGCCCGAAGACCGGCTACACGCTGATTGAGATTCTCGTCTCGACCACATTGTCGCTCCTCCTGCTTGGTGCGGTGGTGGCGATGTTCGGCCGTGTCGGCGGGGCCGTCACCGACTCTCGTTCGATGCTCGAAGCCGCCGACCGGTTGCGTCTGGCCGCCGAGCGTCTGCAGATGGACCTGACCGGCGTGACCGTCACGATGAGCCCGCCGCGTGACCCGGCGAATAACGAGGGGTATTTTGAGTACATCGAAGGGCCGATCGGGCCGGTTGTTGCGCCGCGTGACATCGCCTGCAACAGCGACAACGGCAATCAGGCGGACACGACTATCGGCGATTGCGACGACATTCTAATGTTTACCACCCGCAGTTCCGGACGTCCATTTGTTGGCCGTTTCGGCACGGGGACGGTCCAATCGGACGTGGCCGAGGTAGCCTGGTTTATTCGCGGCAGGACGCTTTACCGTCGCGTGTTGTTGGTCGTGCCGGGCGCAGACTTGACTGGAATCGCCGCGCCGTACTACCGCAATTGCGATGTATCAGCGAGGGTCCGTGGCGGTGCGCTCGTGGCGAACACGCTGAGCGATTTGACCCGTCGCGAGTGTCGGTTTGCGCATTCAACCGCCGCGCCCTACGACGCTCGCTGCTGGCGATGGTCCGTTAACACATTCGCGAGTGGCAAGGAGACGTTGCCGACTCTACCGACGCTGAAGGAGTGCTCGTCAACTGGTTGGACGACCGAGACGCTCCCTGCGGCGCTGCCTGCGGCCGCAACTCCGCCCATTTCTTACCTTGATCTTTGGACGAATAAGGCGGACTACCGGATTACCGACGAGGCGTTTTCGACCGCCCCAGGCACAGGCACTCGAATCGCAGACGATGTGATACTTACGAACGTCATCGGGTTCGACGTTCAAGTGTGGGACCCGAAGGCGCCGAACGCCGTCGGTGGCACCGGTGCGTACGTCAACCTCGGCTACAACACTGGCGTCACCACGAACTTCAGCGGTCTCGGCAATACCCCGTCGGGCTTGAATGCGGCGTCTCCGTATCTGTCGCGAGTCTATGACACGTGGTCGACGCATTACGAAGCTCTTGCCGGCGCAAGCAGCAACGGGTTGGACGACAACAATAACGGTGTCGTTGACGACGACGGAGAAAAGACTACTTCGCCGCCGTATCCTTATCCGCTGCGTGGCATTCAGGTGAAGCTTCGGGTGTTTGAGCCGGACAGCCGGCAGATTCGCGAAGTGACGGTGGTGCAGGACTTCTTGCCGCAGTAGATGCGGCGAGAAGGTATCGAAAACTGTCGTCGCGTCAACCGCCCTCACCCCCGGCCCCTCTCCCGCAAGCGGGCGAGGGGAGACGTTCCGAGCGCGCCCTCACCCCCGGTTCCTGTCCCGCAAGCGGGCGAGGGGAGATGGGCCAAGCCCTCACCCTGGCGCTCTCCCGGAGGGAGAGGGGACGATTAACACCGCCTCACCCTAGCGCTCTCCCGGAGGGCGAGGGGACGGTTACTCGCCTTTGAGCAGAAATTCCGTGCCGGGATCGGGGGCGTCGACGCGGCGGACGCGGATGCCGGCGGGGCCGTCGAGCGGGCAGTTGCTTTCGCAGATGCCGCAGCCGACGCAGAGATCGCGATTGATTCGCGGAAGCTGAACCTCGAACGGCTGACCATCCTTGTTCTTGACGGTCAGCGTGCCGCCGATCTTGATGGCTTTGTCCGCGGCCGGGCACATTTCTTCACAACGAACGCACGGCTCGTGCTTCGCCCAGGGGAGACATCGGGCGTGATCGAAATAGGCCTTGCCCGTGGGATGCTGGTGCTTCTGCTCCTCGGTTAGATGCGGGATAGCGCCTGTCGGGCAGACCTGACCGCAGAGCGTGCAGGTGAACTCACAATTGGTCTGCTCCATCACGAGACGGGGGATCAGCCGCGGCGAGAACACGCCTTCGACGCCCGCTTCGAGAACGGCCGGCTGCAAAATGTTGGTGGGGCAGACTTTCAGGCACTCGCCGCAACGAATGCAGAGGCTTAGGAAGGTCCTTTCGTCGGCGGCGCCGGGCGGACGCAGCAGGCAGGGATCGACGGTCACCGGGTGCACGGCTCGCACCGCAGCGGCGATGCCCGGGATGCCGACGCCCAGCGCGATGCCGGCCAGGGCGCTGCGACGGGAGAGGTTGGTAGGCGTCACGCCGCGAAGTCGCGACTTCGTGCCCCGTCCCTTTGCGAAAGCCGTGCTGGTCCCCTCTCCCTTCGGGAGAGGGTTAGGGTGAGGGCTGCATGATCGCGTGGCAGGCGTCCTCACCTCCGGCCGCTCTCCCAAAGGGCGAGGGGAGATTGCGCGCGTGGCCCTCGCACCCGGCCCCTCTGCCGGAAGGCGAGGGGAGAAACGCTTCGAGCGCTTCCACGTGAAGCGGACTATGCCACGCGGGCAGCGGCTCACGCAATCCATGCAGAGGTTGCAGTCGGCCGGCGAAAAGCCGGACCCCGCCGGGATCGCATCCATGCGGCAGCTTGAGGAGCAATCGCCGCAGGCGGGGCACGCCGTGACGGGTATTCGCCGGAGCAGCGGCCGGGTGCTCAGCAGGCCGAACATCGCGCCGGCGGGGCACAGATAGCGGCACCAGAATCGTCGCGCGACCAGTTCGAGAATGAAAATTGCCGCAAGCAGCAGGCCGGAAAACCACGCGAGTTGGAAGACCATCGGCCGGAAGGGAAGCAGGTGACGGCGGTCGGCCCAATCGGCCATCCATCCAGCGTTCCAATGGTCGCCGAGCCACGCCAAGCCCGACTTTCCCCATTGGCACAGCAACGGGTCGGCCCAGCAGGCCAGTCCCCGCACGAGAATCGAAAATGGGTCGAGAAAGCCGACCAGCGGGAAGGCAAACAGGGCGGCGACCAGGATGGTCGTGAGCAGGGCGTAACGGGTCGATCGAAGAGCACTGGAAGCGGGATGCGCTGTCGTGGCGTGGGACGGCGTTCCATGCCCACGACAAGCTTGGATACAGCACCCTACATCGCTGGTTGCCGTCGCCTCCGGCGCTGCTGGTCTATCTGCTCGCGACGCAAGCAGGCGATTGGTGCGGCACGTGATGGGACGCAAAAGGCGATGAAAGACGTCGAGCATTGTGCCGAGTGGGCAAACCCAACCGCAGAAAAAGCGGCCGACCACTAGCGTCAGGAGCACGACGATCAATGCCGGCCAGAAGGCGGCGATGACCTGTCGCGCGGCAAGCATGGCGGCCGCGCCGGCCAGCGGATCGAGCCGGAAGAACACATTTTCGCCGCCGGCAAGTTGGTCGGCAACGGCAGCCGGGTCGAGCGGCGGAATGTACTCGGTTCGGCGAAAGAGCCAGAGGAAGAGCAACAGCAGGGCGAGTTGAGCCGCCCGCCGCCACCACCGCCAAGGGACCCATAAGGGACGTCGCATGTTGCCGGTCGTGCTCGTCGTGATGCACCGCTCCTTGCGCGGAGCGGGAGTACAGTTATGCGGCTTGGACGATCTTGATCTTTTCGAGATCCATCTCGCCCAATCCGAGCGCGGCACCGGCGACGGTGGAACCGATGTCGGCCGGCTCCAGCCCGAACAGGGTCGTCGCGTAGGCGTCGGCGGCCACCGTGTCGGCCGAGGCGATCAGTGTGTCCAGGACCTTAACATCCTTGAGATTGCCGCCCGTCGGCCCGTTGCGAAGGAGGATTCGCGTGGCGTCGATGATCGTCAGCTTCGGGCGGACGATCAAGTTCAGATCGGCGATCCGCTGGTGGATGTTGACCTGATGGATCTCGCCGCGCTTGCCGCCGATGACGCCCATCACGTTCTTGAGCCCCAGCGTCAGCCGGGCGGCGCTGTGGTGCTTGGCCACGGGGACGTTGATGTAGCAATCGCAGTCCGACTCTAGGGCGTCCCTGTAGAAGGAGAACTTCTGGATGGACTTTCCGTCCTTGATTTCGACCGGGACGAACTTGCTTTTATCTTGGAACAGGCACTTCGCGCGGGAGTCGCCAATCGCGTCGACCGCGGCCTTGATGCCGCTGCGGGCGTAGGTGCGGCGCTCCTCGTTGCAGGGCCGATCGAACACCAGCACCCGCTTCGCCCCGGCATCGAGACACTGCCGGACGATGGCCGTGACGACCTCGGGGTGCGTGTTGGCGGCTTGTTCGGGCGTGCGATCCCAGCCGATGTTCGGCTTTACGAC